>DATJIM010000001.1:0-12364 GCA_035493195.1 Caldimonas sp.
CGTCGACGAGGTGCACCGCTTCAACAAGAGCCAGCAGGACGCGTTCCTGCCGCACGTCGAGTCGGGGCTCTTCACCTTCATCGGCGCGACGACCGAGAACCCGTCGTTCGAGGTCAACTCGGCGCTGCTGTCGCGCGCCACCGTGCACGTGCTGAAGCCGCTCGACGACGCCGACCTCGCGACGCTGCTCGACCGCGCCGAGGCGCTGCTCGAGGCGCCGCCGCTTTCGACGGCAGCGCGCGAGCGGCTGATCGGCTACGCCGACGGCGACGCGCGGCGCTTGCTGAACGCCTACGAGAACCTGGTCGAGACCGTGCGCACCGCGCGCCGCGACAGCGCCGGCGATGCCGCGCGCGCGGCGATCGACGAAGCGACGCTCGAGCATGCGCTCGGCGAGCAGCTGCGCCGCTACGACAAGGGCGGCGAGCAGTTCTACGACACGATCTCGGCGCTCCACAAGGCGGTGCGCGGCAGCGACCCGGACGCGTCGTTGTACTGGTTCGTTCGGATGATCGACGGCGGTGTCGACCCGCGCTACGCGGCGCGGCGGCTGGTGCGGATGGCGAGCGAGGACATCGGCCTCGCCGACCCGCGCGCGCTGCGCCTCGCGCTCGACGCCGCCGAGACGTACGAGCGGCTCGGCTCGCCCGAGGGCGAGCTCGCGCTCGCCGAAGCCGTCGTCTATCTTGCGATGGCGCCGAAGTCGAACGCCGTCTACGTGGCCTACAACGCGGCGCGCGCCTGGATCAAGGGCGATCGCACGCGGCCGGTGCCGCTGCGGCTGCGCAACGCGCCGACGTCGCTGATGAAGGGCCTCGACTACGGCAAGGGCTATCGCTACGCGCACGACGAGGGCGGTGCGTTCGCCGCCGGCGAGCGCTACTGGCCCGACGACATGGAGGCGCAGGAGTTCTACCGCCCGGCGCCGCGCGGCCTCGAGATCTCGATCGGCGATCGCCTCGCCGAGCTGCGCCGCCTCAACGAGGAAGCGGCCGGCGCGAAGAAGAAGTGATCTAGAAGCCGGGCTTGAGCGCCGTCGGCGTGCGCGCGAAGACGGCGTCGGGGACGAAGAAGTCGGCCTGCAGCGGACCGGCGTGGCCGGGCGGTGCGTAGCGCGAGAAATCGCTGACGCCCTCGGCGCGCAGCACCTCCTCGTCGATGAAGAAGTTGCCGCTGCACGCGCGTGCCGGGCGCGAGACGATCGCGTGCGCGGCGTCGGCCATGATCTCGGGGCTGCGGCACTCGGCCGCCATCGCGTCGCCGCCGAGCGCGAAGCGGACCGCGGCGGTGTCGATCGCAGTCAGCGGCCAGAGCGAGTTGACGGCGACGCCGCGGCCTTTCAGCTCGGCTCCCATGCCGAGCGTGCACAGGCTCATGCCGAACTTGGCGATCGTGTACGCGACGTGGCCGGCGAACCACTTCGGGTCGAGGTCGAGCGGCGGCGCGATGTTGAGGATGTGCGGGTTTGCCGACTTCAGCAGGTGCGGCAGCGTTGCCTTCGAGCACAGGAACGTGCCGCGCGCGTTGACCTGGTTCATCAGGTCGTAGCGCTTCATCTCGGTGTGCAGCGTGTCGGTGAGCGAGATCGCACTCGCGTTGTTGACGCAGACGTCGATGCCGCCGAACGTCGCGACGCCCTGCTCGACCGCGGCGAGAACCTGCGCCTCGTCGCGGATGTCGCAGACGACCGGGAGCGCCTTGCCGCCCGCAGCGGCGACCTGCTCGGCGGCGCTGAAGACGGTCCCCGGCAGCTTTGGATGCGGCTCGGAAGTCTTCGCCGCGAGGATGATGTTGGCGCCGTCGCGGGCGAGCCTGCAGGCGATCGCCAAGCCGATGCCGCGGCTGGCTCCGGAAATGAAGACGGTCCTGCCCTGCAATGCCATGGCGCCCCCCGGTCGTCGTCGGCGAGCGAGCGTTGTCCACATCGGCGGCGAAGTCAACCTCCTCCGGTCGGTCTCCGGTCAGAAAGCCATGGGGTCCGACCCTAGCCGAGGGCAGGGGAATTGCTAATAGAGTCGGCGCGAATGATCATGCCCGGGCGCTCTCTTCGTTCGCTGCCCTCCGAGGCCTGTCAGTACCTTGGAGCGGCCCGGCGGTACTGACATGGACACCTTCATCCAGCAGATCATCAACGGGCTGGTCCTCGGCAGCGTCTATGCGCTCGTCGCGCTCGGCTACACGATGGTCTACGGGATCATCAACCTCATCAACTTCGCGCACGGCGAAGTGCTGATGGTCGGCGCGCTGACGAGCTGGACCGTCGTCACGCTGCTCGCCGGGTCCGGGCTGCCCGGCTGGGCGATGCTCCTCATCTCGCTTGCCGCCGCGGTCGTCGTCTGCGCGGTGCTCAACTTCACGATCGAGAAGATCGCCTACCGGCCGCTGCGCAACGCGCCGCGGCTGGCGCCGCTCATCACCGCGATGGGAATGAGCCTGCTGCTGCAGACGCTGGCGATGATCATCTGGAAGCCGAACTACAAGTCGTATCCGATCCTGCTGCCGGGCGACCCGCACACGGTCTTCGGAGCCGTCATCAACAACGTGCAGCTGCTGATCCTGGCGGCGACGGTGGTGACGCTGTCGGGCCTGATGTACCTCGTCAACCGCACCCGGCTCGGCCGCGCGATGCGCGCCACCGCGGAGAACCCGCGCGTCGCCGCGCTGATGGGCGTCAAGCCCGACACCGTCATTTCGGCGACGTTCGTGATCGGTGCCGCGCTCGCCGCGCTCGCCGGCGTGATGTACGCAGCCAACTACGGCTCGGTACAGCACACGATGGGCTTCCTGCCCGGGCTGAAGGCGTTCACGGCGGCGGTCTTCGGCGGCATCGGCAATCTCGCAGGCGCGATGGTCGGCGGCGTCCTGCTCGGCCTCATCGAATCGCTCGGCGCCGGCTACATCGGCGACTTCACCGGCGGCGTCCTCGGCAGCAACTACCAAGACATCTTCGCCTTCATCGTCCTCATCCTCGTGCTCACGCTCAGGCCCCAGGGCCTGCTCGGCGAACGCGTCGCCGACCGCGCATGAAGACCTTCGCCGAGGCCGACGGCAAGCAGAAGCTCGCCGTGTTCCTGCTCGCCGCGCTTGCGCTCTGCGTGCTTCCCTTCGTCGTCCAGATGGCGGGCAACGCGTGGGTGCGGATCATCGACATCGCGTTGCTCTACGTGTTGCTCGCGCTCGGCCTCAACATCGTCGTCGGCTATGCGGGCCTGCTCGACCTCGGCTACGTCGCGTTCTATGCGGTCGGCGCCTACACCCTCGGGCTGCTGGCGTCGCCGCAGCTCACCGACACCTTCCCGGCGATCGCCGCCGCGTTCCCGAACGGCCTGCACTCGCCATGGTGGATCGTCATCCCGCTCGGTGCTCTCGTCGCGGGCGGCGCCGGCGTCCTGCTCGGCGCACCGACACTGAAGCTGCGCGGCGACTACCTCGCGATCGTGACGCTCGGCTTCGGCGAGATCGTGCGCGTCTTCCTCAACAACCTCGACGCGCCGGTCAACATCACCAACGGACCCAAGGGGATCGCCGGCATCGACGAGATCAGGATGTTCGACGTCTCGCTCGGCCAGACGCAGAGCTTTCTCGGCCTCGAGTGGCCGAAGGTCACCAACTACTACTTCGTGCTGCTGGTCCTGTGCGTGCTCGCCGTCGTCATCTGCTGGCGGCTCGAGCGCAGCCGCATCGGGCGCGCCTGGATGGCGATCCGCGAAGACGAGGTCGCCGCGAAGTCGATGGGGATCAACACCCGCAACCTCAAGCTGCTCGCGTTCGGCATGGGCGCGACGTTCGGCGGCGTCTCGGGCGTCATGTTCGCGAGCTTCCAGGGCTTCATCTCGCCGGAGTCGTTCAGCCTCCCCGAGTCGGTGATGATCGTCGCCATGGTCGTGCTCGGCGGCATCGGCCATCTGCCCGGCGTCATCGTCGGCGCGTTGCTCCTCGCCGCACTTCCCGAGGTGCTGCGCTACGTCGCCAGCCCGCTGCAGGAGATGACCGACGGCCGCCTCGACGCGTCGATCCTGCGCCAGCTCCTGATCGCGGTCGCGATGATCGGGATCATGCTGTCGCGGCCGCGCGGCCTGTGGCCGTCGCCCGAGCACGGCAAGGTCGGCGCGCGCGCGCCATCGCCGCAGTCGACGGCGACTCCGGGAGCGATCGACGGCGAGCTGCCCCAGCAAGTTCACGCGCACCTCACCGCGGCGCGCCAGATCCCGCCCGCGGCGACCCACATCGCGCCCAGCGAGTGACGATGCCCGAGCCGATCCTTCGCGTCACTTCGGTGTCGAAGCGCTTCGGCGGTCTGCAGGCGCTCTCGGACGTCGGCATCACGATCGAGCCGGGGCAGATCTACGGCCTGATCGGGCCGAACGGCGCCGGCAAGACGACGTTCTTCAACGTCCTCACCGGCCTCTACGCGCCCGACTCGGGATCGTTCGAGCTCGGCGGCAAGCCGTACCGGCCGAGCGCGGTTCACGAGGTCGCCAAGGCGGGAATCGCGCGCACGTTCCAGAACATCCGCCTGTTCTCCGACATGACCGCGCTCGAGAACGTGATGGTCGGCCGCCACGTGCGGACGAGGTCCGGCCTCGTCGGCGCGGTGCTGCGAACGAAGGGCTTCCTCAGCGAGGAGGCGGCGATCGCGCGGCGCGCCCGCGAGCTGCTCGAGTACGTCGGCATCGCGGCCTTCGCCGAATACAAGGCGCGCACACTCAGCTACGGCGACCAGCGTCGGCTCGAGGTCGCGCGCGCGCTCGCGACCGATCCCAAGCTGATCGCGCTCGACGAGCCCGCGGCGGGAATGAACACGACCGAGAAGGTGACGCTGCGCTTGCTGATCGACCGGATCCGCAACGACGGCCGCACCATCCTGCTGATCGAGCACGACGTCAAGCTCGTCATGGGCCTGTGCGACCGCGTGACGGTGCTCGACTACGGCAAGCAGATCGCCGAAGGGACGCCAGCCGAGGTGCAGCGCAACGAAAAGGTCATCGAGGCGTACCTCGGTTCGAGCCACGTGGCGCACTGAACGATGGCGACGGCGGCAACGGGGCAAAGCGGCGCGACCGGCGCGGCGGCGCTGCTGCGCGTCAACGGTCTCAAGGTCGCGTACGGCGGCATCCAGGCGGTCAAGGGCGTCTCGTTCGAGGTCCGCCAGGGCGAGCTCGTCAGCCTCATCGGCGCCAACGGCGCCGGCAAGACGACGACGCTGAAGGCGGTCACGGGAACGCAGCCCGCCGCCGGCGGCGAGATCGAATTCCTGGGCCGCAGCATTCGCGGCCAGGGCGCGTGGGACCTCGTCAAGCAGGGCCTCGTCATGGTCCCCGAAGGCCGCGGCGTGTTCGCGCGGATGACGATCGTCGAGAACCTGCAGATGGGCGCGTTCGTCCGCGACGACGCGCCCGGCATCAGCGCCGACATCGAGCGTGTCTTCACGACCTTTCCGCGCCTGAAGGAGCGCCGCCACCAGCTCGCGGGCACGATGAGCGGCGGCGAGCAGCAGATGCTCGCCATGGGGCGCGCGCTGATGTCGCGGCCGAAGGTGCTGCTGATGGACGAGCCGTCGATGGGCCTCTCGCCGATCATGGTCGACAAGATCTTCGAGGTCGTCGAGGACATCCACCGCGAGGGCACGACGATCCTGCTCGTCGAGCAGAACGCGAGCCGCGCCCTGCAGCTCGCTTCGCGCGGCTACGTGATGGACAGCGGCGAGGTGACGATGAGCGGCGACGCCAAGGCGCTGCTCGCCGATCCCAAGGTGCGCGCCGCGTATCTCGGCGAATAGGCCGCGGGCCAGCGGCGCTGTGGCCGAGTTCCTCCTCGTCGTCACGACCGTCGCCGAGCGTGGCGATGCCGAGCGGCTCGCACGCACGCTCGTCGAGCGCGGCCTTGCCGCGTGCGCGCAGATCGAGGCGATCGAGAGCGTCTACGCGTGGCAGGGGAGGGTCGAGCAAGGCGCCGAGCTTCGCATCCTCTTCAAGGTCGCGAGCGTCGCCTACGACGATGCCGAGCGGACGATCCGCGAGCTCCACCCGTACGAGCTGCCGGCGATCCACGCGATCGCGGTCGAGCGTGCCTGGCAGCCGTACCGCGATTGGGTCGAAGCGAATTCGCGGGCGATCGGCTAGCCGCGCAAGCCGATCGATCACAGCTGCGATTCGATCGGCAGCAGCCCCAGGAACCAGACCACGAGCTTTTTCCAGGCGGACGCCTCTGGCTCGCTCGTGCGGCGTCGGATTCCGTCGCCGCGGGTTTCGATCCAGACGATGCGCGACTGCCCCGAACCGTCGATCTCGCGATCGATCCGCCACGCGACGCGATCGAGCCTCGGCTCGAGCTCGCCGAGCAGCGTTTCGGCCATCGGCGCGCTCTCGCAGATGACGCCGATTTCGGTATTGAGCAGGACCGACCTCGGGTCGAGATTGAGCGAGCCGATGAAGACGGCTCGGCGGTCGAAGAAGAAGGTCTTCGCGTGCAGCGATGCTTCCGAGCCACTGAGATGCTCCGTGTCCTTGGTGTCGTGGGGCACCAAGAACGCATCGGGCCTGAGCTCGAAGAGGCGGATGCCGCCGTCGACGAGGGCCTCGCGGTAGCGCCGGTAGCCGGAGTGGACGGCGGGAACGTCGGTCGATGCAAGCGAGTTCGTCAGCACGGTCACGCCGATGCCGCGCCTGACCAGCCCGGCCAGCCAATCGACGCCGGCGTTGCCGGGAACGAAGTAGGGCGACACGACGGTGAGCGTGCTTCGCAGCTCGCTGTCGAGCGCCTGCAGCTGAGGCATCAAGTGGCCCGTCGTGTCGACGCGGGTGCGGGTGACCTTCGACGGATCGTCGAAGATCAGCCGGGCGGCGCCCCAGAACTCGCCGGGGCTGACGAGCGAGAGGAGCTCGGTGGCCCGCGCCGCGGCGCGCGCGGAATAGGCGCTGTCGCGCTTGGCCTCCACCGACGCGGCGAACCTGGCGCGCAGCGCGCCGAGGCGCGTCGACGCGTCGCCTTTGGCGGTGAGCGCGCCGATCGGATACGACATCGGCGCATTCCAGAACAGGTCGAAGACCTTGGACACTTCGGCGACGACGGGCCCGCCGACGAGAACATCGAGGTCCTCGAAGTTCCACGCCTCGTGGGCGTCGAAGTACTGCTCGCCGACGTTGCGGCCTCCCACGATGGCACGCTGGTTGTCGGCGACGAAGGCCTTGTTGTGCATGCGCCGGTTCACCCGGTTGAACTCGCTCAGCGCTCCGAGCAGCGGAGTCGCGCGCGCGGCGACCGGGTTGAAGAGGCGAACCTCGATGTCGGGATGGTCGTCGAGCGCAAGCAGGTCGTCGTCCTTGGCCTTCGTGCCGATGTCGTCGAGCAGCAGTCGCACGCGCACGCCGCGGTCGGCCGCGCTCAGGAGCGCCTTGAACAGGCGCCGGCCGATCCGGTCGTCCTGCCAGCTGAAGTACATGAGGTCGAGCGAACGTTCGGCGGCATCGGCGAGATGGATGCGGGCGAGCAGCGCGTCGACGCCGTCGGCAAGCGGCCGGAAGCCGTTCTGGCCAGGGTGCGCCTTCAGCGCGCTCTCGCCGGCGCGGCCGAGGCGCGTCGTCGCGGTGCCCTCGAGCGCATGCGACTCGGTGCGCGGGTAGTCGACCGGGAGACCGGCGCAGCCGCCGAGCAGCAAGAGCGTGGCGAGGCAAAGGCCCGACAGCGTTCTCAACGCTGCCAGGCTCCGCTCGTGCGCGGCCGTGTGTCGTCTGCCGATGCGGACATGAAGTTTCCGTTGCTGCCGTGATGGTACGGGCGCCGCCTGCCAGTGCTCTGTTGCATGCGCGCCGACAAACGTCTCCGTGCTGCTCGAAGGGTCGCCTTCGGCTTCACCCGGTGCTAGCCTACCGGCCGACTCAGACGCCAGGAGGTCTCGATGACGGAGATGGTTTGCGGGTGCGCCGCGCACAGCCGGCGAGGATTCCTGCGCGCGAGTGCCGGCGCCTTCGCTGCGCTCGGCGGCCTCGGGTTCGCGTTGCGCGCCGACGCGGTGGTGCTGACGAAGTCGGTTCGCGACGCGATGAAGCCGGACGACATCGTGCAGGCGATGAAGGCCGGCAACCAGCGCTTCCGCTCCGGCCAGCGCCAGGACCACGACTACCTCGCCCAGCAGAGGAAGACCGCCAAGGGCCAGTACCCGGCGGCCGTGCTGCTGTCGTGCATCGACTCGCGGGCGCCTGCCGAGACGATCATGGACCTGCGCATCGGCGACATCTTCAATTGCCGCGTCGCCGGCAACATCGCCAACGAGGACATCCTCGGCAGCATGGAGTTCGCGTGCAAGGTCGCAGGCGCGAAGGTGGTGCTGGTGATGGGCCACACCGCGTGCGGCGCGATCAAGGGCGCGATCGACAACGCCGAGCTCGGCAACCTCACCGGCCTGCTGGCGAAGATCAAGCCGGCGATCAAGGCGACCGACTACGACGGGGCGCGCAACGCGAGCAACTACGGCTTCGTCGACGCCGTCGCGCGAACCAACGTCGCGCTGACGATGGCCGACATCCGCGGCCGCAGTGGGGTCCTGCGCGAGATGGAAGCCGACGGCGCGATCAAGATTGCCGGCGCGATGTACGAGCTGCAGACCGGAGCGGTCGACTTCTTCCCCTGAATCGGGTGCGGCGGGCGGCGGGAGAGGTTGACTAAAATCCCGCCGTCATCGGCGCGAACGCCGCCACGCAGGGGCGCGGCGCGACGAAGTCGACTGGAGATTCCGGCCCGTGCAGCCCCTGTCCACCCGTGCCGATCCGGCCGCAAGCGGCGAGGAGCGTCGCTGCGACGTCCTCGTCGTCGGCGGCGGCCCCGGCGGCTCGACGATCGCGGCGCTGCTCGCGTCCGCCGGCCGCGATGTCGTCGTCATCGAGAAGGCCCACCACCCGCGCTTTCACATCGGCGAGTCGCTGCTGCCTGCCAACGCCGCGCTGTTCGAGCGCCTCGGCGTTCGCGAGCAGGTCGAGGCGATCGGGATGACCAAGTTCGGCGTCGAGTTCGTCTCGCCCGACCACGATCATCGCCAGTTCATCGAGTTCAGCGAGGCGTGGGACAAGTCGATGCCGTATGCGTGGCAGGTGCGCCGCTCCGAGCTCGACGAGCTGCTCTTCCGCGACGCCGCCGCCAAGGGCGCGCGCACGTTCGAAGGTCAGCGTGTCCGCGAGGTCGCGTTCGACGGCGACGGTGCGACGGTCGTCGTCGAGCTCGACGACGGCGCCCGGGTCGATTGGCGGGCGCGCTTCGTCGTCGACGCTTCCGGGCGCGACACGTTGCTCGCCAACCAGATGCGCTGCAAGGAGAAGAACAAGCGCCACAACAGCTCGGCGCTGTACGGCCACTTCACCGGCGCCGAGCGGCTGCCAGGCAAGCTCGAGGGCAACATCACGATCTTCTGGTTCGAGCACGGCTGGTTCTGGCTCATCCCGCTCGCCGACGGCACGACGAGCATCGGCGCGGTGTGCTGGCCGCACTACCTGAAGTCGCGGAAGAAGCCGCTGCCCGAATTCTTCGCCGACACGATCGCGATGTGCCCGGCGCTCGCCGCCCGCCTCGCCGGCGCCACGCTCGTCGAAGGCCGCGTCACCGCGACCGGCAATTACTCGTACGCGAGCGCGAAGAGCAGCGGCGAGCGCTTCCTGATGATCGGCGACGCGTACGCGTGCGTCGACCCGGTGTTCTCGTCGGGCGTCTACCTGGCGATGCAGAGCGCGTTCGACGGCGTCGGCGTCGTCGAGGCCGTGCTCGACGGCAGGCGCGAGGCCGCGGCGCTGCGCCGCGCGTTCGACCGCAGCGTGCGCCATGGCCCGCGCGAATTCTCCTGGTTCATCTTTCGCGTCACCAACCCGACGATGCGCGAATTCTTCATGTCGCCGCAGAACCCGTTCCGCGTCAAGGAGGCGCTGATCTCGCTGCTCGCCGGCGACATCTACGGCAAGACGCCGATCTGGCGCTCGATCGGGGCGCTGAAGGCGCTCTACTACCTCGTCTCGATCGGCAACCTCGGCCGCACCGTGCGGGCATGGAAGCGCCGCCGGGTCAACATCCGCGACGTCGAGGTCCAGGCACCGTGAGGCGTCCGGCAGCTCGGCGACGCCGCCTCGCCGCGTCGCTCGTCGCGCTCGGCGCCGCCGTGCCCGCGACGTCGACGCGCGCCGACGAGATTCCGCTGCCGGCGCCGCCGGTCGAGGGGCCGGTCACGCGCGCCGCAGCCGACGAAGCGGGCACGCTGCCGCTCTGGGAGCTCGGTGTCGGCGTCGCCGGCTTTCGCTTCGACGACTATCGCGGCTCGGACCACACCAACACCTACGTGCTGCCGATCCCCTTCGTCGCCTACCGCGGCCCGATCCTGCGCGCCGACCGCGAGGGAGCGCGTGCGGTCCTCTTCGAAGGCAAGAAGCTCACCGTCGACTTGAGCCTCGGCGCTTCGGTGCCGACCAAGGGCGAGGCCGAGGGCGCGCGCAGCGGCATGCCCGACCTGGCCGGAACGTTCGAGATCGGTCCGAGCTTCATCGTCGAGCTCTGGCAGTCGGCCAATCGCAGATTCAAGCTCGACCTGCGCATGCCGGTGCGCGAGGCGATCACGCTCGAACGCTCGCCGCGCGCGATCGGCCTCACCTTCTCGCCCAACCTCAACCTCGACATCAGCGGCTTGCCCGGCCGCGGCAACCTCGGGCTGCTCGCCGGGCCGCTGTTCGCGGACCACCGCTACCACGGCTACTTCTACAGCGTCGCTCCCGAGTTCGCGACCGCGACCCGCGCGGCGTACGACGCTCCCGGCGGCTACGCCGGCTGGCGTGCGACGGCGGCGTTCTCGCGCCGGTTCGGCACGACGACGTGGTTCGGCGCGTTCGTCCGCTACGACAACCTGCACGGAGCGGTGTTCGCTCCGAGTCCACTCGTTCGCCGCGAAAGCACCGTCACCGCGGGCTTCGGAATCTCATGGATCTTCGCGACTTCGAGCCAGCGCGTCAAAGCCGACGACTGAGCGGCGCGGCAACGCAGTCGCCGGCGCTCTTCGACCGGCTGCTGTTCGCGTGCGTGCTCGTCCAGCTCGGCGCGATGTCGCTCGCCTGGAATCTCGTCGCGTCGCTGTGCGCGATCGTGCTGCCGCGTGATGTCGGCGGCCGCGTCGGCCGCGCCGCCATCTCGCGTGTCTACCGGTCCGCGTGGGCGACCGCCGAGCGATTCGGCCTGATGGAGCTCGATACGACGGCGCTCGATGCGCTGCGCGACGAGCCGGGCGGCCTGATCGTCGCCGCCAACCATCCGAGCATGCTCGACGCGCTCGTCGTCGTCGCGCGGCTGCCGCGCGGCGTCTGCGTCATGAAGGCAGAGCTGCTGCGCAACGTCTTCCTCGGCAGCGGGGCGCGGCTGGCGCAGTACATCCGCAACGACGTCGGCCGCGGCATGGTGCGCGATGCGGTCGCGAGCCTGCGCGAAGGCAACCAGCTCGTTCTCTTCCCCGAGGGCACGCGAACCGTGACCTCGCCGATCAACGCGTTCAAGCCCGGCATCACGCTGATCGCGCACCTCGCCGACGTGCCGATCCAGACCGTCGTCATCGAGACGTCGTCGCCGTACCTGATGAAGGGCTGGCCGCTGTTGAAGGCGCCACCGGTGCCGGTGCGGATGCGCGTTCGTCTCGGCAGACGCTTCGCCGCCGACGCCGACCACCGCGCGCTGCTGCAGCGCATCGAGCGCTATTTCGCGGAGGAGCTCGGCCGGTGAGCGGGCCGGCGATGTCGTCGACGCACGTCGTCGTCATCCCGAGCTACGACACCGGCCCGCTCGTCTATTCGACGGTCGCCGCGGCGCGCGCGGCATGGTCGCCGGTGTGGGTCGTCGTCGACGGCAGCCGCGACGGCACCGCCGAGGGACTGCGTGCGATGGCTGCCGACGACGGCGGACTGCGCGTCGATGTGCTGGCGCAGAACGCGGGCAAGGGCGCTGCGGTCCTGCACGCGCTCGAGGCGGCGGACGCGGCCGGCTTCACGCACGCGCTCACGATGGACGCCGACGGCCAGCATCCGGCCGACCTGATCGCGGCGTTCATGGCGAAGTCGGTCGCGCATCCCGACGCGATGGTCCTCGGCAGGCCGGTGTTCGACGCGTCGGCGCCGTTGCTGCGCGTTCGCGGTCGCCGCGTCTCGAACGCGTGGACCAACCTCGAGACGCTCGGCGCCGGAATCGCCGACTCGCTGTACGGCTTTCGCGTCTATCCGATCGCGCCGCTCGTCGACGTGATGCGTCGGCAGCGGTGGATGCGCCGCTTCGACTTCGACACCGAAGCGGCCGTCCGTCTCGCATGGCGCGGCGTTCGGCCGATCAACGTCGACGCTCCGGTGCGCTACCTGCG
>DATJIM010000002.1:0-4576 GCA_035493195.1 Caldimonas sp.
TGCAGGAAGGCGGAACGCGCGTCCTCGTCATCCCGCCGGCGCTCGGCTACGGCGCGCGCGGCGCCGGCGGCGTCATCCCGCCGAACGCGACGCTGCTGTTCGAGGTCGAGCTGCTCCGCGTCTGATCCGCCGCGCCCCGCAACGGGGCGAGCCGCGCCATGCCTGTCCGCTACGACATCAAGCACACGACGACGTATCGCTACCGCCAGCCGGTGCGCTTCGGCGAGCACCGCGTCATGTTCAGGCCGCGCGACAGCCACGACCAGCGTGTTCTCGCGACCGATCTCGACGTCACTCCGGAGGCGTCGGTGCGCATGATCCAGGATCCGCTCTCGAACTCGGTCGCGCTCGTGCAGCCGCTCACGCACAGCGACACGCTCGAGATCGTCTGCAGCTTTCGCATCGAGCACGCGCACAGCAACAACCTCGAGCTGCCACTCGCGAAGAGCGCCGAGCTCTACCCCTTCGCATACACGCTCGACGAGCGCTACGACCTCGAGCACTACCTGCGGCCGTACCACGACGACCCCGACGGCGAGCTCACCGCGTGGGCGCGCCAGTTCATCCGCGGCGACGGCCCGACCGGAACCCGCGACCTCCTGGTCGCGATGAACCAGCACATCCGCGACCATCTGCGTTACCGGGCGCGCGACGAGGAAGGCACGCAACGCCCGGTCGAGACGCTGCGCCTCGGCAGCGGCTCATGCCGCGACTTCACGCTCTTGATGATGGAAGCCGCGCGCCGGCTCGGCTTCGCGACGCGCTTCGTCTCCGGTTACCTCTATGACCCGGCGCTCGACGACGGCGGCGACACCGACGTCGTCGGTGCCGGCTACACGCACGCGTGGGTGCAGGTGTACCTGCCGGGCGCCGGCTGGGTGCCGTTCGATCCGACCAACAACCTGCTCGGTGGCACGCAGCTGATCCGCGTCGGCATCGCGCGCGATCCGTCGCAGGCGGCGCCGATCTCGGGCAGCTGGTACGGCGGCAGCGACGACTATCTCGGAATGACGGTCGACGTGACGGTGCGCCGCCTCTAGCGCGACCGCTCCAGCGCGACTGCCTCTAGCGAGCGCGCGAGCGCTGCGGCTTGCCGCGGCCCTGGAACGCCGGGCCCGGCCGGCGCTTCGGACCCGAACGCGTGTCGCGCACCGGCAGCGCACGATCGAACGGGTTGCCGCGCGGCGCGGCGTCGCGACGCGTCGCCGTGTCGCGGTGCGGCGCGTGCGAGCGTTGCGCGAGCGCCTTCGGGTTCGCGCGCTTCGGCTCGAGGCCGCCGATCGTCGCGACCGGGATCGGCTGCGTCGTGAACTGCTGGATGCGGCGAACCATGCCGGCGTCCATCCGCTCGGCGAGCGTCACCGCGAGGCCGTCGCGGCCGGCGCGGCCGGTGCGGCCGATGCGGTGCACGTAGTCCTCCGGCTTCATCGGCAGCCCGTAGTTGACGACGTGGCTGATCGTCGGCACGTCGATGCCGCGCGCGGCGACGTCGGTCGCGACGAGGATGCGCAGCTGGCGCGAGCGCAGGCCCTGCAGCACGCGGTTGCGGCGGCCCTGCGGCATGCCGCCATGCAACGCGGCGACCGCGTGGCCGAGCTCGGCGAGGCGATCGGCGACGCGGTCGGCGTCGATCTGCGTGCTCGTGAAGACGAGCGCCTGCTCGACGTCGCGCTCGGTGAGGATGCTGTCGAGCAGCGCGTTCTTGTGGCCGATGTCGTCGGCCCAATGCAGCCGCTGCTCGATGTGCGCGTGCGTGTCGGTGTGCGAAGCGACGTCGACGCGCTGCGGCGCGCGCAACAGCTTCGTCGCCAGCCGGGCGACGTGGCCGACGAAGGTCGCGCTGTACATCACCGTCTGCCGCGCCGCCGGAACGTGGTCGGCGATCGTCGTGATGTCGTCGATGAATCCCATGTCGAGCATGCGGTCGGCCTCGTCGAGGACGAGCATCTCGACGTGGTCGAGCACGGCCTTGCCGGTCTGCAGGTGATCGAGCAGGCGCCCCGGCGTCGCGATCAGGAGGTCGAGCGGGCCGCGCAGCGCCTTGATCTGCGCCGGGTAGGGAACGCCGCCGACGACGGTCGCGACGCGCAGTCCGGGAACGTGACGACCGTACGTCGTCGCCGCCTTGGCGATCTGCAGCGCGAGCTCGCGCGTCGGCGTCAGGACGAGGACGCGCGGGCCGTAGACGATGCCCTTCTCGCGCCGCCGGGTCGGGTCGGCTCGCGCCGCGAGGACGCGCTGAAGCGCGGGAACGATGAACGATGCGGTCTTGCCGCTGCCGGTGGGCGCGGCGACCATGAGATCGGTGCCGGCGAACGCGGGCGGAATCGCCGCGGTCTGCACCGGAGTGGGCGCGGCGTAGCCGGCATCGGCGACGGCGCGGGCGAGCGGCTCGGGCAAGCCGAGGGAATCGAAGGTCATGACAGTCTTCTGCAGTGGCGCTGTCCGCTCGTGTGCGGCAGCGCCTGCCCTCGCTGGCGAAGGCAACGGGTCGCGTAGGAAAGGCTCGCGGCCCACAAGGAGCCTGCACGGAGAGCCTGTGCGACGGCATCGCCGCCGACCTTGCGTGCAGAGCTCGCGTCGCGCACTGCGCGAAGCAGGCGACGACCGAGACGGTCAGAGGAGATGAACGGATCGCTGCAAGCGCGATGTGCGTGGCCCGAAGGCCGTATTGCAGCGAGACGCGATTCTACCGCGACGCCGGCTCTTGCGCCGCCGCGGGGTCGGCACGCAGGAAATGCTCGCGGTAATAGGCGAGCTCGTCGATCGACTCGTGGATATCGGCAAGCGCGGTGTGCGCCTGCTGCTTGCGAAAGCCGCCGAGCAGCTCCGGGCGCCAGCGCCGCGCCAGCTCCTTCAGGGTGCTGACGTCGAGGTTGCGGTAGTGGAAGTACGCCTCGAGCTTGGGCATCGTGACGGCGAGAAAGCGGCGGTCCTGGCAGATGGTGTTGCCGCACATCGGCGACACGCCCTTGCGAACGTAGCGCTGCAGGAACTCGATCACTTGGCGCTCGGCCTCGGTCTCGTCGATCGTCGAAGTGCGGACGCGGTCGGTGAGGCCGCTCCTGCCGTGCGTCGCCGTGTTCCAGGCGTCCATCGCCGCCAGCGTCGTGTCGCTCTGGTGGATCGCGAGCACCGGCCCTTCGGTGCGCCGCCCGAGCAGCGCGTCGGTGACGACGACCGCGATCTCGATGATGCGATCGGTCTGCGGCGCGAGGCCGGTCATCTCGAGGTCGATCCAGACGAGGTTCTGCTCGTCGAGGGTCAGTGCGTCGCTCATCGATGGGCTCCGGCGGCCGATTCTCGCAGCACTGCCGGCCGGCGGCTGCCGACCTACACTGGCCGCCGTGTCCTCTTCGCTCTGGACGTTCGCCTTCGCGACCGCGTTGGTCGTCTCGCTCGCCCTGCGCACCTGGCTGCTCGCGCGCCAGGTCCGCCACGTCGCGCTGCACCGCGACGCGGTGCCGGCGGCGTTTCGCGCGACCGTTGCGCTCGTGGCGCACCAGCGCGCCGCCGACTACACGCTCGCCAAGGCACGCCTCGCGCACTGGCAGATGGTCGCGGGCGCTGCCGTGCTGCTCGGCTGGACGCTGTTCGGCGGCCTCGACGCCCTCAATGCGGCGCTGCGCGATGCCGTCGCGCCGCGCTTCGGCGGGCTCGCCTACGAGATCGCCCTCGTCGCCGCCTTTGCGGCGATCGGCGCGTTGATCGAACTGCCGTTCGACTGGTTCGCGACGTTCCGGCTCGAAGCGCGGTTCGGCTTCAACCGCATGACGTGGCGGCTCTGGCTCGCCGATCTCGCCAAGGGCATCGCGCTTTCCGCCGTGATCGGCCTGCCGATCGTCGCCGGCGTGCTCTGGATCATGGCCGCTGCGGGAAGGGCATGGTGGCTGTGGGCGTGGCTCGCCTGGGTGGCGATCGTCGTCGCCGCGCAGGTCGTCGTGCCGAGCGTCATCGCGCCGCTCTTCAACCGCTTCGAGGAGCTGAAGGACGCGCCGCTGCGCGCGCGCGTCGAGGCACTGATGGCGCGCGCCGGCTTCGCCGCGCGCGGGCTCTTCGTCATGGACGGCAGCCGACGCTCGGCGCATGCCAACGCGTACTTCACCGGCTTCGGCCGCGCCAAGCGCGTCGTCTTCTACGACACCCTGCTCGAGCGACTCGCGGCCGGCGAAATCGAGGCGGTCCTCGCGCACGAGCTCGGCCACTTCAAGCTGCGCCACATCAAGAAGCGCCTGCTCGTGATGGCCGCGCTCACGCTCGCGTTCTTCGCGCTGCTCGGCTGGCTGGCGACGCGCAGCTGGTTCTACACCGGGCTCTCGGTGCAACCCAACCTCGTGCTGCCGAACGACGCGCTCGCGCTGATCCTGCTGCTGCTCGCGTCGTCGGTGTTCGGCGTCTTCGTGTCGCCGATCGCCGCCGGCTGGTCGCGACGCGACGAGTTCGAGGCCGACGCGTTCGCGTCGCGCCACGCCGACGGCGCGGCGCTCGCTTCGGCGCTGCTCAAGCTCCACGAGGACAACGCCTCGACCCTGACGCCGGATCCGCTTTATGCGCGGTTCTACTATTCCCATCCGCC
>DATJIM010000003.1:0-4564 GCA_035493195.1 Caldimonas sp.
TGCGCTTCCATCTCCCGATCGGTGAGGCCTCCGCAGCGCTGGATCAGTCGATCGGCGAGGGTGGACTTGCCGTGGTCGATGTGGGCGATGATCGAAAAATTGCGGATCTGATCCATGCTCACGGCGGCGGGAGAGCGCGCTCGACCGGGGGCGGCGCGACGGCGGCGCGGCGCTGCGCCGCCATCCCAATCAAGTCGTCGGTTGCAGCGCGTCGGCGACGCTCAGCAGGGGCCAAAAAAAAGGCACGTCGAAGAGATGACGCGCCTTCCAACAAAACGTATGGCAACTGCTTGTTGGGACTTCATTGTATTCAAAAGCCCCCTTCGAAAAGCCTCGCGGGGCCTTGATTTCTCTGCGTTGCAGGGCGCCAACACGATTTTTGTCCACAGAAAATCCACAAAGGCTTGTGGACGTCCTGGGGGCAAATTTCAACCCCGCGCAGCGTCTGAGGAGGCTGCGCGGCCATTCCGACCGGTGCTAATTAGAAGGGCTTCGGACCCTCGATTCCGGGATGTGGTGTTTGCGGGCGCACACACTCGGCATCATCGGTTCGGACGCACGATCACGAAGCGAGCGACGTCGCCTTGGCGGACGAGTAGGGTGACCGACTTCGACTTGTCGAGCTTGGCGAGCAGGCCCTCGAACTGCTTCGCCCCGGTCACCTCGGCGTTGTCCAGGCTGAGGATGATGTCGTTCTCCCGGATCCCGGCCCGGGCGGCGGCCCCGTCGACCGAGTCGACGCGGACCCCGCTCTTCGTCTTTCCGTCACGTTTCTGGGCCTCGCTGAGGTCCGACACCGCCAGCCCGATGCTGGTCGTGACCGGGGACGGCTTGGCCGCGCTTTCGGGAGTCGCGCGCGCAACGACGCGCTCGGTGTCGAACTCGACGACCGTGACCGGGATCTCGCGCGTGCTGCCTCGTCTGAACACCTGCAGCGTCGCCTTCGTCCCCGGCTTGATGTTGCCGACGATGCGCGGCAGCTCGACCGAGCTGTCGACCGCACGCGCGTCGACGCGCGTGATGATGTCGCCGGGCTCGACGCCGGCCTTGTCCGCAGGGCCGCCAGCCTCGACCGAGCGCACGAGCGCGCCGATCGGCTTGCCGAGCCCGATCGACTCGGCGACTTCGCGCGTCACCGGATCGATGACGACGCCGATCCGCCCGCGGATGACGCGTCCGCTCGCGCGCAGCTGGTCGTAGACGCGCGTCGCCTCGTCGATCGGAATCGCGAACGAGATCCCCATGTAGCCGCCGGAGCGGCTGTAGATCTGCGAGTTGATGCCGACGACCTCGCCGCGCATGTTGATGAGCGGACCGCCGGAGTTGCCGGGGTTGATGGCGACGTCGGTCTGGATCAAGGGCAGCAGGTCGCCGGTGTCGCGCGACTTGGCGCTGACGATGCCTGCGGTGACCGTGCTCTCGAGACCGAACGGGGAGCCGATGGCGATCACCCATTCGCCGGCCTTGAGCTTCGAGACGTCGCCGATGCGCACCGTCGGCAGCCCGGTGCCCTCGATCTTGACGAGCGCGACGTCGGATCGCTTGTCGATGCCGATCGTTCGCGCCTTGAACTCGCGCTTGTCGACGAGCGTGACCGTCACCTCCTCGGCGCCGTCGATGACGTGCGCATTGGTCAGCACGTAGCCGTCGGCGGTGAGGATGAATCCGGACGCGAAGCCGCGCTGCTGCGGCTCGTCGGGGAGCTGGCGCGGCGACGGCGGACGCTGCTGCTGCCCCGGCGGCGGCTGGCCGAAGAACCTGCGCAGCAGCTCGGCCATGTCCTCCTCGGGATCGCCCGATCCGCCGCGCGCCTGACGGCCGCGCTCGATCGTGCGGATGTTGACCACCGCCGGCCCGACCTTCTCGACGAGCTCGGTGAAGTCGGGAAGTCCGAGTGCGTTGGTCGCGGCGGGCGCGGCCGACGCGAACATGCAGAACGCGACTGCGACCGCCGCGTGCGCGAGGCGCTGCGCGGTCGATCGCGAAAGGGGCGAAGACGTGGACGACATGGCTGGACCCGAAGATGCGACGACGAAGGGCAAAGCGAGAGCCTACGGCTTTCTGCGTTCGAGCGCGGCCGCGAACATCCGGAGGGTGGCCGGCGGTGTGTCGCCGACGACCGTCACCCACCAGTCGCCGCGACGCTGCGCGAGCGTCGACGTCGCGCCGACGGCGGCGATCATCGGCCTCGTGTGCCGCTCCGGCCGGAACGGCTCGATGAAGACCGAGACGTAGGTCAAGCCGTCGGAATAGATGCTCTGCACGACCGGCGGCGACGCGGCGGCGCTGCTCGTCTCGCCGAGCGGGTCGATCTGCCGGCTGACGCAGCTCACCTGGCGAAAGCCCGGGGCGACCTGCCGCATCGTCCAGCCTTCGGATTCGAGGCGCGTCGGAGTCAGCAGCGGACGGACGACACGGTAGCCGTCGAGCTTCTTCATCGCCTGCACGACCGTCTCGGGCTGCGGTCGAACGCCGATCGACACCTCGGAGAACGCCGACGTCTCAAGGACGTCGCCCTTCTCGCCGAGCACCTCGGCGCGCAGCAGCAGGCCCGACGCGTGGTCCGCCCACAGCCGATAGCCGTAGCGCAGCGGGTCGCGGGCGCGCACCGCGAGGACATCGGCGTCGTGGCCGGCGACTCGATCGCTGCCTTCGGCGCGCACCTCGTACCACTCGCCGATGCCGTCGTCGCCCGCCTGCAGCAGCGCCGGGAACGAGCTCAGCATGCCGCGCTGCTCGATCATCGCGATGTGGCTCGCGGGCCAGACGGTGTGGACGACGTCGTTGTAGCGATAGACCTTGCGCTGCTTGCCGTCGAGCGACTCGATCCGCTCGTACTGGTTCGGCCCCTCGCAGAAGTGCGAGATTCGCGCGCTGGCGACGCTGCCGCCGCCGCTGACGACGAACGTGCCCTGGAAGTTGCGCCGGCCGGCGGCGTCGTGGATGCGCAGCAGCCAGCTGCGGACATCGCTCTGCGGCGCCGACGCCGCGGCGAGCGGCTGCCCGCACGCCGGCGCCGCGTGCGCGAATGTCGTCGAGGCGAGAGCGAGGGAAGCCAGCGCGCGCAGAAACACGGGCGCCGCGCTCAGCGAGGCGCGGTGTCGAGGGTCGCGCTGCGCAGGAACGCCGACGGCACTCCGAGCGCAGAGGTGCCTGCGAACTGCTTGTGCGCCGTGAGATAGCGGTCGAGCTGGGCGTCGCGGATCATGCGCATGTCGGCGACCACGGGCTCCTCGACTGCGGGCTGTTCGGCAGCGGGCGCGGTCGCGACGACGACGGGAACGACCGCCGGTCGATCGCCTTGCGCAAGCACCGGCGCATCCTCGCCCGGACGAAGCACCGTGAAGGTGCCGACTGCGAGCACGAGGCCGGCGGCGATCGCACCGCCGACCGCCCAGCGGCCGCGGTGGCTGGCGGCCACCGCGCCCGGGGCGAGCACGACAGGCTCGTGCTGCAGACGCGCGCGCACCGCAGCGCAGAGCTGGCGGTCGCGACGCGGATCCGAAGCGAGGTCTTCGGAGCGCAGGACATCGCCGATCAGGTGCCAGGCTTGCCAGTCGCGGCGGACGGTCTCGTCCGCGGCCCAGCCCGTGCAGAGCGACGCGGCGTCCACGCCGTCGACCTCGCCGTCCGCGAGTGCCGACAGCCGTTCCTTCGCCGATTCGTCAAACGGTCCGATTGCCATTCCAACACTCCGCAAATCGCGCCTTTCGGCGGCGATTCACCCAGCCTTCCATTGTCACACCAAGCCTCGCTAGACGGTCACCACCGGTCGCCCTCGCGGGTATCGAGCAGCGGCCGCAGCCGCGCGGCGATCGCCTCGCGTGCGCGGAAGATGCGCGACCGCACCGTGCCGATCGGGCAATTCATCAGCGCGGCGATTTCCTCGTAGCTGAGACCTTCGATCTCGCGCAGCGTGATCGCCTGCCGCAGTTCTTCCGACAACGCTTCGACGGCAAAGTTCACCGCCGCCGCGATTTGCTTGCTGGCCAGCACGGCGTCGGGGGTGGCGGCGTCGCTCGGCTCGCGGTCCGGCCGGCCCTGGTCGTCCTCGTCGTCGCGGCCGGCGAGGGCCGCCTCGGTGACGATCGGGTCGCGCTTCATCTCCATCAGCGTCTTCTTGGCGGTGTTGACCGCGATCCGGTAGAGCCAGGTGTAGAACGCGCTCTCGCCGCGGAACTGGGGCAGCGCCCGGTAGG
This sequence comes from Caldimonas sp., assembly GCA_035493195.1. Taxonomy (GTDB): domain Bacteria; phylum Pseudomonadota; class Gammaproteobacteria; order Burkholderiales; family Burkholderiaceae_C; genus Schlegelella_A. Next base: position 4,200 of record DATJIM010000003.1, read on the forward strand.
CGCGGATGAAGGTCTCCTGGGCGATGTCCGGGACGAGGTCGACGTCGCGCACCATGCGGCCGATCAGCCGCTCGATGCGCCGCTGGTACTTGACGACGAGCATCTCGAAGGCGGTGCGGTCGCCCGTCTTCGCCCGCTCGACGAGGACGGCGTCGGCGTCGGCGGCGCTCATTCGGCGGGCGGAACGGTTTGCGCAGGCGTCGCCGTCGGTCGCGGCGACGAGTAGAGCGCGCAGCGCAGCGCATGCCAGTCGCGCTCGAGACCTCGCCGTTGCACGGGCAGCCAGACGCGGCCGTGCTCGCCGTCGATGCGCAGGAGGAAGAAGGCGCCCCAGTCGAGCGCGACGGTCAACCTGCCGGCAACCA
>DATJIM010000004.1:0-7698 GCA_035493195.1 Caldimonas sp.
CCGTAGCTCGCCGGGAACGGCGGCTTGAAGCGCGGCATTCCCTTCTTGCCCTCGAGCGACTCGAGGAGCGCGGTCTCCTCGCCGCAGATGTAGGCGCCGAAGCCGTGGCACGCGTGCAGCTGGAAGCTGCAGTCGGAGCCGAGGATCTTCTCGCCGAGATAGCCGGCGGCGCGGGCTTCGGCGAGCGCCTCCTCGAAGCGCTCGTAGACCTCGAAGATCTCGCCGTGGATGTAGTTGTAGGCGACCTTGACGCCCATCGCGTACGCCGCGATCGCCATCCCTTCGATGACCATGTGCGGGTTGAACATCAGGAGGTCGCGGTCCTTGCAGGTGCCGGGCTCGCCCTCGTCGGAGTTGCAGACGAGGTACTTCGCGCCCGGGAACTGGCGCGGCATGAAGCTCCACTTGAGCCCGGTCGGAAATCCCGCGCCGCCGCGGCCGCGCAGGCCCGACGCCTTGACCTCGGCGATCACCTGCTCGGGAGTCATCCCCTTGCCTTCGCCACGCTCGAGGATCTTCTTCCAAGCCTGGAAGCCGCCGCGCGCCTCGTAGTCCTTCAGGCGCCAGTTCTTGCCGTCGAGGCCAGCATAGATCTGCGCGTCGATGTGACGGCCGTGGAAGCACGTCTCCGTGCCGGTCGCCTGGAAGCGCGAGAGATCGAGGCGCGCGTTCATGGCGCGGCGGGCGCGCTCTGCGCGCGCAGCAGGGAGAGGAGATCGTCGAGCCGCTGATCGTTCATGAAGCTCACCATCTGCTCGTCGTTGACGAGCATCACCGGCGCGTCGGCGCAGGCGCCGAGGCACTCCGACTGCTGCACGGTGAAAGCACCGTCGGCGGTCGTGCCGCCCTCGGCGACGCCGAGCGTGCTGCACAGGTGCTCGAGGGCGTGCTTGCCGCCGCGCAGTTGGCACGGCAGGTTGGTGCAGACGTTGAGCTTGAAGCGACCGACCGGCTCCTGGTTGAACATGTTGTAGAAGGTCGTCGCCTCGTGCACGGCGATCACCGGCATGCCCAGCGCCTCGGCGACGAGCTCCTCGCTCTGCTGCGAGATCCAGCCGTGTTCGCGTTGCAGCACGGCGAGGCAGGCGATCACCGCCGACGCCTTCTGCTCGGGCGGGTACTTCGCGATCTCGCGCTCGAACACGCGCGCTGCGCTCGGCGAGAGCTGCGCCTTCGTCTCGCCCGGAGCGTTCACCGGTCGATCTCCCCGAACACGATGTCCATCGTGCCGATCACCGCGACGGCGTCGGCGATCATGTGGCCGCGCGCCATCTCGTCCAACGCGGCGAGGTGCGGGAAGCCGGCGGCTCGGATCTTGAGGCGGTACGGCTTGTTGGCGCCGTCGCTCACGATGTAGATACCGAACTCGCCCTTCGGATGCTCGACCGCGGCGTACGCCTCGCCCTCGGGAACGCGCATGCCCTCGGTGAAGAGCTTGAAGTGGTGGATCAGGTCCTCCATCCCGCTCTTCATGTCGATCCGCGGCGGCGGCGCGACCTTGTGGTTGGCGGTGATGACCGGCCCCGGGTTCACGCGCAGCCAGTCGACGCACTGGCGGATGATCCGGTTGGCCTGGCGCATCTCCTCGATGCGGACGAGATAGCGGTCGTAGGTGTCGCCGTTGACGCCGATCGGGACGTCGAAGTCCATCCGGTCGTAGACGTCGTACGGCTGGTGCTTGCGCAGGTCCCAGAGAACGCCCGAGCCGCGCAGCATCGGGCCGGTGAAGCCGAGGTTCTTGGCGCGCTCCGGGCCGACCACGCCGATGCCGACGGTCCGCTGCTTCCAGATCCGGTTGTCGGTGAGCAGCGTCTCGTACTCGTCGACCTTCTCCGGGAAGCGCTTCGAGAAGTCGTCGATGAAGTCGAGCAGCGAGCCCTGACGGTTCTCGTTGAGCTCCTTGGTCGCCTTCGCGCCGCGGATCTTCGACTCGCGGTACTGGGGCATCGTGTCGGGCAGGTCGCGGTAGACGCCGCCCGGGCGGAAGTACGCCGCGTGCATTCGCGCGCCCGAGACCGCCTCGTACATGTCGAACAGGTCCTCGCGCTCGCGGAAGCAGTAGATCAGCACGTTCATCGCGCCGCAGTCGAGGCCGTGCGCGCCGAGCCACAGGAGGTGGTTCATCAGCCGCGTGAGCTCGGCGAACAGGACGCGGATGTACTGCGCGCGGATCGGCACGTCGACGCCGGTGAGCTTCTCGATCGCGAGGCAGTAGGCGTGCTCGTTGCACATCATCGAGACGTAGTCGAGCCGGTCCATGTACGGCAGCGACTGCATGTACGTCCGCGTCTCGGCGAGCTTCTCGGTCGCGCGATGGAGCAGCCCGATGTGCGGGTCGGCGCGCTGGATCACCTCGCCGTCGAGCTCGAGAACGAGGCGCAGCACGCCGTGCGCCGCCGGGTGCTGCGGCCCGAAGTTCAGCGTGTAGTTCTTGATGTCGGCCACGTCGCTTCGGCTCTAGTGCATTCCGCCGTAGTTCTCTTCGCGGATGACGCGCGGCACGATCTCGCGCGGCTCGATCGTCACCGGCTGGTAGATGACGCGCTTCTGCTCCGGGTCGTAGCGCATCTCGACCGTTCCGAAGACCGGAAAGTCCTTGCGCATCGGGTGGCCGATGAAGCCGTAGTCGGTGAGGATGCGGCGCAGGTCGACGTGGCCGTCGAAGACGATGCCGTACAGGTCGAACGCCTCGCGCTCGTACCAGTTGGCGGAGCTCCAGACCTCCGTCAGCGAAGCCAGCTGGGGGACGTCGTCGTCGGCGCAGAACACCTTCAGGCGGACGCGCCAGTTGTGCGTCAGAGAGAGCAGGTGCGAGACGACGCAGTAGCGCGGGCCTTCCCAGGGCTCGTCGCGGTAGCTCGAGTAGTCGAGGCCGCAGAGGTCGATCAGCTGCTCGAACGCGAGCTCGGGCGCGTCGCGCAGCTCGGTCGCGACGGCCAGGTAATCGGCTGCGGCGACGGTGACGGTGAGCTCGGCGAGCGCGCGCTCGGTCTTCTTCGCGCGGTCGCCGAGGCGCGCGCCGAGCGCTTCCTGCAGAGTGTCGAGCCTGCTCATCGTCGGGCCGCGCTCACCGCGCGATCGTGTTCTCGCGCCGGATCTTCGCTTGCAGCTGCAGGACGCCGTAGAGCAGCGCCTCGGCGGTCGGCGGACAGCCGGGAACGTAGACGTCGACGGGAACGATCCGGTCGCAGCCGCGCACGACCGAATAGCTGTAGTGGTAGTAGCCGCCGCCGTTCGCGCACGAGCCCATCGAGATGACCCAGCGCGGCTCGGCCATCTGGTCGTAGACCTTGCGCAGCGCCGGCGCCATCTTGTTGCACAGCGTCCCGGCGACGATCATGAGGTCGCTCTGGCGCGGGCTCGGCCGGAACAGCATGCCGAAGCGGTCGATGTCGTAGCGCGCCGCGCCGGCGTGCATCATCTCGACCGCGCAGCACGCAAGGCCGAACGTCATCGGCCACAGCGAACCAGTCTTCGACCAGTTGATGACCTTGTCGACGGTCGTCGTGACGAAGCCTTCGTTGAGGACGCCTTCGAGGCTCATGGCTGGTAGTTGGGGACGGCCCGCGTCATTCCCAGTCGAGGGCGCCTTGCTTCCACTCGTAGGCGAAGCCGACGACGAGGATGGCGAGAAAGACCATCATCGCCCAGAAGCCGGTGGCGCCGATCTCGCGCAAGGCGACCGCCCACGGGAACAGGAACGCGATCTCGAGGTCGAACAGGATGAATAGGATCGCGACGAGGTAGTAGCGCACGTCGAACTTCATGCGCGCGTCCTCGAACGCCTCGAAGCCGCACTCGTACGGAGAATTCTTCGCCTGATCGGGCCGCCGCGGGCCGAGCAGGAATCCGAGCACCTGCGGTGCGACGCCCACCGCCACCCCGACCAGGATGAAGAGGATGACGGGAAGGTAGGGGTCGAGTTGCATTGAGATGGTGCCGACGGCGAGACTCGAACTCGCACAGCTTTCGCCACTACCCCCTCAAGATAGCGTGTCTACCAATTTCACCACGTCGGCGGCGTTCTTATTCGCTGCCCGGTTGGCATGAGGAGTGGCTCGCCGGGCAACCTCGAATTCTAGTCGAGCGAACGAGAGGCAACTTACTTCTGCGGGATCGCGGCCGCTCCCGAAGCGGCGACCGGCGCGGTCGCCGGAGTCGACGCCCCCACTGCCGGCAGCACGACCACGCCGCTCGCAGGGCCGGGGATCGCGAGCGCTCCCGGCGCGGGCACCAGCGGCGCCGATGCGGCCGGGTTGTCGAGGATGCTGCGCCCGCTGCTCGCACGCGGCCGCTCGTTGGCGTTGTACGCGAGGTAGAGCGTGCAGATGAAGAACACCGCGGCGCAGACCGCCGTCGAGCGCGACAGGAAGTTGGCGCTGCCGGTCGCGCCGAACAGGCTCCCCGACGCGCCGCTGCCGAACGACGCGCCCATGTCGGCCCCCTTGCCGTGCTGCAGCAGCACCAGCCCGATCATGGCCAGCGCAGTCACGATCTGCAGGCCGAGGACGAGGTTCATCACGATGTTCATGCAATGCGACTTTCTGCTTGTCGTTGTTTCAGCCGGCGGCGCGGCAGATGGCGATGAAGTCCGCTGCCTTGAGCGATGCGCCGCCGATCAGGCCGCCGTCGAGGTCGGGCTCGGCGAAGAGCTGCGCTGCGTTGTCGGCCTTGACGCTGCCGCCGTAGAGGATGCGCATCGCGGCGGCTTTCGCGCCGCGCTCGGCGAGCAGCCCGCGCAGGAACGCGTGCACCGCCTGCGCTTCGGCGGGAGTCGCCGTCTTGCCGGTGCCGATCGCCCAGACCGGCTCGTAGGCGACGACGACGTCGTCGATGCGCGCGCCGAGCGCATCGACGACGGCGCCGAGCTGGCGCGCGACGACGCGCTCGGTCATCACCGCTTCGCGTTCGGCGAGCGTCTCGCCGACGCAGACGATCGGCACGAGCCCGTTGGCAAGCGCCGCAGCGGCCTTGGCGGCGACCATCTGGTCGCTCTCGCCGTGCATCGCGCGCCGCTCGGAGTGGCCGACGATGACGTGGCGGCAGCCGAGCTCGGCGAGCATCGCGGCGGAAACCTCGCCGGTATAGGCGCCCGATGCGTGTTGCGAGCAGTCCTGGCCGCCCCATGCGATCGCGGTCTTCGCAAGCGTCGTCGCGACGTCGCGCAGGTACGGCGCGGGAACGCAGACCGAGACTTCGGCGCTGCCGAGCGATGCCGCCTTCAGCGCGTCGAGCAGCGCCGCGTTGGCGGCGACGCTGCCGTTCATCTTCCAGTTGCCGACGACGAGCTTGCGCCGTGACGGCGCGCTTGTCACCACGTCAGCACCAGCTTGCCGATGTGCCGGTTCGACTCCATCAGCTCGTGCGCCCGGGCCGCGTCCGCGGCGGCAAACACCTCGTGGATCACCGGCCTGACGACACCCGCCTCGAGCCACGGCCAGGCGGTCTTCTTCAGCGACGCGGCGATCTGCGCCTTGAACGCGACCGGCCGCGGCCGGAGCGTCGATCCGGTGATCGTCAGGCGCTTGCGCAACACCAGGCCCGAGTCGACCGCCGACTTGGTCCCGCCCTGCACGGCAATGATGACGATGCGGCCGTCCTCGGCGAGGCACTGGATGTCGCGCGCGATGTAGTCGCCTGCGACCATGTCGAGGACGACGTCCGCGCCCTTGCCGCCCGTGATGCGCTGCACCTCGGCGACGAAGTCCTGGCTCTTGTAGTCGATCGCGTCGTCGGCGCCGAGCGCGCGACACGCCGCCGCCTTGTCGGCCGAACCGACCGTGACGATGACGGTCGCGCCCGACGCCTTCGCGAGCTGGATCGCGGTGACGCCGATGCCGCTGGAGCCGCCGTGGACGAGGAGCGTCTCGCCGCGTTGCAGCCGCGCGCGATCGAAGACGTTCGACCAGACGGTGAAGAACGTCTCGGGCAGGCTCGCCGCCTCGACGTCGCTCAGGTTCGCCGGGCTCGGCAGGCATTGGCCGACCGGCGCGACGCAGAGCTGCGCGTAGCCGCCGCCGGCGACGAGCGCGCAGACGCGCGCGCCGACGGCGAGGCCGGCGGCGGCGAGCGCTGCGCGATCGCCGTCGACGATCGTTCCCGCGACCTCGAGGCCGGGGATGTCCGACGCGCCCGGCGGCACCGGATAGAGGCCTTTTCGCTGCAGCACGTCGGGCCGGTTGACTCCCGACGCGGCGACGCGGATGAGCGCTTCGCCGGCACCGAATGCAGGGTCGGGCCGCTCGACCGGACGCAGCACGTCGGCAGGCCCGGGCGCCGAGATCTCGATCGCTTTCACGACGACGCGCCCGCGGCGATCACTCGTGGACCGCGGGTTCGCGCGGCGGCGGCGGCGCGTCGCGATCGAGCAGCGCCTTCATCGAGAGCTTGACGCGCCCCTTGTCGTCGGTCTCGAGGACCTTGACGCGGACGATCTGCCCTTCGCTCAGATAGTCGGTGACCTTCTCGACGCGCTGGTTGGCGATCTGGCTGATGTGCAGCAGCCCGTCCTTGCCGGGCAGCAGGTTCACGAGCGCGCCGAAGTCGAGGATCTTCGTCACCGGGCCTTCGTAGATCTTGCCCACCTCGACCTCCGCGGTGAGCTCGGCGATGCGCTTCCTCGCGTGCTCGGCCTTGTCGGCGTCGGTCGACGCGATCGTGATCGTGCCGTCCTCGGCGATGTCGATCGTCGTTCCTGTCTCCTCGGTGAGCGCGCGGATCGTCGCGCCGCCCTTGCCGATCACGTCGCGGATCTTCTCCGGGTTGATCTTCATCGTGTAGAGGCGCGGCGCGAACTGCGAGACCTCGGCCTTCGCGCCGCCGAGCGCCTCCTGCATCTTGGCGAGGATGTGCAGCCGCGCTTCCTTCGCCTGCGCGAGCGCGACCTGCATGATCTCCTTGGTGATGCCCTGGATCTTGATGTCCATCTGCAGCGCGGTGACGCCCGACGTGGTGCCGGCGACCTTGAAATCCATGTCGCCGAGGTGATCCTCGTCGCCGAGGATGTCGGTCAGCACGGCGAAGCGGTTGCCTTCCTTGATCAGGCCCATCGCGATGCCGGCGACGTGCGCCTTCAGCGGCACGCCGGCGTCCATCATCGCGAGACAGCCACCGCACACCGACGCCATCGACGACGAGCCGTTCGACTCGGTGATCTCCGAGACGATGCGCATCGAGTACGGAAACTCCGTACGGTCGGGCAGCACGGCAACGAGCGCGCGCTTGGCGAGCCGGCCGTGGCCGATCTCGCGGCGCTTCGGCGAGCCGACACGACCGGTCTCGCCGGTCGCGAACGGCGGCATGTTGTAGTGGAGCATGAAGTGCTCGCTGTACTCGCCGGCGAGCGCATCGATGCGCTGCGAGTCGCGGTCGGTGCCGAGCGTTGCCGCCACCACCGCCTGCGTCTCGCCGCGGGTGAAGATCGCCGAGCCGTGCACGCGCGGCAGCAGGCCGGTCCGGATCTCGATCGGCCGCACGGTACGCGTGTCGCGGCCGTCGATCCGCGGCTCGCCCGAGAGGATCTGGCTGCGAACGACCTTCGCTTCGATGTCGAACAGGAGGTTGTCGACCTTGACCGGATCGAACTCGGTGCCGGCCGCGGTGAGCGCGTTCTTGGTCGCCGTGTAAGCGTCGCGCGTCGCTTGCGTGCGCGCCTGCTTCGAGCGGATCTGGTAGGCAGCGCGGATCGGCTCCTCGGCG
>DATJIM010000005.1:0-14608 GCA_035493195.1 Caldimonas sp.
TGGGCGAACCGGCTGATGCAGAACCTCGGCGAGCCGGTCGAGCCGTCGACGACGTAGTCGAGCGCCGCGTCGCGGCGACGCTGTCGACTTCAGGACGGCGTCGCTTCGAGGCCGACCGAAGCGCCCCCGACGGCACGATCCGTCGAAGCTCGAACCCAGCCGATGTCGACGATCAGCGCGGCGTCGCCGCAGTCGGCTGCGGTCGCACACGCCGCGAAGGCATCGGCGGTCGCTTCCATCGCCTCGCACTCTATGCCCCTGTCGACGACAAGCCCGTTTGAACCCGGCGGCCGTCTGTCCGCATTCACGCACGCTGGCTGTGGGCAAGCCCGCGGCACGCGCCCGTTCGCAACAACAACGCATGGAGACCTGACGTGAAGCGGACCTTGCTCTCTTTCGGCTTTTCGCACGCACCCCGCGCCGGCGCCGCCGCGGCGCTGACGATCATGGCCGCCCTCGGCGCACCGCTGCCGGCGGCAGCGCAGTACGCGCAGACCAACCTCGTCTCGAGCGTGCCGGGCCTCGCGACGATCACCGATCCTCGCCTGATCAACCCGTGGGGCATCTCGCGATCGCCGACGAGCCCGTTCTGGACGTCGGACCAGGGAATGAACAGCAGCACGCTGTACGCGATCACCGGCGCGACCAACGTCACCCAGGTGCTCAGCATCAACGCGAACGGATTCGTCGCGATCCCGACCTTCGGCGCCGGTCCGGCCCAGGGACCGACGGGCCAGGTCAACAACACCAACACGGCATCGTTCCAGCTGACCCCGGGCACGTCGGGCACGTCGGCGAGGTTCCTGTTCGCGAACCTGAACGGGACGATCTCGGGCTGGGCGGGTGGCCTGTCGTCGTCGATCGAGGTCACGACGCCGGGCGCCGTCTACACCGGGCTCGCGATCGACAGCGCGGGGACGCGTCTCTACGCCGCCGACAGCTCGGGCGGCTCCATCCATGTCTTCAGCAGCACGTTCGCAGACGTCAGCGGCGGCGGGTTCAGCGACCCGACGCTGCCCGCCGGCTTCGTTCCGTTCAACGTGCAGGACATCGGCGGCAAGGTTTACGTGACGTACGCGCCGGCGGGGCTCGTCGCGCAGCGCGCGGCAACGCCGGGCCAAGGCTTCGTCAGCGTCTTCGACGAGAACGGCGGCTTCCTGCAGCGGCTGATCAGCGGCAGCCAGCTCGCGGCGCCATGGGGCCTCGCGCTCGCGCCGGCGGGGTTCGGTCCGTTCGGCGGCGATCTGCTCGTCGGCAACTTCAGCTTCGGGCACAGCGGCATCAACGCGTTCGATCCGGTCACGGGCACGTTCCGCGGCTCGATCGCGATCGACGTCGGCGCCGGCAACACGCCCGGCGGGCTCTGGGGGCTGATGTTCGGCAGCGGTGCAGGAAGCGGCGGCGACGCCAACACGCTCTACTTCGCCGACGGCATCAACGGTGAGACGGCGGGGCTGTTCGGCGCGATCGCTGCGGTTCCCGAGCCCGAGGTCGTGACGCTGCTCGGTGTCGGTCTCGCGTTGATCGGCTGGCGGCGCCGAAGGGCCTAGGGCATCCATCCGGGCCCCGGCCGCCGATCTGCCGATCGGCGGCCGGCAGAACAACGTGGGCGGTAACCGTGCGTCAGGATTCGGTCACGGACGATCGAGCCACGCTGCGATGGAAAGGCCCGCGCCGACAACGTACAACAACCACGTCTGCCAGACGACGTACGGGTAGAGCATCAACGCGAGCCCGAGCCAGCGCATGCGTGATCGTCCGCGGCGCTTGCCGTACCACCAGGCCGCGATGCCGATCAGGCTGAAGACAACGACGCCTGCGAGGTAGGCCGGGCTCGGCAGCTCGAGCCCCAGCTCTCTCGCGATCTCCAGGCTGTCCTGCACGCTCGTGCCTTCTTACCGTTCTCGCGCGTGGGCACCGCGCCCGATGGCCCGTCGGGCCATGCTACTGCCGTCGAGGTGCCAGCCGAGTCGACATGCACGTTGCGGGAACACAATCCCGCCGTGGCGTTCGCCTTCACGATCGACCCCGACGTCGCGCAGGCGCGAACACTGCCGAGCGGGTTCTATCTCGACCCCGCGGTCCATGCCATGACGCGCGAGCGCGTCTTCGCGCGGACGTGGCAGTGGCTCGGCGACCTCGACGACGTCGCCGTCGCGGGATCGCTCTCGCCGCGCGAGCTGCTGCCGGGGCATCTCGCCGAGCCGCTGCTGCTCGCGCGCGACGCAACAGGCGAGCTGCGCTGCCTCTCGAATGTCTGCACGCACCGCGGCAACGTGCTCGTGCACGCGCCGTGCCGCGCCGAGCAGATCCGCTGCGGCTACCACTCGCGGCGATTCGACCTCGCCGGCCGCATGACCTTCATGCCCGGCTTCGACGGTGCGCGCGAGTTTCCGTCGCGCGCCGACGACCTGCCGCGCGTTCCGTTCGCCGAGTTCGCACGCCAGGGCTTCGCGTCGCTCGCACCGGCGGCGCCGTTCGCCGACTTCTTCTCCGAAATCCGCGCGCGCCTGGCGTGGCTGCCGCTCGGCGACCTGCGCCACGATCCCTCGCGCGACCGCGCGTTCGAGATCGCCGCGCATTGGGCGCTCTACGTCGAGAACTACCTCGAGGGCCTGCACATCCCGTTCCTGCATCCGGCGCTCAACCAGGTGCTCGACATGCAGCGCTACACGTACGAGCTCGGCCGCTACGCCAACCTGCAGCTGGCGCTCGCGCGCGGCGACGAAGACGCGGCGTTCGCGCCGCCACCGGGCTCGGCCGACCACGGCAAGCGCGTCGCGGCGTACTACTGGTGGGTGTTCCCGAACCTGATGCTCAACGTCTACCCGTGGGGCTTGTCGGTCAACGTCGTCGAGCCGCTCGCCGCCGACCGCACGCGCGTGCGCTTTCGCGGCTATGTGCTCGATGCGAGCCGCCTCGGCAGCGGCGCGGGTGCCGCGCTCGACCAGGTCGAGCTGGAGGACGAAGCGGCCGTCGAGTCGGTGCAGCGGGGGCTGCGATCACGGCTCTACCGCAACGGCCGCTACTCGCCGACCCACGAGCGCGGCGTCCACCAGTTCCATCGCCTGCTCTGCGAATTCCTGTCGGAGCCGGCGCCGGGCGCGTAGTGCCGAGCCGGCCGCCGATCAAGCGGTCGCCGGCGCTCGCGCGGGTGCCTCGGAAGGAAGCCACAGCACCGTGAACGCGGTGCACATCGCGACGCCAGCGAGCACGAGGAGCAGCGTGTCGAAGCCGACGCCCTTCACGAGCGGGCCGAGCAGCCAGACGGCGAGCGAGCTGATGCCGAGCGAGACCGCGAGACGCATGCCCGCGACGCGCGAGCGCATGTGGTCGTCGACGTAGCGGACGATCATCGCGTCGGTGAACGGGATCGCGCCGAAGATGAAGATCATCGTGCCGAGCATTCCGGCGTACAGCCACCAGCCCTGCTCGTGCGCGGAAAGGAGCAGGACCGGTACCTGGAGCAAGGCCATGCTCAGGTACAGCGGCTTGAGCGCGATCCGGTCGATCAGCCGGCCGACGATGACCTGCGCCAGCGAAGCGACGGCGTAGATGCTCGCGAGCAGCAGGCCGAGGGTCGCAGGATCGTTGACCACGCCGCGAAAGCGCTCGGTCAGCAGCTGCGCGTTGCCGTTGGTCGTGAGATTGAAGAGGATGCCGCCGGTCGCCGACGCCACGGTCATCACCGCGAGCGCGCGCGCCACCTGCGCGCGCGACAGCCGCACCTGCGCGCCGCCCTTGCGCCTGGCGGGCGACTCGGTCTCGGGCGGGACGACGCGCATGAAGACGAGGCCGAGCGCGATGCAGACGATGCCGGGAACCGCGAACGCCGCGCGCCAGCCGAGCCATTGCATCAGGAGGCCGGTGAGCGCCGCCGCCACCGCGATGCCGAGATTGCCGGCGAGGCCGTTGACCCCGATCGTCGCACCCGGGCGGACCGCGCCCTGCAGCAGCATCGGAATGCCGACCGGGTGGTAGATCGACGCGAAGGTGCCGATCAGGGTCAGCGCCGCAGCGAGCTGCCACGGCCCTTGTGCGAGCGAAGCGACGAGCGACGACGCCCCGATGCCGAAGAAGAACGCGATCATCATCGCGCGGCGGCCCCAGAGATCGCCGAGCCGGCCCGAAGGCAACGAGCCGAGCCCGAACATCACGAACGCGCCGACGCCGAACGGCATCAGGTCTTCCCAGCGCGCGAAGCCGAAGTCGGCGGCGATGCTCGCGACAGCGGTCGCGAAGATCAGCAGGAACATGTGGTCGACCGCGTGGGCGACGTTGAGCAGAAGGATCGCGTTGCGCTTGTGCATGGGGTCGGTGGCGGAAGGCGTCGGGTCCAGGGCGAGAGCGTACGACCTTCTCGACGACCGCGAGCGCCGGACGGCGCGATCGCGGCATAGTCCGGACGCCATGTCCTTCGCCAAGCGGCCGAGCGCCACGACCTTCGGCTTCGTCTGCCTGCTCGTCACCTCGCTCGGCTGGGGCCTGAACTGGCCCGCGATGAAGGTGATCCTCGCCCAGCTGCCGCCGCTCTTCGCGCGCGGCACCGCCGGCTCGGTCGCCGGTCTCGCGTGCGCGCTCGCTACGGTGCTGCTCGGCCAGTCGCTCGTCGTGCCGCGTCCGCTGATCGGCCGCGTCGTCGCGGCAGCAGCGCTCAACGTGTTCGCCTGGATGGGATTCGCGACCGTGGCGATGCGCTGGCTGAGCGTCGGGCAGTGCGCGCTCCTCGTCTACACGATGCCGGTGTGGGCAACCTTGCTGGCCTGGCCGATCCGCGGCGAGCGGCCGTCGCTGCGCGCGATCGCGGGACTCGCGCTCTGCATGGCGGGGCTCTGGCAGCTGTTCGGCAGCGGCGGCTTTCACCTCGACCGCGAGCAGCAGGTCGGCGCCGTGCTCGCCCTCGGCTCCGCCGTGCTCTTCGCGCTCAGCACGGTCGCGTTGCGCCCGCTGATCGAGCTGCGTCCGCTCGCTTCGCTGGCGTGGCAGCTGAGCCTCGGCTGCCTGCCGATGGTCGCGCTCGGGCTCGCCTTCGAGCACCCCGCGATCGCAAACGTCAGCCCGACCGCTTGGGCGTTGATGCTGTACATGACCGCGGTGCCGATGGGTCTGTGCTACATGACGTGGTTCGCCGCCCTGCGTCGGCTGCCGCCGACGACCGCGTCGCTCGCGACGCTGCTGACGCCGGTGATTGGCGTCGTCAGCGCTGCACTCGTGCTCGGCGAGCCGCTCGGAACGCGCGAGCTCGTCGCCTTCACGCTGACGCTCGCCGGCGTCGCGCTCGCCCTGCGCAGGACGCGCTGATCGCGCGCCGCCGCCTCGATGGCGGTCAGTGCGCTGCAGCCGCCTCCGCCTGCGCCGCCCTGACCTCGACCCGGACCTGCTCGGTGAGCTCGGCCTTCAGCTCGCTGAACTGCGCGCTCGTCTTCACCGAGTAGTGGCGCGGATGCGCGATCGGCACGGCGCGGTCGAGCTTGATGCGGCCCGGCCGCGCACTCATGACGACGACGCGCGAGCCCATGAAGACCGCTTCGTCGATGTCGTGCGTCACGAACAGGACCGTCTTCTTCTCGGCCTCCCAGATGCCGAGCAGCAGCTCCTGCATCAGCTCGCGCGTCTGGTGGTCGAGCGCGCCGAACGGCTCGTCCATCAGCAGGATGCGCGGGTTGTTGGCGAGCGCGCGCGCGATCGCGGTCCGCTGCTGCATCCCGCCGGACAATTGCTTGGGATAGTGGTGCTCGAAGCCGACGAGCCCCACCTTGGCGACGAAGCCGTTGGCGGCCGCGAGCTGCTCGGCGCGCGCGGCCCCGCGCTCGCGCAGGCCGAAGCAGATGTTGTCGAGCACAGTCAGCCACGGGAACAGCGTGTAGCTCTGGAAGACCATGCCGCGGTCGGCGCCGGGGCTTTCGATGCGTCGGCCGTCGAGCAGCACCTCGCCTGCGCTCGGCCGATCGAGCCCGGCGACGATGCGCAACAGCGTGCTCTTGCCGCAGCCCGAAGGGCCGAGGATCGTGACGAAGTCGTTCTCGGCGACGTCGAGGTCGGTCGCCCGCAGCGCCGGCGTCGCGCTGCCGTCGCGCGAGGTGAAGGTGCGGGTCAGGCCGCGGACGGCGAGCAGCGGAGTCATCGGCCGAGCTGCGCCCACGGATACAGGCGGCGGTTGAGCCACGCGAACACGACGTCGCTGATCAGCCCGATGACGCCGATCACGATGATCCCGAAGATGATCTGGTCGGTCGCCAGCAGCGCCTGGCTGTCGGTGATCATGTGGCCGATCCCGGTCGACGCGCCGATCAGCTCGGCGACGATGACGTAGGTCCAGGCCCAGCCGAGCACCATCCGCAGCGCCTCGGCGATCTCGGGCGCGGCGCCGGGCAGGAGGACGCGGCGGATCAGCCCGCGGTCGCCGACGCCGAGCGTGTACGCCGCCTCGACGAGGTCGCGCCGGGTGTTGCCGACGATCACCGCGATCATCAGCACGAGCTGGAAGAACGAGCCGATGAAGATCAGCGCGAGCTTCTGCGCCTCGCCGATCCCGGCCCAGAGGATCAGGAGCGGAATGAATGCGCTCGCTGGCAGGTAGCGCGCGAAGCTCACGAACGGCTCGAAGAACGCCTCGACCGGCTTGTACGCGCCCATCGCGACGCCGAGCGGCAGCGCGAGCAGTGCCGCGATCGCGAAGCCGCCGAAGACGCGCCACACGGTCCAGCCGATGTCCCAGCCGAACCCCTGGCTGGCGAGCAGCGTCCAGCCCGAACGCAGCATCGAGACCGGATCGGCGAGGAACGTCTTGGAAACGAAGCCGCCGAAGGTCGCGATCGACCAGCCGGCGACGAAGACGACGAAGAAGGCGATGCCGAGCGCGAGGCGTGCGCCTGGCGCGACGGGTGTCAACGGCTTCATCGTCGAGGCGCGGCCGCGTTGCCAGCGGGGTCGCTCGCTGCCGCTCGTGCTGCACCGAGTGCGACGACGCGTTCGCCGCTGCGCACTCGCGCCAGCCGACAGTCGCGCCACAGCTCCGGGATGCTGTGGCGTTCGGCGGCGCGCTCGAGTGCGTCCCAGTATCCGGGCAGCGCGACGGCGCCGCCGCCGAGCGCGATGCGCGACGGATTCAGCAGGTTGACGACCGCTGCGATCGCGGTGCCGAGCGCAGCACCACCGACACGAATGATCTCGAGCGCTGCGGCGTCGTCGGCGCGCGCCAGCTCGGCGAACCGCTGTCCATCGACACCGCGCCGCGCCGCCATCGCGGCGCCGCCGGCGACGTCGTCGAGGCGCTTCACCTCGTCGCCGAACGTGCACGGCAAGTAGCCGAGCTCGCCCGCCCATCCGCTCGTCCCGAGCAGCGGCTGCCCGTTGGCGACGAACGCAGCGCCGACGGCGGTGCCGACCATCACGACCGCGGCGGTCACACCGGGAGGGGCGTCGTGCATCTCCTCGATCAACGCAGCGCGCACGTCGTTGACGACGGCGACGTGCGCGACGCCGAGGCCGGCGAGCGTGGCGCGCGGCGACCAGCCGGCGAGCGCAGGCAGCACGTCGCACGCGACGACGCGGCCGTCGCCGTCGACGAGGCCGGGAACGGCGATGCCGATGCGCGAAGGCGGCTCGCCATCGCCGGCGACGAACGACGCGAGCCGCGCCACGAAATCGTCGGGAGCGAACGCCGGGCCGGTGTCGATGCGGCTCGCGCGCTCGCCGCGGACGAAGAGCGCCTTCGTGCCGCCGAGGTCGACGCCGATCGTCGCGTCGGTCACATCAGCGGATGAACTGCGTGTCCGCGAGCTTCGTCATGTCGGGAATCGACTTGATGATGCCCGCCTCCATCAGCAGGTCGGCGGCCTCCTTGCTGAACTGCGCGTGCTCGCCGGCGAAGAACTTCTGGTTGGCGGCGCGGTCCTGCCAGCGCAGGTACTTCTGGCTGTTCTCGAACGCTTCGCCGCTCTGCTTGACGTCGGCGCCCATGATCTCGAAGCTCTTCTTCGGCTCGGCCTTGATCATGTCGACCGCCTCGAAGTAGCTGTCGGCGAGCGCCTTCGCCGCCTTCGGGTTCTCGCTCAGGAACTTCGGCGTGCAGCCGAACGTGTCCATCACCATCGGGTAGTCGAGCGTCGTCGCGATGATCTTGCCGGCCTCGGGCTTGGCGCGCACCGCCGAGAGGTACGGCTCGTACGTCATCGCGGCGTCGATGCCCTCGGTGCCGGCGATGATCGCGTTGGCGGCGGGCTGCGGCTCGAGGTTGACGACCTTGACGTCCTTCACCGAGAGGCCGTTCTTCTTCAGCATCCAGGCGAGCGCGAAGTAGGGCGACGTCCCCGGCGGGCTCGCGGCGACGGTCTTGCCCTTGAGGTCGCTGATCTTCGCGATGCCGGGCTTCACGACCATGCCGTCGGCGCCGAAGCTCTTGTCGAGCTGGAAGATCTGCGTCGTCGTCACGCCGGCGGCGTTCCAGCCGATCCACGTCTCGACCGTCGTCGCCGCGCACTGGACGTCGCCCGAGGCGATCGCGAGGTGGCGGTCCTTCTGCGGGATCTTCTTGATCGTGACGTCGAGGCCGTGCTTCTTGAAGATACCCGCTTCTTTGGCGAGCGTCAGCGGCGCGAAGCCGGTCCAGCCGGAGATGCCGATCGCGACCTTGGTCTCCTGCGCGTGCGCAGTGAGCGATGCCGCGAGCGCGGCGGCGGCGAGCAGGGTGACGTGCTTCTTCATGCGGATTCCTTTCGCGGCGAGGACAACGTGCGTCGCGGCCGAGCGGGCACCGCTCGCCGTTGCAGCGCACTGTAGCCGCAGCCGCGAGGGCGGCTTCCGGCGGCCGGCCGCGCGCCCTAGCGGAAGAGCTCGTCGAGCTCCTCGGGCGAGATCCTGGCCTCGAACACGGTGACCTCGAGCCCTTGCGCGAGATCGAACGCCGAGCCCGACCAGGTCGTCCCGGCGCCGGGTCGCTCGGCTGCAGTCCGTTCGGCGCTCCGCACGAACGCCGGCACGACATCGTTGTCGCGTCGCCCCTGGCCCTGCTCGATCGTTCTCTGATTGCCCTGCACGATTCCTCTCCGCTCTTCCGACTTCGTGCGGCTGCCGATGGACGGCGGCCGCGAGCCGATGCACGGGCGAATTTGTAACGCAGCGGCGCCGCCACCGCGTCCCCCGATTCGCGTGTTTCTCCCCGTAAGCGGCGCGGCTCAGGCCGCGAGCCAGAGCGCCGGCAGGTCGGGAATCGTGCGAAAAACACGCGCCAGCGCGCCATCGCGGACGAGCGTGGTTGCGCGCTCGATGTCGGCCGCGAGCGAGCGATCGCTCGGCATCGCGGCGCAGCGTTGTCGGACGAGCGCATGCGCCGTCTCGAGCGACGTCGAGCTCGCGAGCGGACGCAGGAACTCGATCCCCTGCGCCGCGGCCAGCAGCTCGATCGCGAGGATGGTCGCGGTGTTGGCGATCATCGGCTGCAGGCGACGCGCCGCGAAGGTCGCCATCGAGACGTGGTCCTCCTGGTTCGCGCTCGTCGGCAGGCTGTCGACGCTCGCCGGGTGCGCGAGCGACTTGTTCTCGCTCGCGAGCGACGCCGCGGTGACGTGCGCGATCATGAAGCCGCTATTGAGGCCCGGCTCTGACGTGAGGAACGGCGGCAGGCGCGAGACGTTGGCGTCGATCAGCATCGCGATGCGCCGCTCGGCGATCGCGCCGACCTCGGCGATCGCGACCGCCATCGCGTCGGCGGCGAGCGCGACCGGCTCGGCGTGGAAATTGCCGCCGGAAATGATGGTGCCCCGAGGCTCCCTGCGGTCGCTGCCCTCCGAGGGAGCGCGGCCGGGCTTGGGGCGGCCCGGCGCCTGGCCGATGCCGCCGTCGTCGCCCTCGAAGACGAGCGGGTTGTCGGTCACCGCGTTCGCTTCGCGCACGAGGACGAGCGCGGCGTGGCGCAGCTGGTCGAGGCACGCGCCGACGACCTGCGGCTGGCAGCGCAGGCTGTACGGATCCTGGACGCGGTCGTCGCCCTGCAGGTGCGAGCGGCGGATCTCGCTGCCGGCAAGAAGCGCGCGGTAGTAGCGCGCGACGTCGATCTGCCCTGGCTGGCCGCGCAGCGCGTGGATGCGTGGATCGAACGGGCCGTCGCTGCCGCGCGCCGCGTCGACCGTCAGCGCGCCGACGACGAGCGCCGCCTCGAGCACCGGCTCGAACGAGAACAGCGCGTGCAGCGCGAGCGCCGTCGAGACCTGCGTGCCGTTGATGAGCGCAAGGCCTTCCTTCGCCTCGAGGACGAGCGGCGCGAGGCCGGCGCTGCGCAGCGCGTAGGCGGCGGCGATGCGCTCGCCGCGCGTGTCGATGCACTCGCCTTCGCCGATGAGCGCGAGCGTCAGGTGCGCGAGCGGCGCGAGGTCGCCCGACGCGCCGACCGAACCTTGCGAAGGGACGAGCGGGACGATGCCGGCGTCGTGCATCGCGACGATCGCATCGACGACCTCCTCGCGCACGCCCGAGTGGCCGCGCGCGAGGCTCGCCGCCTTGAGCGCGAGGACGAGGCGCACGATCGCGGGCGCGAGCGGCTCGCCGACGCCGACGCTGTGCGAGCGGATCAGGTTGAGCTGCAGGAGCGCGAGGTCGGCCGCGGCGATTCGCGTCCCGGCGAGCTTGCCGAAGCCGGTGTTGACGCCGTAGACCGGCGCGTCGCCGGCGGCGGCGCGCTGGACGACCGCGGCGCTGCCACGGATGCGCTCGCGTGCGGCGTCGTCGATCGCAAGCGCGACGCCGCCGGCGTGCAGCCGCTGCAAGTCGTCGAGCGACAGCGGGTCGCCGCCGAGCCGCATCGTCGTCGCGTCCATGCGCGTCATTCCGGCTTGATGTTCTGCTTGCGGACGACCTCGCTCCAGCGCGCGCTTTCGGAGCGGATCGTCGCGGCGAGGTCCTGCGGGGTGCCGCCGCCGGGGTCCATCCCTTGCGCCGCAAGCTTGGCGCGCGTCTCGGGCGACGCTAGGAAGCGAACGGTCGCAGCGCTCAGGCGATCGACGACGTCGCTCGGCGTTCCTGCCGGCACCATCAGCGCGTACCACGACACCGCCTCGAACTTCGCGACGCCCTGCTCGGCGATCGTCGGCAGATCAGGGAGCAAGGGCGACCGCTTCTGGCTCGCGATGCCGAGCGCGCGCAGCTTGCCGCTCTTGATGAACGGAAGCGCGGTCTGCAGCGGCGCGAACATCATCGAGACCTGGCCGCCGACGAGGTCGTTGACGGCAGGCGCGATGCCGCGGTACGGCACGTGCAGGAGCTGCACCGCGGTGCTCAGCTCGAGCAACGCGCCCGCGAGGTGTGCCTGGCTTCCGGCGCCGGGCGACGCGTAGCTGAGCGCGCCCGGCTTCTTCGCCGCGAGGTCGAGCAGCTCGCGCACGTTCTTCGCCGGCACCTGCTCGGCGTTGACGACGAGGACGTTGTCGACCGTCGCGAGCATCGTCACCGGCGCGAGGTCGGCGGCCTTGTACGGCAGCGTCGGGAAGAGCGTCGGGTTCACCGCGATGTTGCCGGCGGGGATGATGCCGATCGTCGAGCCGTCGGGAGGCGCCTTGGCGACCGCGTCGACGCCGATATTGCCGGCGGCGCCGACCTTGTTGTCGACGACGACGGTCGCGCCGAGGGAATCCGCGAGCGACTGGCCGAGCAGCCGGCCGAGGACGTCGGTCGGTCCGCCGGGCGGGAACGGCACGACGACGTGGATCGTCTTCGGCAGCGATTGCGACGACGCCACGAGAGGAGTCAGCGCGGCGACGACGATCAGCAGGCAACGCCGCAAGTTGGTCATCGGCGACATCGGCATTCAGAGCTCCTCGAACGGCAAGGTGGAACGAGCGGCGATCGCGGCGACGACGTCGTAGTCGTCGGCGTCGGGCGCGGTGAAGCCCGCGAGCTGCAGCCGCGCCATCGCCTCGGCGAGCTCGCTCGCGCTGCGCGTGCCGACGACGAGGGCGTCGCGCAGGCGCGCGAGCGCCTCGGCGACGAACGGCGCCGTCGCGACGAGCGGCGGAATCGGCCGCATCGCCGTGCTCGCGACGACGCGAACGCGCGCGGCGCGCGCCGGGTCGTACGCGCGGATCAAATCGTGGCTATAGCTGTCGAGCGGCCCGACGTCGATCGTGCCCGCGTCGAGCGCATCGATCACGCCTTGCGCGTTGAGCAGGCCGCCGACCGCGCCGCGGTAGAGCCGCTCGCCGCGCGCTGCGCGAAACGGCAGCAGATGGTCGCGCAGCGCGACGGCACCCGACATCGAATCGCCGACGGTGTACCCGACGATGCCGCCGAACGTGTCCTCGAGGGATCGGTGCGGCGCCGACGCGGCGACGGCGATGTCGGTGCAGTAGACCGCCCGGCCGCCGTAGCGCGCCGGGCGCGGGATCGGCGCGGCGACGAGCACCGGTCGCGGCGTTCGGCGCGCGAACGGCAGGCCACACATGAACGCCGCGCCGAGATCGTCTCGCGACCACAGCGTCGACATCGGTGCAGGGGCGTCGTGGTCGACGATCGCCCAATCGAGATCCGCGCGCGCGACCGCCCACGCGAGCACGAGATGCCAGTCGGCCTTGCACTCGGCCGTGACGGCGTACATGCGCGCGTTGACGATCGGCATCGGCGTCCTCAGCGAAAGCGCAGCCGCTGGCCGATGCCGAGTCGCTCGGCCTTGGCGAGCATGGCGGCGCCGAGCGCGATGTCCGAGAGCGACAGGCCGCGGTGCCAGAACAGCGTCGTCTCGTCGTCGCGCTCGCGCCCAGGCTTGATCCCGGCGACGATCTGGCCGAGCTCGGCGTGCAGGTTCTTCTCCGAGAGGCGACCGCTGTCGACGTGCGCGCGCAGCGCGCCGTACGGGCCCGCGCGCGCCTGGCCCCAGTCGTCCATCACGATCTTGTCCATGATGTCGGTCAGAGAGAGCTCGACCGCACTCATCGTTCCGTACGGAATCACGCACGCGCCCTTGGCGATCCACGCGGTCTTCAGCTTCGGCTCGGGACGTTCGAGGCGCGACGCCTCGACGACGATGTCGGCGCCGCGGACGCACGACTCCCAGTCGTCGGTGACGACGACGCGCGCGCCGGTCAGGTCGGCGCGCAGTCGCGCCGCGAACGCGTCGCGGCTCTCCGGGCGCCGCGAGTGGACGCGGATCTCGTCGAACGCAAAGATCGAGTGCAGCAGCCGCACGTTCCAGTACGACGTCCCGCGCGCGCCGATGTGGCCGAGCACCTTCGACGACCTCCTCGCCAGCGCGCGCGCGCCGATCGCGGTCACGGCTCCCGTGCGCATGTCGGTGATGTCGCTGGCGTCGATGACGGCGATCGGTGCGCCGGTCGCGGGATCGAAGAGGTTGAGCAACGCGAGCTCCGATGGCAGCCCGACCTCGTAGTTGCGGTAGAAGTCGCCCACCACCTTGACGCCCGCCATCCCGAGCGGGCGGATGTAGCCGCGCAGCACGTTGAAGTGCCCCGAGCCATCGCGCTCGGGCTTCAAGTGGACGCGCGGTTCGATCGTCGTCTCGTCGCGGCCCTGCGCGACAAGGCCCCGCTCCACTGCGGCGAGGATCTCGGCGTCGCCCAGCGCGAGCGCCTCGATGTCCGGGTGGTTGAGATAGCGGAGGTGGATCTCGCCGGCGACCGCCATGTCACGACCCGCGCGCACCGCCCAGCATCGGCAGCTTCAACCCCTGCTCGCGCGCGCACGCGATCGCGTCGGCGTAGCCGGCGTCGG
Organism: Caldimonas sp.; assembly: GCA_035493195.1. Taxonomy (GTDB): domain Bacteria; phylum Pseudomonadota; class Gammaproteobacteria; order Burkholderiales; family Burkholderiaceae_C; genus Schlegelella_A. The sequence continues at coordinate 13,717 of DATJIM010000005.1, forward strand.
CGTGGCGCATGACACCGGTCGCCGGATCGTTCCAGAGGACGCGCTCGATGCGCTTGGCGGCGGCGTCGCTGCCGTCGCAGACGATGACGACGCCGGCGTGCTGCGAATAGCCCATGCCGACGCCGCCGCCGTGGTGCAGCGACACCCACGTCGCGCCGCTCGCGGTGTTCAGGAGCGCGTTCAGCATCGGCCAGTCGGACACCGCATCGGTGCCATCCTTCATCGCTTCGGTCTCGCGGTTCGGGCTCGCGACCGAGCCGGAGTCGAGGTGATCGCGGCCGATCACGATCGGCGCCTTCAGCTCGCCCGACCGGACCATGGCGTTGAACGCGAGGCCGGCGCGGTGGCGCTCGCCGAGCCCGATCCAGCAGATCCGCGCCGGCAATCCCTGGAACGCGATCCGCTCCCCGGCCATGTCGAGCCAGCGGTGCAGGTGCGCGTCGTCCGGAAAGAGCTCCTTCAGCTTGGCATCGGTCTTCTTGATGTCGTCGGGGTCGCCCGACAGCGCGACCCAGCGGAACGGGCCCTTGCCGCGGCAGAAGAGCGGCCGGATGTACGCTGGAACGAAGCCCGGGAACGCGAACGCGTCGGCGACGCCGGCGTCGAACGCGACCTGGCGGATGTTGTTGCCGTAGTCGACGACCGGGATGCCGAGGTCGCGAAAGCCGAGCATCGCGTCGACGTGGAGCGCGCAGCTCTGCGCGGCGGCGTCGCGCAGCGTCGCATGGTGCGCCGGCTCGGCCTGCGCCGCCTTCCACTGGGCGACGGTCCAGCCCGCAGGCAGGTAGCCGTTGACGAGGTCGTGCGCCGACGTCTGGTCGGTGACGAGGTCGGGCCGCGGGCCGCCCGAGCGCGCGCGTCGCAACAGCTCGGGCAGCAGCTCCGCGGCGTT
>DATJIM010000006.1:0-3432 GCA_035493195.1 Caldimonas sp.
CGTCGCGGCTGCCGCTCTTCTCGATGGACCGCATCTACACGCGCGGCTTTCGCTGCCGCTCGACGAACGTGCCTCGAGGCAACGCCTGGGCGCGGATGTCGGACCACCTGCCGCTCGTCGCCGAGCTCGAGCTCGCCTGACTGCGGGCCGGCATGAGCACGGAGGAGTCGCGACGCGCCGAAGCGAACAGCGCGCTTCGCCCCGGCCATCGCCTGAAGCTGCTGAAGGGCGGCGAGGCGCTGTTTCCCGCGCTCGTCGAGGCGATCGACGGCGCGCGCGCCGAGGTCATGCTCGAGACCTACATCTTCGAGTTCGTCGGCGCGGCGATCGCCGTCGCCGAGGCGCTCGAGCGCGCCGCGGCGCGCGGCGTCGTCGTCCGCGTCGTTGTCGACGGCATCGGCACCGGCGAGATCCCGGCCGAGTGGCGGCAGCGCTGGCAGGTGGCGGGAGTGCGCTGGCGCGTCTTCAACCCGGCGCGCGGCTGGCGCATCCTGCTGCCGCCGCGCTGGCGACGTCTGCACCGCAAGCTCTGCGTCGTCGACGCGCGGATCTGCTTTTGCGGCGGCATCAACATCATCGACGATCGCTTCGACCCGGCGCGCGGCGCGCTCGCCGAGCCGCGCTTCGACTTCTCGGTGCGCGTCACCGGCCCGCTCGTCGAAGACGCGCACGAGACGATGACGCGGCTGTGGCACCGCGTGCAGGCCGCGCGCGACGCCCGCCAGGTCGACGTCGCCGGCGCCCTCGCAGCGGTGAAGAAGGCGGCGCGCGCCGGCACCGACGCCAGCGATCCGGAGCTGACCGCGAGCGACCTTCGTCCGCCGCCCGGCGCGCAGGGCGATGGCGTCCTCGCCGGCCTGGTGCTGCGCGACAACTTCCGCTTCAGAAAGCGCATCGAGCACTTCTACCGCTACGCGATCGGGCAGGCGCGCGAGGAGATCGAGATCGCCAACGCCTACTTCGTCCCCGGGGTCGCGTTGCAGCGGGCGCTGCGCGGCGCTGCCGCGCGCGGCGTGCGCGTGACGCTCCTGCTGCAGGGCCGCTACGAGTACTTCATGCAGCACCACACGAGCCGCGCGATGTACGGCGTGATGCTCGACGCCGGGATCGAGATCATCGAGTACGCGCCGAGCTTCCTGCATGCCAAGGTCGCGGTCTTCGACGGCCCGCAGGGCGCGATCGCGACGGTCGGCTCGTCGAATCTGGATCCGCTGAGCCTGTTGCTCGCGCGCGAGGCGAACGTCTTCGTCAACGACGAGGCGTTCGCCGCCGAGCTGCGCGCGCACCTGCGCGACGCCGCCGAGCACAGCGGCAAGCGCGTCGAGAAGTCGTATTACCTGCACCGGCCGTTCGTCAGCCGCAGCCTCGCCTGGATCGCCTACGGCGCGATGCGCTTCGCGCTCTTCGCGACCCGCAACCGCTATTGAATGGTGCCCCCGACCTTGCAGCTTCGCTGCAGCGGTACCCCCCGAGGGGGCCACGGCCAGCCTTGGGAGCGGCCCGGCGGCTGGCCGGCGCGATGAGCGACGGCGATCTCGTCGTCCAGCGCAGGGAAGGGTTGTACTGCCCAGCCGGCGACTTCTACATCGATCCCTGGCAGCCGGTCCACCGCGCCGTGATCACGCACGGGCACGGCGACCATTCGCGGCGCGGCAACGCGCACTACCTCGCCGCCGCGCCGGGCGAAGGCGTGCTCAGGACGCGGCTCGGCGACGTCGACCTGCAGACGCTCGCCTACGGCGAGACGATCGACCACTTCGGCGTTCGCCTGAGCCTCCATCCCGCCGGCCACGTCCTCGGCTCGGCGCAGGTCCGACTCGAGCACGACGGGCGCGTCTGGGTCGTCTCGGGCGACTACTACGTCGCCGGCAGCGACGCCGACGCGCGCGAGGACAACAGGACCTGCACGCCGTTCGAGCCGGTGCGCTGCCACTGCTTCGTCACCGAGTCGACGTTCGGCCTGCCGATCTACCGCTGGCGGCCGCAGGCCGAGGTCTTCGCCGAGATCGACGACTGGTGGCGCGGCAACGCCGCAGCCGGCCGCGCGAGCCTGATCATGGGTTACGCGTTCGGCAAGGCGCAGCGCATCCTCGCCGGCGTCGACCGCTCGATCGGGCCGATCGCGGTGCACGGCGCGATCGAGCCGCTCAACCGCGCGTACCGTGCCGCGGGCGTCGACCTTCCGGAGACGCCGGTCGCGACGGCGATCGCCGACCGCGCGTTCTTTCGCGGCGCGCTGATCGTCGCGCCGCCCGCGGCGCAGCACTCGACGTGGACGCGCCGCTTCGGCGACGTCAGCGACGCGTTCGCGAGCGGCTGGATGCAGCTGCGCGGCGCACGCCGGCGTCGCTCGGTCGACCGCGGCTTCGTCCTCAGCGACCACGCCGACTGGCCCGGCCTCGAGCGTGCGATCCGCGCGACCGGCGCCGAGCGCGTCATCGTCACCCACGGCTACGAAGCGGTGATGGTGCGCCGGCTCGGCGAGCACGGCTACGAGGCTTCGGCGTTCGCGACCGAGTACGGCGATCGCGACGACGACGAGCTCGCCGCCGTCGACGAGCGCCGCGAATGAAGCGCTTCGCGCAACTCTTCGCCGAGCTCGACCGCAGCACCGCGACGCTCGCCAAGGTCGCTGCGCTCAAGCGCTACTTTGGGAGCGCAGCGCCGCGCGACGCCGCCTGGGCGGTCTACTTCCTCGCCGGCGGCAAGCCTCGTCAGGTCGTTCCGAATTCGGTGCTGTGGGCAACCGCGTGCGACCGTGCGGGAATCGAGGACTGGCTGTTCGACGCCTGCTACCAGGCGGTCGGCGACTTTGCCGAGACGGTCGCGCACGTGCTGCCGCCGCCGCAGCGCACGAGCGACGTCGGCCTCGCGGAATGGGTCGAGGAGCGGCTGCTGCCACTGCGCGGACTCTCGCCGGTCGAGCAGTCCGAGCGCGTGGCTGCTTACTGGGACGAGCTCGATGATGCCGGACGATTCCTCTTCAACAAGCTGATCGGCGGCGAGTTCAGGATCGGCGTCTCGAAGCTGCTCGTGCAGCGCGCGCTCGCCGAGGGCTCGGGCGTCGACCCGAAGCTCGTCGCGCAGCGCATGATGGGCTACACCGACAAGGGGGCGACCCCGAGCGCGGAGCGCTTCGCGCAGCTCACCGCTTCGGCGGAGGCGGGCCCGCTCGACGTTGGCCAGCCCTATCCGTTCTTCCTCGCGCATCCGCTCGACTTCGCCGTCGACCAATTCGCAGCGAAGCTCGCCGGGCCGGAGCACTGGCAGGTCGAGTGGAAGTACGACGGCATCCGCGCGCAGATCGTCAAGCGCGCGGGCCGCGTCTGGATCTGGTCGCGCGGCGAGGAACTCGTGACCGAGCGCTTTCCGGAGGTCGTCGTCGCGGCGCAGCGTCTCGCCGACGGCACCGTCCTCGATGGCGAGCTCGTC
>DATJIM010000007.1:0-5189 GCA_035493195.1 Caldimonas sp.
TGCGCGAACGCGTTGGCGGCCGCCTGCGCGAAGATCGGGTCGGGCGCCGAGAAGCTCAGGTTGATGATGTTGCTGCCGCGCGGCGGCTCGACCGAGAGACCGCGCGACAGGACGCCCGCGAAGTAGCGCGCGAGCGGGATCTTCGCCTTCGTCTCCTCGCGCCACTGCGCGACGGCGGCGGCCGAGCGCTCGACGCCGAGCAGCGTGACGGCGCGCGACGCGACGCGTTCGCTCCTCAGGATCTCGATCTGCGTCTGCATGTAGCTCGGCGAGGCGAGCGCCGGAGCGAGCGCGCCGAGCGCGGGGTCGATCCGCATCTCGACGACGAGCGACGTGTCAGCGGTGTACTGGCGCGGCATCAGCAGCGTGATCGCGATCCCGGTCGCGGCGACGATCAGGAACATCACGAGCAGCAGCCACTTGCGCGCCCACAGGATCCGAAGGTACTGGCTCACGAACACGGTGTCACCTCAGCTCAGAAGAGCGATTCCTTGACGTAGATGACGTCGTCGCGCTCGACGAGGTCGTTCATCTTCAGCTCGAGGATCTTGATCGCCCCCGTAGCGTCCTTGCGATGGACCTTGATGCCGCGCTCGGTGCCTCGCGGCGAGAGACCGCCGGCCTGGGCGAGCGCCTGCATCAGCGTCATGCCGCGCTCGAGGCGCAGTTGCCCCGGGCGCTGCACCTCGCCGTACATGTAGAACGTCGGCGCGCGGTCGACGTAGATGATGTCGCCGTTCTCGACCGGAACGTCGAGGTCGGCGCGGCCCTGCTGCAGGACGAGCGGCAGGTCGATGTCGATCTTGACCGGCTTGCCGTCGCGGTTGCCGACGAGGGTGACGATGTCGGCGCCGCCGGGTACGACGCCGCCGGCGGCGGCGATCATCTCCGAGACTTTGCTGCCGACGATCTCGATCGGGAATCGACCGGGCTTGGCGACCTGGCCCAGGATCGAAACCTGGCTGCTTTTGATCGTCATCGTCTGCATCGTCACCTGCGGCTTGAGGACGAAGCCGCCGTCGCGAAGCATCTTCTCGATCTTCGCCTGGGCCTGCGCGACCGAGAGGCCACCCACCGCGACGGTTCCGATCAGCGGAAAGTTGATCTGGCCGTTCTCGGAGACGCGCGCCTCGGTCGTGAGGTCGGGGTTCTGGTAGACGGTGATGCGGACGACGTCACCGACGCCGAGCGTCGGCTCGGGTCGCTGCGGCGCCTGCGCCGCGGCCATGCTGACGGCGCAGACAGAGAGGAAAAAGACACGGGCGATGAACTGCGCAAAGCGCGCAACGAGCGATCTCACTTGAATCCCTTCAGTCCTTTGTCGAGCGTCGACGTGCTGGGCGCCGACGCACCGTTCGAGTCGGCGGGCGCGACCTCGAGCTGCGGTGCGGCACTCACCTCGGAGGCGGGCAGCGTCGCCGGCAGCGCCGCCCGGGGCGCGGGTTCAGGCTCCGACGCAGGCGGAGGCGGCGCAGTTCCCGCAAACTCGCCGAGGTACTCGATCTTCGCCGCCTTGCGCAGCGCCGCCATGTCCTCGGCGATGATCCTGCGCTTGTCCTCGTTGAGCAAGAACTGCTCGATCGCCGGCCGCGCGCGATCGAGCGTCACCGGCTCGGAGCGCGAAGCGGCGAGGTTGATCACCTGGGCACCATTGGGCCGGGCGTTGAAGATCGCCTGACCGTCCTTCATCTTGCCGAACGCATCGACGCTCGCGAGCGGCAGCTGCTCGGCGGCGCGGACCGCCTCGGCGGCCGCGAACTTGATGTTGTTGGCCTTCAGGTACGCGACGAAGTCGGCGAACGTCTTCGATCCGAGGAGCGTCTTCTTCAGCGCTTCGACCTGCTCGGGAGTCGCCTCGATGTTGACTTCCTGCAGGCTGTAGATGCGGCGCTGCGAGAACAGCGCCGGATGCGCCTGGTAGTAGGCCTCGACCTTGTCGGGACTCGGCTTGGTCGCGCCCTCGCCGACTTTCTCGAGATAGGCGCGCGAGATGATCTCGCGCCGGGCCGCCTCGATCTGCTGGACGACGAGCGGGGTGCGGTCGAGCTTCTGGTCGGTCGCCTTCTGCAGCGCGAGCTCCTGGTCGATCAGCCGCTCGAGGATCGCGCGGTTCGCCGACGCGGCCTGCGACGCAGGCAGCGCACGCTGCTGCATGCGGAGGAAGTTGATCTGCGAGACGGTGATCTCTTCCTTGTTGACCTTGGCGGCGACCTGCGTCGACTTGTCCTTGTCCTTGCTCTTGCTGCACCCGGCCAGCAGGGCGACGCCGACGGTCACGGCGATGGCGGTGGCGCGTGCAGCAGCGATCCGGCGCGCACGGCGCGGGCTGGTCGAAAACGGCAGGGTCATGGACGGCTCACTCGTGGTTTGGCCCGTGCCGGCACCGGGGACAGGGGCGACCGCGGAGTGTATTGCGGGGGCGATGTGGCGCCCCCGGCCGCGCGTGCGAAAGTGCCCGGCGGCGGAGGATATGGCCGACCGCCGCGGCGTCCACCCCCGTGAACGCGGGCCAGCCGCCGTACGGCGCCGCCAACGACCCTGCCGTCGTTGCCGAGCGACGATCGTAGCGCCGCTCCGGACGTCGGCGAATGGCAGGAACGAGCGGTCGTTGTCTTGCCCCGTGGCCGGGACCGCAGCGCGACGTGGCCGACCGCCGCTGCGGCCTCACGCACCGCCGACGATGGCCGTGACGACGCCGGTGCCCCGGCAGTCCGGACAGGCGGTCGCGCCGAGCCTGCCGCTGCCGCCGCAGCGGCGGCAGACGGTCTCGCCCGTTCCGGGAGTGCCGGCAGGCGCCTCGTCGCCCGGCGCCATTGCAGGTCCGGAGCCGGTCGGGCGAGAAGCGTCGGCGGGACCGGCGGGCTGATCGCGGGTGGGCATGGACGTTGGCCGAAAGCGAAAACCCCACCGGGCAACCGGCGTGCCGAACGGTTGCGGCTCGGCTCACGAGAACGCTCCGGCCCGCCCCTGACAACCGGCTGCGAAACGCAACTTTGCCCAGGGTTGTAGGCGCCGAATTTGCTTGCCGGAATATACTGAGACGGCAACGTTTGCGCGGGTCGGCTCCGGCCTGGGAATCGCCGCGAAGAAGGGGTCGTTGATGGGTGTCAAACTGAAGATCGCCGGCTGGCTTGTGCTCGGCGCCGTCACCGGGGCGCTGGCGACGATGCAGCTGGAGGCGACCGCGCGCAACTCGGTCTCGCGCCTGCCGATCGAGGAGCTCCAGCAGCTCGCAGCCGTGTTCGGCATGGTCAAGACGGACTACGTCGAGCCGGTCGACGAGAAGAAGCTCATCAGCGATGCGATCAGCGGCATGGTCGCCGGCCTCGACCCGCATTCGCAGTACTTCGACAAGAAGACGTTCAAGGAATTCCGCGAGGCGACGACCGGTCGCTTCGTCGGCATCGGCATCGAGATGGGAATGGAAGACGGCCTCGTGAAGGTCATCACTCCCATCGAAGGATCGCCCGCGTTTCGCGCCGGCCTGAAGAGCGGCGACCTGATCACCAAGATCGACGACACGCTCGTCAAGGGCCTCAGCGTCGATCAGGCGGTCAAGCGCATGCGGGGCGAGCCGAACACCAAGGTCGTTCTCACGGTGTTCCGCAAGAGCGAGGGCCGCACCTTCCCGGTCAACATCATCCGCGAGGAGATCCGCACCCAGAGCGTGCGCGCCAAGGTCATCGAGCCGGGCTACGCATGGATCCGCGTCAGCCAGTTCCAGGACCGCACTGTCGAGGACTTCGTCGCCAAGCTGTCGGACATCTACCGCCAGGAGCCGAACCTGAAGGGCCTCGTGCTCGACCTGCGCAACGACCCGGGCGGCCTGCTCGAGGGCGCGATCGCGATCTCGGCGGCATTCCTGCCTGCGGACTCGGTCGTCGTCACGACCAACGGCCAGATTCCCGACTCGAAGGCGACCTTCCGCGCTTCGCCCGAGTTCTACCAGCGCCGGGGCGGCGGCGATCCGCTGCGGCGGTTGCCCGACGCGCTGAAGAAGGTGCCGCTGATCGTTCTCGTCAACGAAGGCTCGGCGTCGGCGAGCGAGATCGTCGCTGGCGCGCTGCAGGACTACAAGCGCGGCGTCATCATGGGTGCGCAGACGTTCGGCAAGGGCTCGGTGCAGACGGTTCGCCAGCTCTCACCCGACACGGCGCTGAAGATCACGACAGCGCGTTACTACACGCCGAGCGGAGCGTCGATCCAGGCCAAGGGCATCGTTCCCGACGTCATGCTCGACGAGACCGCCGAGGGCAATCTGTTCGCGGCGCTGCGCACGCGCGAGGCCGATCTCGAGAAGCACCTGCAGAGCGGTCAGGGCGCCGAGGTGAAGGACGAGGCGCGCGAGAAGGCGCGCGACGAGGCGCGCAAGAAGTACGAGGCCGAGATCGCGCTGCGCAACGGCGCGCCGAAGCCGCCGCCTGAGTTCGGCAGTCCCGAGGACTTCCAGCTCACGCAGGCGCTCAACCGGCTGAAGGGCAAGACCGTGATCGCCAGCAAGACCGCGGTCGAGCGCAAGGCCGAGGTCGAGACCAACTGATCCCGGACCGCTCGCTCATGACAAGACGCCCGTGTCCCCCACGGGCGTTTTGCTTGCGGCCGGCGCATCGCGAGCGATGAACGACGACGACCTCCTCCGCTACTCGCGCCATCTCCTGCTCGACGACATCGGAATCGAGGGCCAGCGGCGGCTGCTGGCGGCGCGCGCGCTCGTCATCGGCGCCGGCGGCCTCGGCTCGCCGGTCACGCTCTATCTCGGCAGCGCCGGCGTCGGCACGATCTCGATCGTCGACGACGACGAGGTCGACCTCACCAACCTGCAGCGCCAGATCGCGCACGACCTCGCACGAGTCGGGACGCCGAAGGCTGAGTCGGCAGCGCGTTCGGTTGCGGCGATCAATCCGAACGTGCGCGTGGAAGCGCTCGTCGAGCGCGCCGACGCGGCCCGCCTCGCCGAGCTTGTCGCCAACGCCGACGTCGTCGTCGACTGCACCGACAACTTCGCAACGCGGCACGCGGTCAACGCCGCGTGCGTCGCGCACGCGCGCCCGCTTGTCGCCGGCGCAGCGATCGGCTTCGACGGTCAGATCTCGGTGTACGACACGCGGCGCGACGAGTCACCGTGCTACGCGTGCGCCTTCCCGCCCGATCCCGCGTTCGCCGACGTCGCGTGCTCGACGATGGGCGTC
>DATJIM010000008.1:0-2973 GCA_035493195.1 Caldimonas sp.
GAGCGCGCGCATCGGCGTCAGCCAGAGAACGCCGAGCGGCGGCGCGCTGCGCGCCGCGAGCGAAACGCCGAGCGCCGTTGCGCGTGCGAGCGCGCCGAACCAGACCGCGTACGTCTTTCCCGACCCGGTCGTCGCGTGCAGGAGGCCGCTTTCGCCTGCCGCCATCGCCGCCCAGACGTCGCGCTGGAACGCGAACGGCCGCCAGCCGCGCGCGGCGAACCACGCCTCGGCCGGTGACTCGTCGATGCTCGCTGCCGCAGCCGTTGGCGAAGCCGCCATCACGCCGCCCTGCCGGTGCGCGCGGGCTTGCGGCGTTCGTAGATCGCCATCAGCGGCGTCACCGAGATGCCGTGGACGACGATCGAGACGACGACCACCGACAGCACGAGCGCGGTGAGCGTCGCCGCGGTGTCGATCGCAACGCCACGGTTGTCGGCATACGCAAGATAGAAGAGCGAGCCGATGCCGCGGATGCCGAACCAGCCGACGAGCGCGCGTTGGCCGCGCGACGTCGCCGAGCCGGCGAGCCCGACGAGCACGGAGAGCGGCCGGATGACGAGCAGGAAGAGCGCGACGAACCACCACGTCACGCGGCTCCAGTCGACCGCCCAGAGCAGCGCGCCGACCGCGACGACCGCCACCGCCTCGGCGATGCGCTCGATCTGCTCGTTGAAGCTGAGCACCGCGTGCGCCATGAACGCGGGCGCGTGCTTCGGGTGCGTCGCCGCGCGCTCGGCGCGTTTCGGGTCGGGATCGGCGTGCGCGGCCGCGGCGACTTCTGCCGGCTTCGGCAATCGTGCATCGGCCGACTTCGCGCGAGAGTCGTCGCGCGCCTTCGCGCTCGCGCGCTGCTCGAGACGGCGAAGCGCGACACCGGCGGCGAAGACGGCGAGAAAGCCGTAGCCGTGGGCGAGGCTCGCGAGCCCGTACGAAATGCCAATCAGGCCGAGGGCGAGGAAGTTGTCGAGACCCACCGCTTCCTTGTGCTTGCGGCGCAGGTGCAGGACGAGCCTGCCGACGAGCGTGCCGAGCGCGGCACCGATCGCGATGCCGGCGGCGACGCTCCAGACGACGTCGAGCGCGAGCCATCGCCAGAGCGAATCGCCGACGTCGTGCAGGCCGAGCAGGCCGAGTCCGAGCAGCACGAACGGAAATGCGCTGCCGTCGTTGAGCCCGGCTTCGCCGGTGAGCGAGAAGCGGAGCCGATCGCGGTCGGTCGGGTCGGCGATCTGGACGTCGGACGCCAGCACCGGGTCGGTCGGCGCGAGGATGCCGCCGAGCAGGATCGCGGCGCCGAGCGAGAACCCGAGCCCGACGACGGCGACGAGCGCGATCAGCGCCACCGTCACGACCATCGAGACGGTGGCGAGGCGCAACGGCAACAGCCAGCGGCCGTCGCGCAGGCCGACGCTCATCTTGAGACCCGAGCCGAACAGCGACAGCAAGACGACGATCTCGGCGATCCGCTCGAGCTCGGGCGCGTCGGTCGCGAGCGCGACGTGGACCCAGTCGAGCCAGAGCGGACTGATCGCGACGCCGACGGCGATGTAGAGCATCGACGTGCTGAGCGGCAAGCGCGCCAGCACCGAGTCGCTGAGCGCCATGACGAGGAGCAGGATGCCGGCAACGGCCGACCAGGAAGCGACGTCCATGAAGAAGCGTGGGCGCGGGGCAGCGAAACACCTTAGCAGACGAACGGCGGCGCCCTCGTACGGTGGGCGCCATCCCCTGGAGGCAAGCCCGGCCGACCTCGCCGCGCGCATGGCGCAGGACACGGCGAGATGGGCGCCGATCGTGAAAGCTTCCGGTTTTCGCGCTGACTGAACGCCAGCGCATCGAGGAAAATGCCGGGGCGATGACCGAGCTCGCCAAACCCAGACCGCTTCCCGCCGGGCTCGGCCGCCTCGTCGGCGCGTTCCGCTGCTCGGTTGCAGGCCTGCGCCACGCCGCGCGCAACGAAGCGGCGTTCCGCCAGGAGCTCGTCGCCTCGGCGCTTCTCCTCGTTCCCGCGATCGCGCTGCCGGTCGCACGGCTCGAGCGGCTCGTGCTCATCCTCTCGATGCTGCTCGTCATGGTTGTCGAGCTGCTCAACTCGGCGATCGAGGCGACCGTCGACCGCATCGGCACCGAGCGGCATCCGCTTTCCGGGCTCGCCAAGGACCTTGGCAGCGCCGCGGTTGCGGTCGCGCTCGTGATGTCGCTGGCGTGCTGGATCGTGATCGCCGGGCCGACGCTCGTCGACTTCCTCGCCGGCGCGGCGCGCTGAGACGCTTCGGCGTCACCCCGCCGCGATCCAGCCCTCGACCGGATCGACGTCGTCGGGCACGCCATAGCCGAGGCGCCGCGAAGCGATCGCCGCCTGCACGAGGCAGAGCACCGCATCGAGCCGGTCGCCGCTGGCGTCGTCGACGAGCGATGCCTGCAGCGCGCCGCTGCAGGCGAGCGCGAAGTCGAAACCATCGCGCCCGGCCTCGAGCGTCGCGACGATCGTCGCGCGCGCCGCCCGGCGGTCGTCGGCGTCGCCGTTCTTGTACGGGCGGCGAGCGACGATCGCGTGCGCGAGGCGACGCGGATACGCCTCGAGCGCGACGCGCCCGGGATCGCCGCCGTGGCGAAGCGCCGGCAACGTCACGCCGGCGTCGATCAGGCGCGACACGCCCTCGTAATACATCAGGCCGACCGGAACGTAGCGCGTCTGCATCGGACTCGTCGACGCGACCGGCGACGCCGTGTCGGTGCGGCGATGGAGCAAGCGCGCGCCGCGCGGCTGCGTGTTGCCCCAGGCGTCGATGAACGCGCGCCACGCCATCCGGCTGGTGCAGCGGCTGCGCACCGCGGCGATCACTTCGGCGGCGCTGCTGCCCAGCCCATGCGCGTCGACGAACGCGCGCGGCAGTCCGAACGGCAGGTCGAAGCCGCCGAGCCACGGGCCCGGCGCTCGCAGCATCTGCTCGAAGGCAGCGAGGGTCGGCA
>DATJIM010000009.1:0-3592 GCA_035493195.1 Caldimonas sp.
AGGAGCTCGCGGTCCTGCGCGTCGTTCTTGGTGACGTCAGCCTTCAGCAGCAGCGCTCCGGCGAGCTTCTTCTGCACGCCGGCATCGCTGAACGTGAAGCGCTCCATCTCCTTGCACGACACGCACCAGTCGGCATAGAAGTCGAGCATCACGGGCTTGTTCGCGCTCTTCAGGATCGCGTCGAGCTCGGCGGCGCTCTTCACCGTCTGGAAACGCGGCATTCCGGGCCCACGATCGACACCGCTTTGCGCCATGAACGGCGCGAGCGGCTGCAACGGATCGGTCCCTCCCGCAGCGGCGCCGACCACTTGCAGGACGCCGACGAGACCGAGCAGCGCGGCGATCGCCTGCCGCCAGCCGAGGCGCGGCGCGGCCGCCTTCGCCGCCGCCGGTTCGATCGCCTTCACTGTGCGCGCGCGATGGACGAGCAACCCGGCGGCGAAGAGCGCGAGCAGCCCCCACAGCGCGAGCGCGAGCGGACCGGGAAGCACGGGTTGCACCGTCCACACCGCGACGCCGAGCAGGAGCACGCCGAATGCCGCCTTGACCTCGACCATCCAGGCGCCGGCGCGCGGCAGCAGCGCGCCCGCGGATGCGCCGACGAGCAGCAGCGGAACGCTCATTCCGGCGGCGAGCGAGAAGAGCGCCGTGCCGCCGAGCCAGACGTCGTGCGTCTGGCTGAGATAGAGCAGCGCGCCGGCGAGCGGCGCGGCGACGCACGGGCTCACGATCAGCGCCGAGACGCCGCCCATGGCGCAGACGCCGGCGACGCGACCCGCAGGCAGCCTGTCAGCGGCAGCAGCGAAGCGCGACGTCAGCGCCGAAGGCAGCTGCAGCTCGTAGACGCCGAACATGGAGAGCGAGAGCACGACGAGGCCGAGCGCGAACGCGCCGAGCACCCACGCGTTCTGCAGCGCCGCCGCGAGGCCTTCGCCGGCGAGCCCGGCGAAGACGCCGAACGCGGTGTAGACGACCGCCATGCCGAACGAATACGACGCCGCGAGCGCGAAGCCGCGGCCGCGCGAGACGCCGCCGCTCGGCGCGCCGCCGGCTGCGCCCGCAGACGCGGGAGTCGGTGTGCCAGCCTGGCCGACGATGATCGACGAGACGATCGGCAGCATCGGCAACACGCACGGCGTCAACGAGAGCAGCACACCGGCGAGGAAGAACGCACCGACGACCGACCAGAACGCGCCGCCGCGAAGCACCGCTTCGATCCCCGACTCGCTCGTCGGTGCTGCAGGAGGCGCGGCGACGCTCGCGGGCGTCGAGACGAGGGCGTTGTCGCCGCCGGCCGCGTCGACGCGCGCGGTGCCCGCACCGCCGAAGCCGGTGAGCGCGACCGCCGCGGCGCTCTGCATCGGCGGATAGCACAGGCCCGCGTCGGCGCAGCCCTGGCTCGTGACGACGAGGCGGAACTCGGCGCCCGCCTGTTCGACCGGAACGACGATCGAGATCGCGTTGCGGTACGTCTCGACGTTCTTCTGGAACGTCTCGTCGAACTTGACCTTGCCCGGCGGGATCGTCGGCGCGCCGAGCGTCGCGCCCGTCGCGGCGAACTTGAATTGCTCGCGGTAGAGGTAGTAGCCGGGCGCGATCGCGAACGTCACTTCGACCGACTTGGCGTCGTGCGGACGCGCCGAGAAGACGAACGCCTGCTCGGGCGGCAGGAACTCGTCCTCGGCGTGCGCGGGCCGCAGCGCGGCGACGGCAACGAGTGCGAGCACCACGAAACACATCAGCACTCGGGCGGACGCCGATCGAACGGGCTGCGCGATGGAGAGGAAAGAAGAGGCCATGGGCGCTTGGTCGGCGAAGACGCGAGCGGCTGACGGACAGCCGGTCAACCAAAGAACCGCCGCCGCGTGAGCACCAACGCCAGATAGTAGCCCGCGCAAGCGTACGCCGTCAGGATCCCGAGCGGCAGCAAGGGATCGGCGGGAATCTTGCCCAGGACGAGCGGCCGGACGAGGTCGACCGCGGCTTTGAGCGGCAGCACCTGGGCGACGGCCTGCAGCCAGTCGGGCATCTGCGCGATCGGGAAATAGACGCCCGAGAGAAACGTCATCGGCGTGATGACGAGCGTGAAGTAGTACGTGAAAAAGTCGTAACCCTTGGCCAGCGCGTTGAAGACGAGCGCCAGCGACGCGAACGTGACGCCGGCCAGCCCGAGCACCGGCAATGCGAGCAGCATGCTCGGCGCGCGGCTGATGCCGAGCGCGAAGATGACGACGAGGATCGCGGTGCACGAGAAGAGCGCCTTGATCGCCGCCCACAGCATCTCGGCGAAGACGATGTCGTCGAGCGCGACCGGCGCGTTGAGGATCGAGTCCCATGTCTTCTGCACCGCCATCCGTGAGTACGCGGAGTAGAGGCCCTCGAACGTCGCCGCGAGCGCGCAGCTGGCGGCGACGCTGCCCGAGGCGAGGTACTGCACGTAGGGCATGTCGGCGACGGTGCCGATCAAGGAGCCGACGCCGTAGCCGAACGCGACGAGCGTGATCAGCGGCTCGGCGATGTTGCCGAGCACGCTCGGGCCGGCGAGCTTCTTCCAGACGAGGAGGTTGCGCATCACGACCGGCCAGAAGCGGGACGTGAGGTGCGGGGCGGCGTACGGTTCGACGAGCATCGGCATCAGGAGTCGTCGCGGATCTGCCGTCCGGTGAGCTTGAGGAAGAGATCCTCGAGGTTGGCCGGCCGATGCAGATAGCGGATCGAGTGGTCGGAGGCGAGCGCGTCGAGCAGGCGCTTGGGCTCCCGCAGATAGAAGAACACGGTCTCGCCGCTCGTCTCGACGCGTTCGGCGAGCGCGCCGTGCAGCTTGCCCGCAGCGGCGGCGCCGTCGCCGTAGACCTCGACGACGTCGCTCTCGAGGTGCGCGGCGATCAGGTCGCGCGGCCTGCCCTCGGCGATCTTCCTGCCGTGGTCGAGAACCAGCAGGCGGTCGCAGAGACGCTCGGCTTCGTCCATGAAGTGCGTCGTCAGCAGGATCGCCTTGCCCTGCTGGAGCAGGTTCTGCAAGCGTTCCCACATCAGGTGGCGCGCCTGCGGGTCGAGACCGGTGGTCGGCTCGTCGAGCAGGAGAAGATCGGGATCGTTGATGAGCGCGCGACCGAGCGAGAGGCGCCGCTTCATTCCGCCCGAGAGCTCGCCCGGGCGCGCCGACGCCTTCGACTGCAGCGCCGCGAAGTCGAGCAGCCGCGGCACGCGCTCGGCGATCGTCGCGCGCGGCAGGCCGAAATAGCTGCCATAGACGCGCAGGTTCTCGACGCAGCTGAAGTCGGGGTCGAGGCTGTCGAACTGGGTGACGACGCCGATCCGCTTCTTGGCGTCGCGGACGCGCTCGGGCATCGGCATGCCGAACGCCTCGACCTCGCCGCCGTCGGCGCCGGTGAGCCCGAGGCAGATCCGGATCGTCGTCGTCTTGCCGGCACCGTTCGGGCCGATCACGCCGAGGCACTCGCCCGGCGCGATCGCGAACGAGAGGTCGTCGACGACGACCGCGTCGCCGTACTTCTTGGTGAGGTGCGAGACGCGCAGGAGCGGCTCGGGCACCGTGCGCTCCCGAACCGTCAGCGCCCGCCGGGCCGCC
>DATJIM010000010.1:0-45091 GCA_035493195.1 Caldimonas sp.
TGGCGGCATTGACCGGAGCCGCGCCATGATGCGATCGCTGTGGATTTCGAAGACCGGGATGGAGGCCCAGCAGACGCAGCTGGACACCATCTCGAACAACCTCGCCAACGTCTCGACCAACGGCTACAAGCGCTCGCACGCCGTCTTCGAAGACCTGATGTACCAGAACATGCGCCAGGCCGGCGCCGCGAGCAGCGACCAGACCGAGCTGCCGACCGGACTGCAGGTGGGCTTGGGCACGCGCGCGGTCGCGACGGCGCGCAACTTCAGCCAGGGCAACCTGCAGCAGAGCGCGAACCCGCTCGACGTCGCGATCCGCGGCAACGGCTTCTTCCAGATCCAGCTGCCCGACGGCACGACTGGCTACACGCGCGACGGCTCGTTCCAGGTCTCGGCGACCGGGCAGCTCGTCACCAACACCGGCTACACGGTGCAGCCCGGGATCACGATCCCGGCGACCGCGCAGAGCGTGACGATCGGCAACGACGGCACGGTGAGCGTCGCGCTGCCCGGGCAGGCGCTGCCGCAGCCGGTCGGTCAGATCCAACTCGCGAGCTTCATCAATCCCGCCGGCCTCGAGCCGAAGGGGCAGAACCTGTACGCCGAGACGGCGTCGTCGGGAACGCCGAACACCGGCGTGCCGGGCGTCAACGGCCTCGGCAGCGTGCAGCAGGGCTTCGTCGAGACGTCCAACGTCAACGTCGTCGAGGAGCTCGTGCAGATGATCCAGACGCAGCGCGCCTACGAGCTCAACTCGAAGGCGATCCAGACGTCGGACCAGATGCTGCAGAAGCTCGCGCAGCTGTGAGGGCTCCAGGCATGAAGCGCTTCGCCACCGCGCTCGCGTGCGCGGTCATCTGCGCCGCCGTGCTGGCGGCGCTCTCGGGCTGCGAGCAGCTGAACCCGCGCCCGCCGGTCGACCTCGCGTCGCCGATCTACGCAGCGCCCCAGCCGATCGTGCAGCCCGCCGTCGCGAACGGCTCGATCTACCAGGCGGCCCAGTATCGACCGCTCTTCGAGGACTACCGCGCGCGCCTCGTCGGCGACTCGATCACGATCCAGATCGTCGAGAAGATCTCGGCGACGCAGAAGAGCACGAGCTCGATCGACAAGAGCGGCAAGGTCTCGGCCGCCGTCACCGCGCTGCCGGGGATCTCGGCGAACTCGTTCAACCGCGCGAGCGCCGCGGGCTCGTCGACCAACAGCTTCTCCGGCGCCGGCACGACGGCCAACAGCAACGACTTCAGCGGCACGATCACGGCGGTCGTCACCGGCGTGCTGCCGAACGGCCACCTCCTCGTCGCCGGCGAGAAGCAGATCGGCGTCAACCACAACGTCGACGTCCTTCGCTTCTCGGGCCAGGTCGACCCGAAGATGATCCAGGCGGGCAACGTCGTCGCTTCGGCGAGCGTCGCCAACGTGCGCATCGAGCAGCGCGGCCGCGGCGCACAGGCCGACGCGCAGGGCATGGGCTGGCTGTCGCGCTTCTTCTTGAACGTGCTGCCGATCTGAGCGGGACGACGACCATGCAGCCGATCGAAAGGATCCTTCGCGCCTCGATCGTCATCGCCGCGCTGCTCGCCAGCGCTGCGGTCTGGTGGCCGGCGCCCGCGCAAGCGGCGCGCATCAAGGAGATCGCGTCGGTGCAGGGCGTTCGCACCAACCAGCTCGTCGGCTACGGCCTCGTCGTCGGCCTCGACGGCACCGGCGACCAGACGACGACGACGCCGTTCGCGACGCAGACGCTGCTGTCGATGCTGCAGCAGATGGGGGTCATCGTACCGCCCGGTGCCGCGAGCAACATGCAGCTCAAGAACCTGGCGACGGTGATGGTCACCGCGCAATTGCCGCCGTTCGCGCAGCCGGGACAGACGATCGACGTCAACGTCTCGTCGCTCGCCAACGCCAAGAGCCTGCGCGGCGGCACGCTGATCGCGACGGCGCTGAAGGGCGCCGACGGGCAGATCTACGCGATCGCGCAGGGCAACGTCGTCGTCGGCGGCGCCGGAGCGTCTGCGGCGGGGTCGAAGGTGCAGATCAACCACCTGAGCGCGGGCCGCATCCCCGAAGGGGCGACCGTCGAGCGCAGCGTCCAGACGGCGCTCACCGAAGGCAGCACGATCCAGCTCGACCTCCACGCGAGCGACTTCGCGACCGCGCGCGAGGTCGTCCGCGCGATCAATCAACGGATGGGCAGCGGCATCGCCGACGCCCTCGACGGCCGCGTTGTCCGCGTCCGCATGCCCGACTCGGCCGACGCGCGGGTCGCGTTCATGGCCGAGATCGAGAACCTCGAGATCAAGCAGGCGATGCCCGCGGCCAAGGTCGTCATCAACGCGCGCACCGGCTCGATCGTCATGAACCAGGCGGTGACGCTCGCGCCGTGCGCGGTTGCGCACGGCAACCTCTCGGTGACCGTGAGCACGACGCCGACTGCGAGCCAGCCCGGCCCGTTCGCACGCGCCGGACAGACCGTCGTCACCGAGCGCGCCGACATCACGATCGCGCAGCAGTCGGGCTCGCTCGTGCAGATGGCGCCGGGCGCCAAGCTCGGTGACGTCGTCAAGGCGCTCAATTCGCTCGGCGCGACGCCGCAGGACCTGCTCGCGATCCTGCAAGCGCTGAAGTCGGCCGGCGCGATGGCGGCCGAGCTCGAGGTGATCTGATGGCTGCGCCGAGCGGAGCATCGGCACTCGCGGGCGCATCGACGGCGAGCGCGGGCGACGCCAACGCGGCGCTCTCGATCCAGGCGCTGCGAACGGCGGCGGCGCGCGACCCGAAGGCGGCGATCCGCGAGACGGCCAAGCAGTTCGAGGCGCTCTTCATGCAGCAGCTGATGAAGAGCATGCGCGAGGCGACGGTGAGCTCGGGGATGCTCGACAACGAAGGCACGAAGCTCGGCACCGAGATGCTCGACGCGCAGTACGCGGCGAAGATGAGCGGCCTGCCGGGTGGGCTCGCCGAGGCGATCGCGCGCCAGCTCGAGCGCCAGCTCGGCAGCGGCGCGGGCGATGTTCCCGTTGCGCGCGCACCAAGCAGCGCGGCCGGCGCGGCAAGCAACGCCTCGAATGCGTCGAGTGCGTCCGCAGCGGCGCCGCTCAGCGGCCGCCAGGCGGAGTTCGTCCGCGTCCATCAGGACGCCGCTCGCGCCGCCGAAGCGGCGAGCGGGATCCCCGCGGCGTTCACGATCGCGCAGGCAGCGCACGAGTCGGCGTGGGGCCAGCGCGAGATCAGGAACGCAGACGGCAGCACGTCGCACAACCTGTTCGGCATCAAGGCGGGTGGCGGCTGGACCGGCGCCGTCGCCGAGATCACGACGACCGAATGGGTCGGCGGCGAGCCGCAGAAGGTGACCGCGAAGTTCCGCTCGTACGCGTCGTACGCCGACGCGTTTCGCGACTACGCGCAGCTGATGAAGTCGAGTCCGCGCTATTCAGCGGCGGTCGCCGCAGCGGCCGCCGCACCGGCGAGCGCCGCGACCGGGCAGGGCTTCGCGAGCGCGCTGCAGCGCGCCGGCTACGCGACCGACCCTGGCTACGCCGACAAGCTCTCGCGTCTGATCAACAGCACGCTGCGCCTGCAGCGCGCGGCGTGAACATGAAGCCCCCACACTCGCTTCGTTCGTTGCCCCCCGAGGGAGCGCTCCGCACCTTTGCGGCGGCCCGGCAGGTGCGGCGATGACGATCTCCTCGCTCCTCAACATCGGCCAGCGCGCGCTGATGGCGAACTACGCCGCGCTGCAGGTCACCGGCAACAACGTCGCCAACGCCAACACGCCGGGCTACTCGCGCCAGAGCATCGAGCTCGCGACCGCATTCAGTCAGCAGACCGGCAACGGCTTCTTCGGCAAGGGCGTCGACGTCACGACGGTGACGCGCGCGCACGACGCGTTCCTGACGCGCGAAGCGGCGACCGCGGCGTCGCTCGCCGCCGCCGACGACGCGCGCAGCGCCCAGCTGCAGAAGCTCGAGACGGTGTTCCCGACCGGCGAGGACGGCCTCGGCTACACCGCGCAGCAGCTCTTCAACGCCTTCGTCGACGTCTCCAACAAGCCGCAGGACACCGCGGCGCGCCAGGTCGTGCTCGCGCGCGTCGGCGACCTCGCGGCGCGCTTTCGCGCCGCATCCGACCAGCTCGACGCGCAGCAGGCCGGGATCGCTCAGGACCTGCGCACATCGGTCGAGTCGATCAACGCGCTGACGACGCGGATCGCCAGCCTCAACGCGAACATCGCCAGCGCGCAAGGCACCGGCCACGCGCCCAACGACCTGCTCGACCAGCGCGACGCCGCGATCGCCGACCTCTCGAAGATCGTCCAGGTGACGACGGTTGCTTCCGCCGACGGCACCGTCGGCGTCTTTCTCGGCGGCGCGCAGCGTCTCGTTCTCGGTGGCGAGTCGACGCCGCTGGTCGCGCTTGCCGATCCGTTCGATCCCGCGAAGGTGCAGCTCGGCGTCAGCGAAGGCGGGACGACGCGCGCGTTCCCCGACGGCTTCATCGCAGGCGGCTCGGTCGCGGGCCTGCTGCGCGTGCAGAACCACGACATCCCCGACGCGCGCGGCCTGCTCGGCCAGATGGCGTCGGCGATCGCCGGCGCGCTCAACGACCAGCAGGCGCTCGGCGTCGACCTGGGCAGCCCGCCGGGTGCCGGCGCGCCGCTCCTCTCGATCGGCGCTGCCACGGTCGCGCCGTCGTCGAACAACGCGATGGCCGGCGGCGTTCCGGTCGCGTCGTACGTCAACGGCGCCGGCGTTCGCGTCTCGAGCGTCTCGATCGCCGTCGTCTCGACCTCGCAGCTGCAGCCGAGCGACTACGAGCTCGTCGCCGATCCGGCACTCCCCGCCGGCAGCTACCGTCTGACGCGCCTGAGCGACAACACATCGCAGACGGTCAGCAGCGGCGACGTCGTCGACGGCTTCCGGATCGACATCGCCGCGCCCCCGCCGGCGCCGCGCGACCGCTTCCTGCTCGAGCCGGTGACGCCTTCGATCCGCACGATCGCGCGCGCGCTCGACGATCCGAAAGGCATCGCCGCGGCGTCGCCGGTGACGGCGACCGTCGCGGCGACCAACACCGGCACCGCCGCGATCGCCTCGCTCGCGGCGACGAGCCCGTCGCTCAATCCGAACCTGACGGCGACGATCACGTTCCCCGACGATCTCGGCAACTACACCTGGAATCTGGTCGACACGACGGCAGTGCTGCCGCCGACCAGCGGCACCGGGACCTGGAGCGCGGGCCAGCCGATCGCGCTGAATGGCTTCGCGCTGCAGCTCTCGGGAGTGCCGAAGAACGGCGACGTGCTCACGGTTGCGAAGACGACCGTGCCCGCCGGCAACAACGGCAACGCCAATGCGTTGATGGCACTGCGCGACGCGACGATTGTCGGCCAGGGCGCAGCGGGCGCCGGCGGCGTCAACGTCACCGACGCCTACGCGTCGGCGCTCGCGAACGTCGGCGTTCGCGTGCAGAGTGCGAGCCTCGCCGCCGACCAGTCGGCGGCGGTCGCGAGCGATGCCAAGACCGCAGTCGCCGAAAAGTCGGGCGTCAATCTCGACGAGGAAGCGGCCCGGCTGATCCAGTTCCAGCAGAGCTACCAGGCCGCGGCGCGCATCCTGCAAGTCGCGCAGTCGGTGTTCGACACCTTGCTGCAGGTCGGCGCCTAACCTTCTCGCTTCCAGGAAATCGTCATGCGAATCGCCACCGCCAACGCGTTCGACACCGGCATCGACACGCTCGCGCGCCGGCAGTCCGAGCTCAACGCGCTGCAGGACCAGCTGACGACGGGCAAGCGCGTCAACCGCGCGAGCGACGACCCCGCCGCGGCGGCGCGCGCCGAGCGCGCGCTCGCGAGCATCGGTCGCAGCGAAACGAGCCAGCGCGCCGTCGATGCCAGCAAGGTCCTCGTGACGCAGGCCGAGAGCACGCTCGGAGACGCCGGCGATCTCCTCCAGCGCGCACGCGAGCTGATGGTCTCGGCCGGCAACGCAAGCTACAGCGACGCCGACCGGAAGGGGATCGCCGACGAGCTGCAGCAGATCCGCGACCAGCTGCTCTCGCTCGCCAACACCGGCGACGGCGCCGGCACGTTCGTCTTCGGCGGCCAGGGCTCGACCCAGAAGCCGTTCGTCGACACCGCGACCGGCGTCCAGTTCGCGGCCGCCGACGGCGAGATGAAGACCGAGCAGCCGACGGGGCTGCCGCTGACGACCGACGGTCGCGCCGCGTGGCTCGAGGCGCGCACCGGCAACGGCGTGTTCGTGACAAGTGCCGCACCCGGCGTGCAGAACGCCACGATCGACAACGGCGGTGTCTCGGATCCGAGCGCGCTCACCGGCGCCGACTACACGATCGACTTCAGCGTCGCGGCAGGCGCGACGACGTACTCGGTGCTGAAGAACGGCCTGCCGACTGCAGTCGTCAACGCGCCCTACGTGTCGGGGCAGGCGATCACGATCGACGGCATGACCGTCTCGGTGAGCGGCACGCCTGCCAACGGCGACCAGTTCCAGATCGCGCCGTCGACGCCGACGATGAGTGTCTTCGGTGCGCTCGATTCGGCGATCGCCGGCCTGCGCACCACCGGCCGCACCGGCTCGCAGATCGCGCAGGCCAACGGCGACGGCCTGCGCGACATCGATTCGGTGCTCGCGAACCTCCAGGCGGCGCGCAGCGCGGCCGGTGCGGTGCTCAACCGGATCGACAGCGAAAGCGGCCGCCTCGACGCGCAGAAGCTCGCGAGCACGACCGAGCGATCGAATGCGCAAGATGTGGACATGGTGCACGCGATCTCCGATTTCCAGAGCCGGCAAACGGGCTACGATGCAGCGCTGAAGTCGTACGCGATGGTGCAGCAGCTGTCGCTGTTCCAGTACGTGAACGGCGGATGAGCTGTGCGTCGCCCTGAGCGAAGCGAATGATCCCGGTCGCCGAGATCGTTCCCTGCGTTCAGGACGACAGCAGGCTAGGAGTCTTCTTGCTGGATGCCCCGATCCTCGGTCAGGTGGCCCTCGGCTACTCGCCGTTCATCGACCGCAACCGTGCGGTCGCGGCGACCCGCCTGACCGTCGTTCCGCTGCGGCCCGACGCGGTGCTCGACGTCGCGCAGCTGCTGCACGCGGTCGGCGAGGTCTGGCCTGCGACCGGCGCCTCGGTGTCGCTCAACGTCGTCAGCGAGAGCCTCGTCCACGACCTGCTGAACGCGAGCCCGACCGCGAACATGATGGTCGAGGTGCCGAACTTCATGGCGTCCGACCCCGACAATGTCGAGGCGCTCGTCCGCCTGCACGGCAACGGCAACACGCTGCTTCTCAAGGGGCGGCCCAACGACGAGCTGCCGCGCGAGGTGCTGCCGTGCTTCCGCTACTCGATCATCGACCTCGCCGACGAGCGCCGCATCGGCGCCGCGGCGGCGCCGCCGGCCGGGGTGACGCGGACGATCCAGCACGTCCAGTCCGGAGTGCGGACGATCGCCGACATGGAAGCCGCGTTCGGACGCGGCGCGCACGCAGTCCTCGGCTGGCCGATCGACGACGCGATCACCGCCAATGCGGCGCGCACCGGCAAGGCGATGGCGCAGCCCGACATGCAGATCGTCGTCGAGCTGATCCACCGGGTCGACAACGAGGACGGCGTCGACAAGCTCGAGAACACCCTCAAGCGCGATCCCTCGCTCGCGTTCAAGCTGCTGCGCTACATCAATTCGCCGGCGTTCGGTCTTCGCGTCGAGATCAGCTCGTTCCGGCACGCGATCATGCTGCTCGGCTACCAGCGGCTGAAGCGCTGGCTGGCGCTGCTTCTCGCGACCGCGAGCAAGGATGTCAACCTGCGCCCGATCATGTTCGCCGCGGTCCGCCGCGGCCTGCTGATGGAAGAGCTCGTCGCCGGCACCGCCGACGAGGAGATGCGCGGCGAGATGTTCATCTGCGGCGTCTTCTCGTTGCTCGACAGGATGTTCCAGGAGCCGTTCGCCAAGCTGCTCGGCTCGATTCCGGTGCCGGAGCGCGTCTACCGCGCGCTCGTCGAGGGCGACGGCCCGTACCGCCCGTACCTCGCGATGGTCGAGGCGGCCGAGGCCGAGTCGGTGCACGAGTACCGCGAGTCCGCCGAGCGCCTGCTGATGAGCGTCGCCGAGATCAACCGGGCGCAGCTGCGCGCGCTGATGGGCGCGGCCGCGCTCGAGTGACGTCGACCCGTCGCGCTGGACGCGCCGGCCGCGGCACGGCCGGGGCGGGATCCTGAGCCGCCGCCGCCGGTCGCGCGGGCCACGCTTTCGTGGCGGGCAGCACGCGCTCGGCAGGCGGCGGTCGTCTCCATCGGAAGCGGGCTGCGCCGAAAATGCGCTATGCGGCCGCGGCTGCCGGCGTCGCCGCGCCGGCTGAGCGAGATCCGCAGCGTCGCCCCAGATGTCCTACCTTCCTTCGTCCGTCGCAGAGAGCACGGCGAGCACGCGCGCGGTGCTCGATGCCGAGGCGCTCGATCGCCTGCGCGAGCTCGATCCGCAGGGCCAGAGCCGGCTGCTCGAGCGCGTCCTGCGCGCGTTCGAATCGTCGGCGTCCCGCCTGGCGCGGCAATTCGACGACGCGCGCGCCGCTGGCGACATGCAGGGCGTCCGCCATGTCGTCCACACGCTCAAGTCTTCGTCGGCGAGCATCGGCGCGCTCGCGCTGGCTCGGCTGTGCGCCGAGATCGAGACGGCGATCCGCGCCGAGGCGTTCGGCTCGCTGCCGGAGCGGCTCGATGCGATGGACCGCGAGCTCGCCGCCGTGCTACAAGCCGTGACGCCGATGCTTTCCTCTCCGGGCACGTCGCCATGACGCCGACAGAGCGAGCCCCCGACGACCTGCCGGAGCGGCCGCGCGTCCTCCTCGTCGACGACGACGAGGTCAACCTGCTGCTGACGTCGGTCGCGCTCCAGGACCAGGGCTTCGACGTCACCGAGGCGTCGGGCGGCGAGCAGGCGATGCGCGTGCTGGCCGACTGGCTGCCCGACATCGTCGTCCTCGACGCCGTCATGCCGGGGCTCGACGGCTTCGAGACGTGCCGCGAGCTGCGCGCGCTGCCCGGCTTCGAATCGCTGCCGGTGCTGATGCTGACCGGGCTCGACGACGACGCATCGATCACGCGCGCCTACGAGGCCGGCGCGACCGACTTCTTCGTCAAGTCGACGCAGTGGAGCCTGCTCGCCGGGCGGCTGCGCTACCTGCTGCGCGCGTCGCGCACCCGGGTCGAGCTCGAGCGCAGCAAGTCGCGGCTCGCGCGCGCGCAGGACCTGGCGCGGATGGGCAGCTTCGACTGGCGGCGCGGCCAGAACGGCCCCCACTTCTCGATCGAGGGCCTGCGCGTCTTCGGCCTCGGCGTCGGCGAGCAGCCGGCGTTTCGCAGCCTGCTGCGGATGATCCCGGACGACGAGCGCGACGCCTTCATCGAGCTGACGCACAGCGCGATGGACCGGAGCACCGTGCTCGCGACCGACGTCCACGCGCGCCTCGTCGACGGCCGCCAGCGGATCGTCCACATCGAGGCCGAGCCCGAGTTCAACGAGCACGGCAACCTGGTCGGCTACACCGGCATCGTCCAGGACGTCACCGACCGGCGCCTGGCCGAGGACCGCATCCGCCACCTGGCCAACTTCGACACGCTGACCGGCCTGCCGAACCGGCGCCAGCTGATCTGGCGCGCCGAGCGCGCGCTCGAGCAGGGCCGCCGTCTCGGCCACGAGGTCGCGCTGTTGCTGATCGACCTCGACCGCTTCAAGGTGATCAACGACACGCTCGGCCACGGCGCCGGCGACGACCTGCTCGTCGAGGTCGCGCGGCGGCTGCGCTCGTGCGTGCGCCACTCGGACCAGGTGCTCGAGAGCTCGCTCGAGACGGTGGGGCTGCGCTCGCACCGCACGCTCGAGGCGGTCGGCCGGCTCGGCGGCGACGAGTTCGTCGCGCTCCTGCCCGAAGTCGTCGACGAGCAGGACGCCGAGCGCGTCGCGCAGCGCATCCTCGAGGTGATGCGAAAGCCGATCATGATCGGGCTGCAGGAGTGCTTCGTCACCGCGAGCGTCGGCATCGCGATCTTTCCGCGCGACGGCACCACCATCGCCGACCTGCTGCGCAACTCCGACATCGCGATGTACTCGGTGAAGTCGGCGGGTCGCAACTCGGCGTCGCTGTACCGGCCGAACCTCGCCGGCAAGGGCCGCGAGAAGCTCGAGCTCGAGAGCGCGCTGCACAAGGCGATCGAGCGCAACGAGCTCGTCCTGCACTACCAGCCGAAGATCGACGTCCGCGGCGCGCGCATGATCGGCGCCGAGGCGCTGATGCGCTGGCGCCGCCACGGCCAGCTCGTCGCGCCGGGCGACTTCATCCCGCTGGCCGAGGAAACCGGCCTCATCATCCCGCTCAGCGAATGGGCGATCCGCGAGACCGCGCGGCAGGCGCGCGTCTGGCAGGACAACTTCGGCTTCAACGATTCGATCGCGGTCAACCTGCCGAGCCGCCTGTTCGAGCGCACCGACCTCGTCGAGTACATCCACACGGCGGTGACGACGTACGGCGTGCCGCACCACGCGATCGAACTCGAGATCACCGAGACGGGCCTGATGAAGGACCTGCAGAACGTGATCCCGTCGCTGCACCGTCTCAACGAGATCGGCGTCGAGATCTCGATCGACGACTTCGGCACCGGGTACTCGTCGCTCGCCTACCTGACGACGCTGCCGATCAGCGAGCTGAAGATCGACCGCTCGTTCGTCCGCGACCTCGGAATGACGCCGCAGAGCTCGGCGGTCGTCACCGCGATCATCGCGCTCGCGCGCTCGCTCGGCCTGCGCGTGATCGCCGAGGGCGTCGAGAACCTGCGCCAGATGGAGGTCCTGCACCGCCTCGGCTGCGGGATCATGCAGGGCTTTCTCTTCAGCAAGCCGCAGCCTCCCGAGGACATCGAGCGCTGGCTCGAACAGACCGTGCTGCCGAAGAAGGCGCCGTGGATCGGCCAGGCGACGTCGGGCGAGTCCGCAAGCGACCTGCAGCGCGTGCGCACGCGCGAGCCGCGCGGCAAGCCGTTCGGCAAGTTGCCCTAGCGCGTCGACACGCCCAGAGACGATGAGCGTCACGCGTCCCGCGCCGCTGGGGAAGAACGAGCAGCCCACCGCACAGATCGCCAAGGCGGCGCTGCGCCGGCTCGCCGCCGAGCGTCTCGAGCCGACGCCGGAGAACTACGAGCGCGCGTTTCGCCAGGAAGCGGGCGAGGCGCCAGAGTCGAACGAAGCGCTCGCGACGCTGATCGAGCGGATCATCCGCGGCATCGAGAAGGGCGGCCAGAACTGGACTCCGGCGCGCCGCAAGGACGGCATCCAGCGCGTCCTCGCCGCTGGCCGCGGCGACGCGAAGAAGCTGCAGCAGCGCCTCGCACAGCTCGTCAACAGCTGGGACGGCGATCCGCCGGCGGCGCACATCGCGCTCGCCGCTTCGGCCGATGCCGTCGCCATCGCGCCTGGCGCCGCCACCAGTGCTGCAGCGCCGGCCGCGAACGACGATTCGCTGGCTGCGTGGCAGCGCGTCGCGCACACGCTCAGCCACGGCCTGCAGCAGGCGCTGCCCGCGCACGACGGGGCGAACCAGGCGCTCGCCAACGAGCTCGGCCGGCTCGTCAAGCGAATGCGCGACGGCGATGCGTCGGCGCTCGGTGAAGAAACCGACGCGCTCGTGCGGCGCGTCGAGCGCGTCCTGCAGCATCGCCATCACCTGTTCGAGCAGCTCGGCAAGCTCTGCCGCGAGCTGACCTCGAGCCTCACCGACATCGCCGAGGAGGGCAGCTGGGTCAAGGGCCAGTGCGAGGCGATGACGCTGAAGATCGAAGAGGGCCTCAGCGCGCGCGGCGTGCGCGCCGTCAGCGACATGCTGCACCACGCGCGCAAGCGCCAGGGCGAGGTGCGCGGCCAGCGCGAGCAGGCGCGCGACGCGCTGAAGTCGCTGATCACGCAGATGCTCGCCGAGCTCGGCGAGCT
The DNA here is from genome assembly GCA_035493195.1 of Caldimonas sp. GTDB lineage: Bacteria > Pseudomonadota > Gammaproteobacteria > Burkholderiales > Burkholderiaceae_C > Schlegelella_A. The sequence continues at coordinate 12,002 of DATJIM010000010.1, forward strand.
CGGCTCGAAGACCGGCAACTTCCACGAGAGCGTCGGCCGCTACGCCGAGGTGATCGAGCGCGCCGACTCGCTCGAGAGCCTCACCGGCGTCGTCCGCGAGATGGTCGCGGAGAGCCGCGCCGTGCAGACGCTCGTCCAGCAGACGCAGGAGCGCTTGCAGGAAGAGCACGCCAAGGCGACCGACCTGACGCAACGCGTCGTCGAGCTCGAGGACGAGATGCGACGGCTCTCCGACGAGGTCTCGACCGACCAGCTGACGCAGATCGCGAATCGCCGCGGCCTGATGCAGGCGTTCGAACTCGAGCGAGCCCGCCTCGAGCGCGAAGGCGGCGAGCTCGCAATCGGTCTGCTCGACATCGACAACTTCAAGCGCCTCAACGACGAGCTCGGCCACAGCGCCGGCGACGAGGCGCTGAAGTCGCTTGCCGCGGTCGTCAGCAAGACCTTGCGACCGACCGACCGCGTCGCGCGCTACGGTGGCGAGGAATTCGTCGTGTTGCTGCCGAAGACCCCGGTCGGCGAGGGCGAGCAGGTGCTGACGCGGCTGCAGCGCTCGCTCACCGGCGGCCTCTTCATGCACAACGACAAGCAGGTGTTGGTCACCTTCTCGGCAGGAGTGACCGACTACCGCCTCGCCGAGCGTATCGAGGACTCGCTCGAGCGCGCCGACCAGGCCCTCTACGAAGCCAAGCGGACGGGGAAGAACCGGACCTGCATCGGCTGACGCGCGCGTTCAGCTCGGATCGGCTGCAGGCGCCGGCTCACCGAGCAGCTTGAGCGCACGCTGGATGTCGCGCTCGAACGCCGCCACCGTCGCCTCGGGCGCGCGCGATGCCATCAGCGCGGTGCGGAAGGCCGACGACTCGCTCGCGTAGAACGCCTGCACGACGACGCGCGCGTCGCTGCTCAGCGCTTCGGTGAGCGAGTTGACGAAGCACTCCATCGCGAGCATCGAGCCCTTCAGGTCGTCGATCTGCTGCGCGAGCCGCGCCGTCTCTTCCATCGGGTCGTCTCCTGTCGTCGTTCGGCGGCCGCGGTCGCTGCCGGAGTCCGGCAAGTCTAAGCGCGGCCGCCGCCGCGAAGAGACCCGGCGGCGGCGGATGCATGAGGTTCAGCGGCCGCTCGGCTCGCGCGCCGTCGAATCGGCCTCCCTGCCGGCGGCAAGCTCGCCGCCCATGCCGAGCTCGGCGCCGGTCATCGGGTCGCTCGTCGGGTCGGATGCGGTGCGCTCGGCGAGCTGCCTGAGGAGCTTCTGCTCGTCGCCGGTCAGCTTGACCGACGCCTCGCCGCCGCCGTCGATCGCCTGCTGTGCGTCGCGGTCGCTCACGAACTTGAAGTTGTCGTCGCTGTTCCACGGCCCGCGCGCGTCGCCTTCGCCTTGCGACATGTTGAAGTAGACGTTGGTGAAGCGGGCGTCGCCGGGGAGCTTGCCGGGAGGGAAGTTCGGCGTCATCGAGTAGAGCGCCTTCTCGAACGACTGCTGATGCGCGATCTCGCGCGTCATCAGAAAGCCGAGCGCGTCGCGCACGCCGGCGTCGTCGGTGAGATTGATGAGACGCTCGTAGATGATCTTGGCGCGTGCCTCGGCGGCGATGTTCGAGCGCAGGTCGGCCGACGGATCGCCGATCGAGTCGATGTAGCCGGCGTTCCAGAGCTGGCCGCCCGAGTTGGTGAGCGCGGGACCGCCGCCGTACAGCACCTGGGTCACGTGCGACGAGTTGCCGTTGCCGCTGATCGTGCGATAGAGCTCGGCTTCGGATTCGGCCGCCTCCGAGAGGCGCCCCTTGGCGCCCTTGTTGAGCATCGCGACGATCGTTCCGATCACCTCGAGGTGGCTCAGCTCCTCGGTGGCGATGTCCATCAGCATGTCCTTGCGGCCGGGGTCGTCCTCGGCGAGGGCCTGCGTGAAGTAGCGGCACGCCGCGGCGAGCTCGCCCTGCGGGCCGCCGAACTGCTCGAGCATCAGGTTGGCGAGGCCGGGGTTCGAGGCACCGACGCGGACGGTGTATTGAAGACGCTTGTTGTGGGCGAACATGGGAAGATCCTCGGTGGTCTGGGTGAGAGCGCGCGCGTCGCCACGCGCGGGCGAGACCCGTGTCGGCAGGCGACGTGCCATGCCCGCACGGGCACGTGCGTTGCCCCGTATCGGCATGGACGCGAAGAAGGACGTGCACGCGCCGAGCACGGGCGAGGCGGCATCGGCGCCCGCTGCCGTTCCCCAGGTCCCCGGACGCGGTGGCGTCGATCGCGCGCGACCGCCCCGTGCCGACAGCCACGCCAACGTCGACGGCGAGCCCGCACCGCGCCTGCCGCACGAGCGCGACGAGTCGTCCGATCGCGGCACCAGTGCGCCGAGCGGCCTGATGCGCCGCGCGCGCGACGACGTCGAGAGCGGCAAGTCGCCGACCGACAAGGGCGAGGCAACCGACGAGGTCTATCGCCGGTCGCTGCGCGACCGCACTCCGGGCGCCGAGCGCGACTGAAGGCGCCGCGCCGCGCAGCGACATCGCTCGCCGGCCGGGCTTCCTCGCTGGCACTGCCCCCGCGATGGCAGTAGCCTTCGCGCCCTCGAAGGCCAATGGGAGGATGGCGATGCGCGGTTCATGGACGACGCTCGCGTTGGCGTCGCTGCTGGCGGCGGGGTTCGCGTCGGCGACCGCCGCCGATCTCATCGTCTCGGCGCAGGACGGCAAGTTCGTCCGCGTCGAAGGGCGCGCGACGTTTCCCGAATCACCGCCGGCCGACAGCCTCGTGGTCGTCGACGCGTCGCGCTTCCCGCCGGTCGTCAAGGCGACGGTCGAGAGCGGCATCGAGCACACCGTGCAAGGTCCGCCGCAGGCCGTCGCGATCACGCCCGACGGCAAGCTCGCGATCGTCGCCGCGCCGACGCGCTACGACCAAGCGGCGAAGAAGGAACTGTTCGACAACTTCGTCCAGGTCGTCGACCTCGAGGCGTCGCCGCCGGCGGTCGCGCGCGTCGACGTCGGCGCGCATGCCAACGGACTCACGATCAATCGCGCCGGCACGCTGCTGCTCGCCGCTGCCCACGACGGCACCGTCAAGGTGCTGACGATCGAAGGCAAGACCGTCAAGCTCGCGTCGCAGGTCAAGGTCGGCGAAAAGCGGCTCTCGGGAATCCAGTTCATGCCCGACGGCAAGTCGGCCATCGTGGCGTTGCGCGACGAGAACGGTGCCGCCGTGCTCGCGATCGAAGGCACCAACGTGACGCTGACGCGCGAGCGCGTCGCCACCGGAGTCAATCCATACGCGATCGACGTCTCGAGCGACGGCAAGTGGGCGGTGATCGGCAACACCGGAGTCAGCCGCACGGTCGACGACGCCGACGTGGTCACGCTCGTCGACGTCGGCAAGCGCCCCTTCCGTGCCGTGCAGCAGATCTCGGTCGCGGCGACCCCTGAAGGCGTCGCGATCTCGCCCGACGGTCGCTGGATCGTCGTCTCTTCGATGGCCGGATCGAACCTGCTCGCCGCCGACCCGGGGCGGCACAAGCTCGGCAAGGTGGCGCTCTACGAGAATCGCAACGGCGTCGCCACGAAGGTCAACGACCTCGACGGCGGCGAGGCGGCACAGGGCGTCGTTTTCACGCAGGACAGCAAGACCGTGATCGTGCAGTTCGACGTCGAGCGCGCGCTCGCGCTCTATGCCGTGCGCGACGGCAAGCTCGTCGACACCGGCGAGCGGATCCAGCTCGCCGCGGGTCCGGTCTCGATCCGCTCGATGCCGCGCTAGCGCTGCGCGGCTTCGCGCGCGCACGCCGCGATGACGGCGTGCGCGAAGCCGATGTGGTCGAAGCGCTTGTGGTCGGCGCTCCAGAAGCGGAAGTGCAGCGCGTCGAGCTCGCCCGCGGAAATCGGTGCCCGCGCCGGCCCATTGCTGGTCCGGTCGCAGCATCCGCACGCGGGGCACGCGGAGGCGCCGTGGCCGGGGTGCGCGAGCGGTGGCGGCAACGCTTCGCCGCGCGCCTGCGCGCGCAGCTCGGCCTCGACGTGCGCGCAGTCGGCGTAGGCGAGGCGATCGATGGTCGGCTTCACGCGTCTTTATCGGAACGCGCCGTTCGCGCTGTAACGTGTCGGCGCCCGGGGCGCGCCGGTCGCGTGGAAAACTTGACGCACGCGCGCAGCGCGAGCTAGCGTGGCGGCGTCGAGTGCTACGCTCGCGCGACGTCCGAGGAGCGCAGCGCGAGATGGCCGGGAGCGTTCGTCGATGGATCGGAAAGGGCTGAGCAAGATCAAGCGCGCCGAGTTCCTGGCGCGCCTGGAGGCGCTCGAACGCCTGATCCTCGAGCAGGAGGCGCGCATCGCGACGCGCCACGCCCGGGGCTGGGACGCGAAGGAATCGGAGCGCCGGCTCGAGCTGCTCCGCGAATCGCACCGGCTCTACCAATCGGCGCTGATGCACCTGCTCGGCGCCGACTTCGGTGCCGCCGCCGACGACGCCTGACGCCCGGCCCGGGCAGCTGGCGGAGACGGTGAGATTCGAACTCACGGAGGGGTCGCCCCCTCGGCAGTTTTCAAGACTGCTGCCTTCGACCACTCGGCCACGTCTCCGGACTGCCGATCTTCGCACGAGCGTGCCGCCGCGCGCCGCGAGCGCGGGCACGAGCCGTGCTCCGCGGATCGAAGACTGCACACGCGACCATGGCACCTCCTTCGGCGGCGGCGGCGGCGGGCCTGCACCGATTGCGCGGCGCGCGCGGCACGCCGCCCGAGCTTGCTCGCGCGATCGCCGCCGCGCGTGCGCACGCGGCGCGGGCGCGTTGGCGGCGCATGCTCGGCTTCTTCGGCCCCGGCTACCTCGTCGCGGTCGGCTACATGGATCCCGGCAACTGGGCAACGTCGCTCGCCGGCGGCTCGCGCTTCGGCTACTCGCTGCTCGTCGTGATCCTGCTCTCGAACGCGATGGCGATGCTGTTCCAGGCAGCGGCGGTGCGGCTCGGGATCGCCGGCGGCGTCGACCTCGCGCAGGCGTGCCGCCGTCACTTCGCGCCCCGCGTGAGCCTCGCCCTCTGGCTGTTGTGCGAAGTCGCGATCGTCGCCTGCAACGTCGCCGAGGTCATCGGCATGGCGATCGGGCTCAATCTGCTGTTCGGCTTGCCGCTGCCGGCAGGCGTCGTCGTCACGCTGCTCGACGTGATGCTGATCCTGATGCTGCAGCGGCGCGGCTTTCGCTGGCTCGAGGCCGTGATCGTCGCGCTCGTCGCGACGATCGGCGTCTGCTTCGCGTTCCAGATCGCGTGGCTCGACCCGTCGTGGGCGGCGCTGCTGTCCGGCTTCGTGCCGCGGCCGCGGATCGTCGCCGATCCGGCGATGCTGTATCTCGCGGTCGGCATCGTCGGCGCGACGGTGATGCCGCACAACCTCTACCTGCATTCGGCGCTCGTGCGGACGCGCCGGCACGCGGCGAGCGACGACGGCAAGCGCGAGGCGATCCGCTACGCGACGATCGATTCGACGCTCGCGCTCGGCCTCGCGCTCATCGTCAACTCGGCGATCCTCGTCCTCGCGGCGGGTGCCTTCCACCGTTCGGGGATCGAGCCGGTCGCCGAGCTTGCCGACGCCTACCGGCTGCTCTCGCCGCTGCTCGGCGTCGGCATCGCGAGCGCGCTGTTCGGCATCGCGCTCGTCTGCGCCGGCCTCAGCTCGTCGATCACCGGAACGCTCGCCGGCCAGATCGTGATGGAAGGCTTTCTCGACATCCGCATCTCGCCGGCAGCACGTGCGCTCCTCGCGCGCGCCGTCGCGATCGTTCCCGCGGTCGCGGTCACCGCGTGGCACGGCAGCTCGGGAGCGAACGCGCTGCTCGTCTTCAGCCAGGTCGTCCTCAGCCTGCAGCTGCCGTTCGCGATGATCCCGCTGCTCCTCTTCACGACGCGGCGTCGCTACCTCGGCGCGCATGCGTTCGGGCCGCGCATCGCCGTGCTGCTCTGGAGCGCGGCGGCGGTCGTCGTCGCGCTCAACGTCTGGATGCTCGCTCGCGTCCTTGCCGGCTAGTCAGAACGCGGCCGCGAGCGTCAGCCGCACGCGGCGCGGCTCGACGGGATGGAAGTGGATGTCGGCGATCCCTGCTGCCGGCTCGCCCTTCAGCCGCGAGGTGTAGTAGTACTCGATGTCGCTCGCCTTGCGGTCGAACACGTTGAAGACGTCGAGCGCGACCCGGACTTTCGGCGCAACGCGATAGCCGACGCGCAGATACGCGAGCGTCGTCGCCGACGAGCGCGCCGAGTTGTCCTCGATCAGCGGACGCGGGCCGAAATAGCGCAGCTGCAAGTGGCCCGACCAGCGACCGAGATCGACGACGCTGGCGCCGAGCGACGCCACGCTCTCGACCGCTCCTGGGATGAAGCGTCCGGGAGTCGCCGGATCGTCGGTCGTGAAGCGTGCGCGCGAATGCGCCAGGTCGGCGTCGAGCAGCAGCCAACGCGTCGCGACGGCGTGCGCGTTCAGCTCGATGCCGTCGCGCCGGCTCGGCCGGCTCGCTTCGGTGTCGCCGGCGTCGCCCGAGAAGACGAGCTCGGAGCCGAGCGCGAGCCGCCAGAGCGCGAGCGACGCCTGCACGCCGGGGACGATCTCCGTGCGCACGCCGAGCTCGCCTCCCTTCGAGCGGACCAGGAGCGGCGACGGCTCGGCGACCGCATCGGGGCTCGTCGGGTCGGTCGCGAATTCCTTCGGCTTGACCTTCGCGGTGGCGCCGCGCGCGTCGTTGCTGTGGAAACCGAAGCCGTAGTTCAGAAAGGTCTCGGTCTTCGCCCACGGACCGAAGACGAGCGATGCCTTCGGCGAAACGAGCCCCGCGCTCTTGCTGCCGCTGTTGATCGCGATCGAGCTCGCGTGGTCGACGAAGAAGCGGTCGGCGCGCACGCCGACCACGCTGCGCAGCCACCCGTTCCATTCGAGCGAGTTCTCGGCATACACGCCGACGCTCGTCTCGCGGACTCTGCTTTCCTGCGTGACGGCTTCGAGCTGGCGCGCGGCCGTGCTGTAGAGGCCGACCGGATCGAGGCGGTCGTGGCGAAGCTGCACGCCGACCGTCGTCGTCGACGCGCGACCGCCGAGCGGCACGCTCCAGGAGCGGCTGCCCGTCACGCCGAACACCTTGCGCCGCTCCGACTGGCGGAACTGGTCGCCGGCGATCGCGGTCGGGTCGAGATCGACCGGATGCTCGAGGAAGTACGTGAAGTCCGACCAAAGGTCGAGCCGCGATGCGATCGCGTACGCGTTGAACGTGAAGACGCCGTCGTCGAAGCTTCGGGTCGTTCGCAACGACACGCTGTAGCGCGCGGTCGTGCCGCCGTCGGTCGGGTCGATGGCGCCGAACCGGTCGACGGCGCCGCTCGCCACCGCGCGCTGCGGGATCTGATCGGTCGCATTCCAGCCGGCGCCGTACGCCATCGCGGTGATCGACGTGTGCTGCGCGTCGCCGCCGAACGTGTAGCGCATGACGCCGTTCAGGCGGTGGAACTTCTCGGGGTGCTGCCACGGTCCGTCGTCGTGCGCCGCCTCGAGCGCGTACAGCAACTGGCCGCGATCGATGCGGCTCGACGACGCCAGCAGCGCCCGCGCGTAGCGGTCCTCGCCGAGCGTGACCGCGGCCGTGCCACGCGGCAACGCATCGACGAGCGCGATCCGCGCCGATCCGGCCGACCCGAAGTCGCCTTCTTCGGCCGCGTACGGCCCCTTGCGGTAACGGATCCGATCGACGAGCTCGGGAATCAGCCAGTTGAGGTCGCTGTAGCCCTGGCCGTGCGCATGGGTCGGCATGTTCACGGGCATGCCGTCGACCCAGGTCGCGAAGTCGGTGCCGTGGTCGAGATTGAAGCCGCGCAGGAAATACTGGTTCGCCTTGCCCTCGCCGCTGTGCTGCGTGACGATGACGCCCGGAACGAACTCGAGCACCTCGGCTGGCCGCAAGGTCGGCCGGTTCTTGATGAGCGCTTGCGTGACCGTGCCTGCGCTCGCCGCGTCGGCGTCGCCGATCGCATTGAGGTAATGGCCGCGGACCTCGACCGGCGCGAGTTCGGTCGCGCCGACGGTGGTCGCCGAGCTTGCTGCGGGCGCAGAAGCGGGCGCCGTCGCCGCCGCGGCGCTGTCGCCATGCGAAGACGTCGACTGCCCGAACGCGCTGCCGGCGGTGACGACGGTCAGGGCACCGACGGCGATGCACAGGCGCGCGGCGCGCGACGTGCACGGTGAATCGAACGCGAACATGGAACGCTCTGTTGCGAACAAGGCGAGCGGCACGGCCGAGCCGTGCCGTGCGGGCGCTGCAAGGGCAGCGGCGTCTCAGCCGTGCCGCGGCGGGCGTTCGGGAGGCGCGGGATCGTGCGTGCTCGGCGTCCACGCCGCGCGCATCGCGCGGACGTCGCACGGCGCCGGTTCGGCCCACACGAAACGGGAGGCGGGCGCTCCCGCGGCCGCCGTGAACGCCGCGGCGGCGAGTGCGGCGTCGCTGTCGAGCGCCGTCGATCCGCCGTCGTCGAGCGCGACGACGCTGGCGTCGCCGATCGCGTGCCGATGGCGTTCGGGCGTGCCCTCATGAAAGTGTCCGAGCGGCAGCGCGAGGTGGCGCACCGCGACGGCTGCCGGCGTCGAGGCGCGGCGAACGTCCTCGAGGACGACGAACGTCGGCGCCCGGTGGACGTGCAGCGGCCCGCGAACGGCGAGCGCGCTCGCGGCGGCGGCGTGCAGCGGCAGCAGCACGGTCAGGATCCACACGACGAAGCGGCCGAGCCGCTGGCGGGCGCGAACGGAAGAAGGGCGGGTCACGAGCGTCATCGTCGCAGAGTTGCCGACAGTACGTCGGACGAGCTCCCCCGGATGCGGGTCGTCCCGACCCTTGCGGAGGTGCTGCCGCCCCCACACACTCGCGCGTCACCGCACCACCACAGGAGGAGACCGCGTGGAGAAGTCGAAGCGCCCTGAGGCGGACGCGCCCGTTCCGGTCGGCATCACGCGACGAAGCGTGCTCGCATGGAGCGGCTGGATGCTCGGCGCGGGCGCGGGGAGCGCGGTCACGGTGCTGACGTCGTGCGGTGGCGGCGGCGGCGATGGCGGCGCGGCGGGCGGAAGCGGCGCGCCTGCGACGGCGGTGACCGGCGCCGACCCGCTGGTCCTCGAGCGCCCGACGACGGCGTCGATCTCGATGCAGGCGCGCCAGGTCCAATGGGTCCTCGGCAAGACTCCTGCGCAGGCGAACGCGTGGGTCTACGTCGCCGATGCGTCGACACCGGCCGACGCCGTCCTCGGCAACGCCTTCGGCCCCGTCTTCGAGGTGCGCCGCAACGAAGGCTGCACGGTGACCTGGAGCAACACGATCGGTCGCTCGGCGACCGAGCCCTCGCGGCTGGCCGATCCGCCGATCAACGTCGCGCTCGATCTCGGCATCTGCGGCCGCGTCGTCACGCAATCTCCGGTCGGAGTCGTCGTCCACCTGCACGGTGCGCGCGTGCAAGGCGGTGCCGACGGCTGGCCGCTGACGCCGCTCGGCTTCGCCGGCAACCCGTACGGATTCGCGACGAGCGTCGACTACTTCTACCCGAACGCCCAGCGTGGCACGCTGCTCTGGTACCACGACCACGCGATGGACCGCGTCGGCCGCCACGTGCACGCCGGCCTCGCCGGCGCGTACTGCATCCGCGACGCCGCGGACGACGCGCTGCTGGCACTGATCGGAGGCCGCGCGCGCGAGCTGCTGCTCGCGATCAACGACCGCATCCTGACCGCCGACGAGACGTTCCTCGACTACGACGCCGGAATGCCGCACGACGCCAACATCGTCGTCGCCGGCTCGGACGACGCGGTCGGGCGTCCCGAGTTCCTCGGCAACCGCAACTTCGTCAACGCGCATCCGTCGCCCGACGTGGCGCTCGCGCGCGCTGCCTGGCGGCTGCGCGTGCTCAACGTCGCGAGCGCGCGCACCTACGCGCTGGCGCTCTGCGACCCCGACGCGATCGCGGCGGGCAGCGGCCGCGTCTGGTACACGTCGGCGATCCGCGTGATCGGCGCGGACGGCGGCCTGAACGGCCGCTCGGTCGCGCTCGCCGACACCGACGCGGTCATCATCGCTCCGGCGCAGCGCCGCGATCTGCTCGTCGATCTCTCGTCGCTGCCGCCGACGGTGACGCGCGTCGAGCTGGTCAACGTCGTCCTGCTCGGCCATCTCGCCGTCGACGCGCAGACGCTCGAGGCGATCTACACGACGTTCGACGAATCGGTGCTGCCGCCGACGAGCGCGCAATACGACCCGGCCGATCGCACCCTCTACGAAGCGCTCGCCGATCCGATCGCACTGATCGCGCGCGCGACGCTCGCCCCCGCGGGAGGGCCGGCGGCGCCGAGCGCGGCAGCGGTCGACGCGGTGCTCGCAAACGCCGCGGCCGACGACGATTTCGCCTGGGACGGCAACGCGCTCACGCGGCTTCCGGGCGTCGCGCTCGGCCCGAACCGCCTCGTCCTCCTGCTCAGCAACACGCTCGGCCTCGAAGCGCAGCAGTCGATCGCCGGCATCAGCGGCTTCGGCGACGTCCAGATCTTCGAGATGGCCGACGGCGGTGCCGATTGGCAGATCCCGTTCGCCGTCGACCTGACGACCGCGAGCGAGCCGGCGGCTGGCGGGCCGTCGCCGACGGCGCAGGGCTATCGCCTCGCGCGACGAAGCTTCTTCGAGAATGAGGTCAACGCCGACATCACGCTCGCCAAGGTCTATCCGCCGCTCCATGTGCCGACCATCGTCGCGCGCGGCGGTACGTACGAGCGCTGGTACGTCGCCAACCTGAACAACAGCCAGCCGCTCGATCCGGCAGCGGGTACGCCCGACATGCACCCGTTCCACATCCACCTGGTGAACTTCGTCGTCCTGCGCCGCTGGAGGCTCGACGACAACGGTCAGTTCGCGCCGGTGCCGCCGTCCGATCTCGGCCTCGACCTCATCGCGCGCCAGGACACCGTGCAGATCCCTTCGGGCGAGATGGTCGAGCTGCTGGTGCACTACCCGAGCGGCTACACGGGCGACTACGCGTACCACTGCCACATCCTCGAGCACGAGGACAAGTGCATGATGTCGTCGTTCCGCGTCGACGCCTGAGCGCACGCATCGCATCGCTCGGCCAAAGAAGAAGCCCCGCCGAGGCGGGGCTTCTCGCTGTTCGCGACGACCGCGCGCGCCGCGGTCGTCCGATCGTCACGGCATCCGGATCGCTTGCATGCTCGGCGCCCAGGTCGGGTTGGGCGCGGTCCCCGGCGCGCTCAGGTCGATGCGCACGAGGAAGAGCGGGAAGCTGACGTTGAAGCCGTGGAAGCTCGGCTGCGTGTCGGCGAGCACATACGCGAAGTTGCGCGCCGGATCCATCGTCACCGAGTTCGGGTCGCCGCGCATTCCGAGCTGGGTCGACGTGCCGCTGACGTCTCCCTTCGGCAGGATCGTGGCAGCGACCGTGAACGCGTTCGTCGCTGTCGCCGCGCCGGTGATCGGCGTCGTCGGCATCTGCACGAGCCGCAGGTTGTGGCCGAATTCGTCCGCGACCAGGGCCTGGTGCGTGAGGACGTTGACCGCGACCTGCCCGCCGGGACCTTCGCCGACCGGCGGCGACGTGCCGATGCCGGGAACGAGCAGCGTCGGTGCCGGGCTCGTGCTGGGCGCCGCGGGCTGCTCGTTCATGTTGATCACCCACGCCTGATCCTGGAACTCGGGCGTGATGATCATCATCCCGGTCAGGCTGTCGAACGCGACGCCGTCGGTCGTCCCGAGGCTCGCCGCGTAAACGCGCTGCGTCATCGGCGTCGCCAGCGAGTCGATGGTGCGCATCGTGCCGTCCGACGAGATGAAGAGCACTCCCGTCTCGGAGTTCAGCGACAGCGAGTCGGTACCGGGAACGGTGATGACCGAAGCGGCGTTCCACGTCGGCGTCGCCGTCGAGATGTCGAGCACGCCGATGGTCGACGTGCCGGCGACGATCACGCGGTTGCGTGCGCCGTCGACGATGATGCCGCCGAACGAGCCGTTGAACGTCACACCCGTGGCCGGGATGCTGAACTCGACGGTGTTGTCCGAGGACTTGATGACGTGCACGACGACGCTCGAGCCGCTGGCGGCCAGGACGTAGACGCGCCCGTTGTTGCCGAAGAAGTTCGACGCGATCGCCGTCGACGTGCCGGGCAGCGACACGAGCGTGAGGACCGGGTTCGCAGCACCGACCGTGAGATCGACGACGGCGATCTGCCCGTTGCCGCTCGCGTCGTGCGTGTAGATCGGGACGTAGCCGACGTTGTGGATCGGGTCGATCGCGATCAGGCCCTGGCTCGGCAGCGTCTTCACTGCCGGCGGCGCGGCCGGGCCGCCGGTGACGCCCGCCTTGACGGCGTCGACGACGTTGCGGTTGCCGTCGATGTCCATCGCCTGGCCGTTCGTCGTCGCCGCGAACTCGGTGAACGCGGTGATGAGGTCGGCGGTGCCGGCGCCAAGCGGGAGGTTCGCCGTCGCGCCGTTGCACGTGAAGGTGACGTTGATGACCGCGCCGGCCGCGTCGATCGACTTGGCGTCGAAGATCTTGTCGCGGATGTCGTTCAGCAGCGCCTTGATCACCTCGTGCCGGTCGCCGCCGCAACGCGCGAGGTAGTCCTTGATGAGCTGCGAATACGCGCCGAGCAGCGCGCCGACCTTGTAGTTGTCGGGATGCGCGGTGCCGTCGGCCTTGTCGAACGAGGGCAGCAGGGTGTCGACCGGCGCGCCGAGCGAGTAGACCGACTTGACGAGGTCGTTCGCGGCGTTGAGCGTCGTCGTGAAGTCGTTCGCCGTCGGCGCCGCGATCAGGCCGAGCTGGCCCTTGACGATCTCGTCGACGAACGAGCTCATCGGCGTGATGTAGACCGTGCTGGTCGCGCCGCCGAGGAGCGCGCACAAGGTCAGCGTGTTCGTCTGCGTCGCGCCGGTCGCCTCGTCGTCGTAGGTGCCGCCGGTCACGCAGATGCGCGACGGCCCGGTGATCGAGTTGGTGAACGAGAAGCCGGTGGCGGTCGTCGTGACGGTCTCGATCGCGGCGCCGTTGTTGGTGCCGTTCGGGTTCACGTTGAACAGGCTCGCCGTGCCGCCGACGATGGGCCCGAGGTACGCGTTGCCGGTGACACCGGCAGCGCCTCCGCCGCCTCCACCTCCGCCGGGCAGCGGGGTGATCGTCGTCGAATTGCTGCCGCCGCCGCACGACGCGAGTGCGGAGAGCGCCAACAGTCCGATCAGGCGTGCGAGCTGCACGCGCATGGAAAAGCCGCCCTCGGGCGTTCCTTTGCTCATCTCCAATCCTCCAGCAAGCTTGTTCTTGAGGGGACGGATCGTGCGCCGAATCGGCGTGCACACCATCCCCCTGATTCGCGGGATCGACCCATCGATTGATGAAGCCGCTGACGCTCGACGCCGGCGCGACTCGGGTCAACCCTCAGATGTGCGGCGTCCCCGCGCACGCGACCTCGGCGACGTCGCGCCGGCCGTCGTCGATGCGGACGGCGGTGAGCCTGCCGCCCCAGACGCAGCCAGTGTCGAGGCCGAGCAGATCGGGTCGGTCGACGAAGCCGAGCGACGACCAGTGGCCGAACGCGATCGGCACGCCCACGGTTCGGCGGCCGGGTGCGTCGAACCACGCGAAGTGGCCCGGTGGCGCGCGCGCGGCGCCGTCCTTGGTCGCGAACTCGAGCGTCCCGTCGGCCGCGACGAAGCGCGTCCGCGTCAGCGTGTTGAGCGTGAAGCGGAGCCGCTCGTCGCCGGCAAGCTCTTCGCTCCAGCGCGCCGGCGTGTTGCCGAACATCGCGCCGAGGAACTCGCGCGGTTCGCGCTCGCGCAGCGCCGTCTCGAGCTCGGCGGCGCACGCGAGCACAGTCGCGAGGTCCCACTGCGGGACGACGCCGGCGTGCAGCATCAGCCAGCCTTCGGCGTGGATCGCCATCCGGCGCTGCCGGACCCACTCGAGCCAGGCGTCGCGGTCGGGCGCGTCGAGGATGTCGTCGAGGGTGTCGCTGCGGTGCCGCGGCCGCACCCCGGCGGCGACCGCGAGCAGGTGCCAGTCGTGGTTGCCGAGGACGCAGCTCGCCGACGCGCCGAGCCCGCGCAGGCGGCGAAGCGTGCCGAGCGAGGCCGGGCCGCGGTTGACCAGGTCGCCCAGGACGTAGAGGTGGTCGCGCGACGGCGAGAACGCGATCGCCGCGAGCAGCAGCTCGAGCGCGTCGGCGCAGCCCTGGAGATCGCCGACGAGGTACTTCACGTCTCTGCCGCCGTCGGCGCCGGGCAAGCGACCGGGGTACTGGCACGGCCGGGCTCGGGACGGGCGAGGGCGGGCACGGAGGCGATTCTGCTACGCTCGTTCCCCGCCTCCGCCGCGCCCGCGCATGGACGTTGCCCTACTGCTCTTCCTGATCTTCCTCAATGCGCTGTTCGCCATGTCGGAGATGGCGCTCACCGCGAGCCGCAAGGCGCGGCTCCAGGTCATGGTCGAGGCGGGCGACAGGGGTGCGCGCCACGCCATGGAGCTGCACGACGATCCGACCAAGTTCCTGTCGGTCGTCCAGATCGGGATCACCTCGATCGGCATCCTGAACGGCATCGTCGGCGACGCCGCGTTTTCGGCGCCGTTCGCGCGCTGGCTGCACGCCAGCTTCTCGATCGGCGACCGCGCCGCCGAGATCACGGCGACGGCGATGGTCGTCATCGCGATCACCTTCCTCACGATCATCTTCGGGGAGCTCGTGCCCAAGCGGATCGGCATCCAGTACCCCGAGGTCGTCGCCCGCTTCGTCGCCCGGCCGATGGAGTGGCTGTCGGTGATCGTGCGGCCGTTCGTCCGGTTGCTCTCGTGGTGCACCGAGGGGACGCTGCGCCTGATGGGGATCCGCGGCGGCCCCGGCCGCAGCGTCACCGAGGAGGAAATCGCCGCCAGCCTCGAGGAGGGGCTCGACGCTGGCGTCATCGAGGCGCAGGAGCACCAGATGGTGCGCAACGTCTTTCGCCTCGACGACCGCCAGGTCGGCTCGATGATGATCCCGCGCGCCGAGATCGTCTGGCTCGATGCGACCGCGACGGCAGAGGACGTCCAGCGCGTCGTCGGCGAGTCGGAGCACTCGCGCTACCCGGTCTGCCGCGGCGGCCTCGACGACGTCCTCGGCGTCGTCAGCGCGCAGAGACTGCTGCAGCAGGCGATCCAGGGCAGGGCGATCGCCGTCAACGAGGACCTGCTGCCGCCGGTCTTCGTCCCCGAGACGCTCTCCGGAATGGAGCTGCTCGAGCAGTTCCGCGCCTCGAGCTCGCAGATCGTCTTCGTCGTCGACGAGTACGGCGAGGTGCAGGGCCTGATCACCGTGCGCGACGTCCTCGAGGCGATCACCGGCGAGTTCAGCGCCGACACCGACGCCGACGCCTGGGCGGTGCAGCGGGACGACGGCAGCTGGCTGTTCGACGGCCTGATCCCGACTCCCGAGCTGAAGGACCGCCTCGCCCTCAAGGAGCTGCCCGAGGAGGACCGCGGCCGCTACAACACGCTCGCCGGAATGATCATGCTGCTGCTCGGCCGCCTTCCCGGCGAGGCCGACTGGGTCGAGTGGGAAGGCTGGCGCTTCGAGGTCGTCGACCTCGACGGCAAGCGCGTCGACAAGGTCCTCGCCAGCGCGCTCGCGCAACAGTCGGTGAGCCACGAATCGGCCGGCACCTGATGCCGCCCCGCGCGTGACCGCATCGCTCTTCGCGCGCACGCTCGCGAGCGAGGCGATGCTCGACATCTTCTCCGACCGCGCGATCGTCGCCGCGATGCTCGCGTTCGAGGCGGCGCTCGCCGAGGCCGAAGCCGACGAAGGGATCGTGCCGAGCGATGCCGCTGCAGCGATTGTCGCTGCGACGCGCGCCGAGGTCGACGTCGATGCGCTCGTTGTCGCGGCGCGCAGCGCCGGCAGCATCGCGATCCCGCTCGTCAAGACGCTGACCGCCGCGGTCGCTGCGCGCGATCCGAAGGCGGCCGCGTTCGTCCATTGGGGCGGGACGAGCCAGGACGTCGTCGACACCGCGATGGTCCTCGTCACCGGCCGTGCGCTCGACCTCGTCGCGCGCGACCTCGACCGCCTCGTCGACGCCCTCGTCGAGCTCGCGCGCGCGCACGCCGCGACGCCAATCCTGGCGCGCACGCTGCTGCAGCCGGCACAGGTCGTCAGCTTCGGTTTCAAGGTGGGCGCCTGGGTCGCGCCGCTCGTCCGCGCCCGCCAGCGCATCGCGCGCGCCCGCGACGCGGCGCTGAAGCTGCAGCTTGGCGGCGCGGTCGGCACGCTCGGCGCGCTCGGCGCCAAGGGCGAAGCGGTCGCGCGGCGCGTCGCCGAGCGGCTCGGCATTCGCGCCGCCGATCCCTGGCACGTCCAGCGCGACGACTGGGTCGCGCTCGGCTGCGAGGTCGCGATCCTGTGCGGCTCGCTCGCCAAGATCGGAGCAGACATCGCGCTGCTCGCGCAGGGCGAGGTCGGCGAGGTCGCGGAGCCGGCGGGCGAGGGTCGCGGCGGCTCGTCGGCGATGCCGCAGAAGCGCAATCCCGTCGCCGCGCTCGCCGCGATCGCGGCCGGCGTGCGCGCGCCGCAGCACGCCGCGGCGCTGCTCGCGGCGATGCGGCAGGCGCACGAGCGCGGCCTCGGCGACTGGCAGGCCGAGCTCGCCGAATGGCCGTCGCTGTTTCTCGAAGCGCACGGCGCGCTCGTCGCGCTCGCCGACGCGACGTCCGGCCTCGAAGTCGACACCGTGCGCATGCGCGCCAACGTGGCGCGCCAGCACGGGACCGTCTTTGCCGAGGCGGCGGCGGCGCTGATTGCGCCCGCGGTCGGCAAGCAGAAGGCGTCGAGCGTCGTGGGCGCGCTCGCCGGGCGCGCGGCGCGCGGCGAGGGCGAGCTCGACGCGCTGGTTCGCACCGACCCCGCGTTCGCCGCCGTCGGCGCCGACGCGATCGCCGCCGCGTTCGACGTCGACGCCGCCGCGCGTCGTGCCGGCGAGGTCGCGATCGCCCGTCTCGACCGGCTGCTCGCCGCGCCGACCACCTCTGGAGATTCCCGATGACCGCCCCCGACCGCAGCGACGACTTCGACCGCGGCGCCGCCAACCGGCGCGCCGTCCTCGGTGACGAATGGGTCGACCGCTCGCTCGCCAGCGCGACCGACTTCAACGCCGACTTCCAGAGCCTCATCACGCGCTACGCGTGGCACGAGATCTGGGGCCGTCCCGGCCTCGACCACGAGACGCGACGCCTCCTCGTCCTCGGCATGACGATGGGACTTGCGCGCTGGGAGGAGTTCGAGCTGCATTGCCGCGCCGCGATCCGCGGCGGCGTGCCGCTCGAGAAGATCCAGGAGACGCTGCTGCAGGGGGCGATCTACTGCGGCGTGCCGGCGGCGAACACCGCGTTCAAGATCACTGCCGACATCCTGCGCGCCGAAGGCCGCGTGCCGGCGCCGTCGTCGCTCGCGGTGACGAGCCGCGTCGCGACGCACCACACGTTCAGCGCGCCGCAACTGCGGGTCACGGTGCAGGGCGAGGGCCCGCCGGTGGTGCTGAGCCACGCGCTCGGCCTCGACCTCCACATGTGGGACGCGCTCGCGAAAAAGCTCGCCGAGAAGCACACCGTGCTGCGCTACGACCACCGCGGCCACGGCGAGTCCGCAGCGCCCCCGGGTCCGTACGCGATGGACGATCTCGTCGACGACGCGGCGCGCGCGATCCGCGAGTGGGGCCGCGGCCCCGTCGCCTGGATCGGCTTGTCGATGGGCGGCATGGTCGGGCAGGGGCTCGCCGTCCAACATCCGGAGCTGTTGCGCGGAGCGGTGCTCGCGAACACGACCGCGCGCTACCCGGAATCGGCGCGGCCGACCTGGGCCGCGCGGATCGCCGCCGTCGAGCAAGGCGGCATGGCCGCGGTCGCCGACGCGGTCGTCGAGCGCTACCTGCACAGCGACTACCGCGCAGCGCATCCCGACGTCGCCGCGGCGCTGCGCGCGCGGCTGCTGCGCACCGATCCCGCCGCGTACGTCGCGTGCTGCCACGCCGTCGCCGGCGTCGACTGGCTCGACCGCCTCGACAAGGTCCGCACGCCGACGCTCGTCATCGCCGGCGCGCGCGACGTCGGCGCGACTCCCGAGATGGCGCGCGCGATCGCTGAGCGGATCGCCGGCGCCGAGCTGCGCGTCTTCGCCGACGCGTCGCACCTGAGCGTGGTCGAGGTCGGCGACGAATTCCACGCCGCGGTATCGTCGTTCCTCGCCTCGCTGCCCGCCGCATCGTCATGAGCAAAGCATTCGCCTCCCAGGCCGACCTCGCCGACAAGAAGGTCACGTTCACGAAGCTCTCCGAGAACGCCTACGCGTACACCGCCGAGGGCGACCCGAACACCGGCGTCGTCGTCGGCGACGACTGCGCGATGGTGATCGACACGCAGGCGACGCCGGTGATGGCCGCCGACGTCATCCGCCACATCCGCACCGCCACCGACAAGCCGATCAAGTACGTCGTGATGAGCCATTACCACGCGGTGCGCGTCCTCGGCGCGAGCGCGTACGGCGCGAGCGAGATCATCGCCAGCGAGGACACGCGCGACCTGATCGTCGAGCGCGGCGCGCAGGACATGAAGAGCGAGATCGAGCGCTTCCCGCGGCTCTTTCGCGCCGTCGAGACGATCCCCGGGCTGACCTGGCCGACGATCACGTTCAAGGGCGAGATGACGGTCTGGCTCGGCAAGCTCGAGGTGCAGCTGATGCAGCTCGGCCGCGGCCACACCAAGGGCGACACGGTCGCCTGGCTGCCGCAGCAGAAGATCCTGTTCTCGGGCGACCTCGTCGAGTACGGCGCGACCGCGTACGCCGGCGACGCGTACTTCCGCGACTGGCCGGCGACGCTCGATCGCGTCGAGGCGCTCGGCGCGACGGCGATCGTCCCGGGTCGGGGCGCTGCGCTCACGAACGCCGCGATGTGCCGCGAGGGCATCGCGACGACGCGCGCCTTCATCCGCGAGGTGCTCGAATGCGTCGAGCGCGGCGTCGCGCAGGGCCACGACCTCAAGCGCGTGTTCACCGACACCGACGCTGCGTTGCGGCCCAAATACGGCAGCCAGGTGATCTACGAGCACTGCATGCCGTTCGACGTTTCGCGCGCGTTCGACGAGGCGACCGGCCACGTCGATCCGCGGATCTGGACGGCCGAGCGCGACAAGGACATGTGGGCGGCGCTGGCATGACGGAAGCCGCCACGCGCTTCGGCAGCGGCCGCGCGGTCATCCGCGTCGAGGACGCTGCCCTCCTGACCGGCCGCGGCCGCTTCGTCGACAACGCACCCGAGCCGAACCAGACGGTGATCGCGTTCCAGCGCTCGCCGCACGCGCACGCGACGATCGTCGCGATCGACGCCGACGCTGCGCGCGCGATGCCCGGCGTGCTCGGCATCTACACCGGTGCCGAGCTCGCTGCCGCCGGCGTCAAGCCGCTGCCGACCTCACCCGACTTTCGCCGCGCCAACGGCGACAAGGCGGCGAGCCCGCCGCGTCGCGCGCTCGCGCACGAGCGTGTCCGCTACGTCGGCGAGCCGGTCGTCGCGGTCGTCGCCGAGACGCGCGAAGCGGCGCGCGACGCCGTCGACGCGATCGCGGTCGAATACGAAGAGCTCGGCGCGGTGACCGACGTCGAGCAGGCGACCGCGGCAGGCGCACCCGCGCTCGTCGACCGCGCACCCGACAACATCGCCGCCGAGATCCGGCACGGCGACGCCGCAGCTGCCGACGCGGCGTTCGCTCGCGCTGCGGTCACCGTCGCGCTCGACATCGTCAATCAGCGCGTCGCGCCGGTCTCGCTCGAGCCGCGCAGCGTCGTCGCGTCGTACGACGCGGCGAGCAAGGCGTTCACGGTCCGCATCAGCAACCAGATGCCGACCGCCGTCGCCGCCGGCCTCTCGGGAACGCTGCCGGACATCACCCAGCAGCAGGTGCGCGTCGTCGTCGGCGACGTCGGCGGCGGCTTCGGAATGAAGACCGGCGCCTACCCGGAGGACATCGTCGTCGCGTTCGCGGCGCGCGCGCTGGGTCGACCGGTGCACTGGCAGTCGGATCGCAGCGAGGAGTTCCTGTCGGCGTCGCACGGCCGCGACCTCACGAGCCGCGCCGAGCTCGCGCTCGACGCCAACGGCAAGGCGCTCGCGCTGCGCGTCCGCTCGCGCGCCAACGTCGGCGCGTACCCGACGCCGGCGGGGATCGCGATCCAGCTGATGATCGGCCCGTGGGTGTCGACGAGCATCTACGACATCGCGACGATCGATTTCCACCTGCTGGCGGTGCTGACCAACACGACGCCGACCGGGCCTTATCGCGGCGCCGGCCGGCCCGAGGCGGTCTACACGATCGAGCGGCTGTTCGACGCCGCGGCGCGCGAGATGGAGGTCGATCCCGCCGAGCTGCGGCGCAGGAACATGATCCGGCCCGCGCAGATGCCGTACACGAACGCGATGAAGCAGACCTACGACTGCGGGGCGTTCGAGAAGATCCTCGACCAGGGGCTCGCGCTCGCCGACTGGAACGGCTACGAAGCGCGGCGCGAGGAGTCGAAACGGCGCGGCATGCTGCGCGGCCGCGGCATCGCGACCTTCCTCGAATGGACCGGCGGCAACGCGTTCGAGGAGAAGGTCAGCGTCGACGTCACCGGCGACGGCGTCATCGAGATCTTCTCGGCGACGCAGGCGATGGGGCAGGGCATCGCGACGAGCTACGCCCAGCTCGCGGTCGACGTCTTCGGCGTTCCGATCGAGAAGATCCGCATCGTCCAGGGCGACACCGCGCGCGGCAACGGCTTCGGCAGCGCCGGCTCGCGCTCGCTCTTCACCGGCGGCTCGGCGGTGCAGGTCGCGTCGGAGCGCACCGTCGAGCACGCGAAGTCGCTCGCCGGCGAGGCGCTCGAGGCGGCGGCGCAAGACATCGAGTACCGCGCGGGGCGCTTTTCGGTCGTCGGGACCGACGTCGGCATCGATCTGTTCGCGCTCGCGGCGCGCCAGCCGGAGCATCGCATCCACCTCGACGGCGCAACGACCGTCGGCGGCGCCACGTGGCCGAACGCGTGCCACGTCTGCGAGGTCGAGGTCGATCCCGAGACCGGCGATGTCAAGGTCGTCGCGTACGCGTCGGTCAACGACATCGGTCGTGTCGTCAGCCCGACGATCGCGCGCGGCCAGGTCGAAGGCGGCGCGGTGCAAGGCATCGGCCAGGCGCTCGGCGAGCAGATCGTCTACGACCGCGACAGCCACCAGCTCGTCACCGGCAGCTTCATGGACTACGCGGTGCCGCGGGCCGACTTCGGCACGAGCCTGTTCCGCACCGAGTTCGACACCTCGGTGCCGACTGCGCTCAATCCGCTCGGCGTCAAGGGGGTCGGCGAGCTGGGCACGATCGGCGCGACGCCCGCGGCCGTCAACGCGGTCCTCGACGCGCTCGACCGCGCCGGGCTCGGACGCGATGCCGAGCGGTTGCAGATGCCGCTGACGCCGGAGAAGGTCTGGCGTGCGCTGCACCTGAAGGACTTCGCGCCTCGGCCTGCCTGACGGCGCGCTCGCGCGCGAGACCCGCAGCTCAGCGCTTCGTCGATCGCCACCACGGCAGCACCGCCGCCGGCGAGACGACCTCGCCGCTCTGCATCGGCACATAGCCGGCAAGCGCGGCGAGCGTCGCTTGCCATTCGCGCGAAGCGAGCGCGCCGCGCAAGGCGACGACCGGAGCGCGGTCGAGATGCTCGGCAAGCGTCGCGAGGAAGTAGCGCTCCTCGGCGAGCGGAACGAAGTCGAGGTCGCGGTCGCGCGCGACCGCCTCGATGCCGAGCGCGGCGTCGGCGCTGCCGCTCGCGACCGCCTGCGCGACGGCGCGGTGCGAAGGCTCGATGCGGTCGTAGCCGTCGATCGCGGCAGCGCTCGTCCCCGTCGTCGCGAGCAGCTCGTCGAGGACAACGCGCGTGCCGGTGCCGCGCGCGCGGTTGACGAAGCGCACGCCAGGGCTCGCGAGGTCGGCGACGCCGGCGAGCCCGAGCGGATTGCCGGCGGCGACGATCAACCCCTGGCTGCGCGACGCGAAGCCGATCAGCCGGTGCCGCCCGGGCTTGAGCAGCGGGCGATACGTGCGCGCCGTCTGCGATCGCGGCGGCACGTCGACCAGCGTGTGGAAGCCGGCGAGGAGACACCGCCCGTCGTTCAGCGCCGCGAGCGCGTCGACGCTGCCGACGAAGCCGATGTCGAGGTGGAGGTTGCATCGTCGCGCCGTCCATTCGCGCAGCAGCGGCAGCGCCTCGTCGTGGCTCGCCGCGATCTCGATCACCGCGGCGTCGTCGTCGAAAGCGATCGCGAACGCGCGCTCGAGCTCGCCGCGCAGCGTTGCGAGCTGCGGAGCGAGCCGCGCCTGCGCCTGCCGCTCGGCCCAGAGCAGCTTGGCGCCGAACGGCGTGAGCGACGCGCGCTGACCCTTGCTCCAGACGAGCAGCTCGTGGCCGAGCTCGCCTTCCCAGCGCTTGAGCTCGCCCCAGACGTGGCGATACGAACGGCCGAGGTGGCGCGCCGCGGCCGAGATCGAGCCCTGGGCGTGGATCGCGCCGAGCAGCTCGATCAGCGGATGGTGGAGCTCGCGCGGCGCGCGGTCTCTGGCGTGCAGCGCGTACGTGAGCTCGACCTTATGCATGCATCTTCATATCGTCTGCGGCGCCGGAGACGTCGAGAATGGCCCGCCTGATGGAGCCGGACCGATGAGCGCGGTGGGCGAGGCGGCTTCGCTCGCGCTCGACCTGATTGTCCATGCCGACGCGGCGCTCGTCCGCACGGTCGCCCTCTCGTTCGCGGTGAGCGGAGCGGCGTGCCTGTGCGCCGCCTGGCTCGGGCTCGCCGGCGGCGCCTGGCTGGCGGCGGCGCGCTTCCCCGGACAGCGTGCCGTGCTGCTCGTCCTCGACACGCTGCTCGCGCTGCCATCGGTTGTCGTCGGTCTCGCCGTCTATCTGCTGCTGTCGCGCAGCGGCCCGCTCGGCGGCTGGGGAATCCTGTTCACGCCGGCCGCGATGGTCATCGCACAGACGATCCTCGCGCTGCCGGTCATCGCCGCGCTCGCGCGCCAGCTCGTCGCCGACGCGCTGCGCGAAGGCGGCGAGCAACTGCGCTCGCTCGGCGCGGGAACGTTCGCGCGCGCCGCGCTGATGCTCCTGCATGAGCGCTGGGCAGTCGTGACGCTGCTCCTGATCGCGTTCGGACGAGCGATCGCCGAAGTCGGCGCGGTGATGATCGTCGGCGGCAACATCGACGGCTACACGCGCGTCATGACGACGACGATCGCACTCGAGACGAGCAAGGGCGACCTGCCGCTCGCGCTCGCGCTCGGCATCGTCCTGCTCGCGGTGGTCGCGCTGCTCAACGTGCTCGTCGCGCTCGTCCCGCGCGGCCACGCGGTCGCGGTCGCGGAATGGCGATGAACGGCAAGCGGCTGCGGGCGGTGCGGGGCGCTGACGTGCCCGGCGCCGCGGGACCCGCACACGCGGCGAGCCACGTCGCGGCAACCGCGACGGGCCGCGACTGCACAGCGCTCGTGCAGCTGCGCGCCGCAGCCGTGTCGTACGGCGCTGTGTGCGCGCTCGCGCCGATCGACTTCGACGTCCGCCCCGGCGAGGTCATCGCGCTCGTCGGCGCCAACGGCTCGGGCAAGACGACGCTGCTGCGCGTGCTGCACGGCGTCGTCGCGCACGAGGGCACGAGGCGGATCGGCGTTGCGCCGCTGCGCCAGGCGATGGTGTTCCAGCGGCCGTTCCTGCTCCGCCTTTCCGTGTGGAGCAACCTGCGCATCGCGCTCTGGCTCGCCGAGCGCGCGACGGCCGCCGAAGAGCGCCACGCGCGCGCCGGCGAAGCGCTCGCCCGCGTCGGTCTCGAAGCGCTCGCTGCGCGACCGGCGCGCGCCCTTTCCGGGGGTGAGCAGCAGCGGCTCGCGCTCGCGCGTGCGTGGGCGACGCGCCCGGAGCTGCTGCTGCTCGACGAGCCGACGGCGAGCCTCGATCCCGACGCCAAGACGGCAGTGGAGAAGCTCCTCGCCGGTTTCGCCGCCGACGGCACGACGATCGTCTTCAGCACGCACGATCTCGGCCAGGCGCGCCGCCTGGCGACGCGCATCGTCCATCTCGACGCGGGCCGCGTCGACCTCGACGCGCCTGCGCGCGAATTCTTCGACACCGCCGCCGGGCGTCGCCGCGACGATCTGTTCGCCGACCCAGCCGTGCCGTGAACCCCCTCCTTCCCGTGCGCGCTCGCCGCGCTGTCCTCGCATTCTTCGCGTCTGCGCTGCCGGTCGCGCTCGCGCAACCCGCACACGCCCAGGAACGCTCGATCGTGATGGCATCGACGACGAGCACCGAGCAGTCCGGGCTCTTTCCGCACCTGCTGCCGGCGTTCACGAAAGCGACCGGGATCGAGGTCAAGGTGATCGCCGTCGGCACCGGCCAGGCGCTCGACATGGGCCGCCGCGGCGACGCCGACGTCCTCTTCGTCCACGACCGCGCTGCGGAAGAGAGATTCGTCGCCGAAGGCTGGGGCCTGCCGCGGCGCGACGTCATGTACAACGACTTCGTCCTCGTCGGCCCGAAGGGCGACCCCGCCGGCGTTCGCGGCAAGGACATCGTCGCCGCGCTGACCAAGCTCGCCGCGAGCCCGAGCGCGACGTTCCTGTCGCGCGGCGACAAGAGCGGAACGCACGCCGCCGAGCTTCGCTACTGGAAGCAGGCTGGCGTCGACGCTCCGAAGGAGAAGATGGCGCACTACGAGGAGTGCGGCTGCGGCATGGGCCCGGCGCTCAACATCGCGTCGGCGAAGAACGCGTACGTGCTCGCCGACCGCGGCACTTGGCTCAACTTCAAGAACCGTGCCGACCTCGCGATCCTGGTCGAAGGCGACACCCGCCTCTTCAACCAGTACGGCGTGATCGTCGTCAATCCGGCCAAGCATCCGCACGTCAAGCGCGAGCTCGCGCAGGCGTTTTCGGACTGGGTCGTCTCGCCGGCAGGGCAGGAGACGATCGCGAGCTACGAGATCAACGGCCAGCAGCTCTTCTTCCCCGACGCGAAGCCGTGAGGGCGATCGCGCGCAGCTTCGCGATCTTCGCCATCGGCGCACGGAGGACCCCGAGCGCTCGCGCGCGCGAGGTCCGGCCCGGTGCGCCCCGAAGCGAATCAGGCCGGGTCGGGAACGAACGACGGGAACGCGTCGGGCTGGCGCGGAATCGGTCGCGGCCGGGGGATCACGCCCGCAGCCATCAGGTTCTGCACGCTGTCATAGCGCACCTGGACGATTTCCGACGGCGACGACGACGCGCGCTCGAATTGCGTCTGCGTCGTCGGCGAATATTCGCGCTCGCCGTGGCCGGTGCCGAGCTTGCGGTCGTCGCGCTGCGCGAGCTCCGATTGCGCGCGCCGCGACGCCGACTTCTCGGCCGGAGCGGCGGCATCGTTCGCTGCTGCCGCCGCCGGTGCCTGCCGCTCGGCTTCCATGCGACCGCTCGCCGCGCCATCCTTGGCGAGCGGCGGCGCCGGACTGAACCAGCTGCCGAGCGGCGGCTCGGGGACGCGCTCGCGAAACACCGCGGCGCCGATGACGCCGACGTTGTCGGGACGACCGGTGCGCGCCGCGTACGAATCCGGCAGCGCGGTGAAGTAGAACGCAGCGGCTTCGGCGTAGCTCTTCCGCCAGCCGGTGATGTCTGCGGTCTGGTACGGCGCGAGCACGTAGCCTGTCTGCCCGACCGCGGCGTTCTCGCCGCTCACCGCGTTGACGCCGTCGACCGAGAGGACGACGAGCACGCGGCCACCGCTGCGGTTGGTCAGCCGCACCGCGTAGCGGTCGCCGGGGCGGCCGGCGACCCACGTGCCGCCGCGATGTCGCCACGTCGTCAGCGTCTCGCCGCGGCCGCGATCGACGATCTGGACGTCGACGATCGAGCCGACTGCCGCCGCAGGCGGCGACGTGCAAGCGGCAGCCGCGGCGGCGGCGAGGATGGTGAGCAGGGCGCGGCGCGTGGGCATGGCGATTCTCCGGACGGCGTTGACGACGATCGTTGAACGGCCGCGCGGCGTGGGTGGGGTGAACCGTTCGTCGGCACGCGCGCGTCGCGCGGTCGACTTTTGTCACGGCGGCGATGGTGCCGCGCGACACCACGCGGCGGCCGCGACTTTTCGCCGCGATCGAGGTCACGCGATCGACGCCGCTCCGGCCGACGGTCGGCGCTTGCGCGACCAAGCCCGGAACAATTCGCATCGATGACGGCGTGCGTTGCGTCGTCGTGCAGCAAGGAAGCGAGATGTCGTCCGTTCGATCGATCCTGCGACTCGGGGCCGCCGCGCTCGCCGCAGCCGCCTTCGCCGGCTCGGCGCACGCGGTCGACATCCACGTCGGCTCGTACGTGCAAACGTCGATCGGCTCGGAGTTCACGACGCCGTACGACACGTTTCGATTCGTCGGCGACACCGTCACGGTCGCGGCGTCGCCGGCCCCTGCGGTCGTGACGCTCGGCTCGTACAGCTTCGAGGTCGGCCCGAACTGCTACAGCTGCACGCTGACGCCGTCGTTCGACGCCTGGATCGACCTCACGATCGACGGCGTCACGCAGCAGTTCGACCTGCCGTTCGCCTGGCATTCGGCGGGGCCGAGCGACTTCCTGACGTTCTCGAAGCCGAACCCGGTCACGTTCGACTTCGACAGCCTCGGCCTGGTGACGATCGCGATCGACGCGCCGCCGCCGCTGTCGAGCTCGGGCGCCACCATCTACGGCCAGATGACGGCAACGGTGACGACCACGCCGGTGCCAGAGCCGACGACGTTCGCGCTCTTCGTCAGCGGCCTCGGCGCGATCGGCTTCATCGTCCGCCGCCGCAGCTGAAGGCAGCGCCGCCGCGAGGCGCCGCAGGTCGGCCCGCGTCGCCCCTCGCGCGACGCCGCCGTACACTCCCCCGCAGAACGGCCGACGCGCGCGCGAGCGCTGCGACTCCGGCGACACCACGCGAGGAGACACCATGCTGCGCCGCCATGCCTTCGTCCACTCGTTAGCGGCGATCTTCTTCGCCGCGGCGACCACCACCGCGTCGGCGCAGTTCAGCCAGATCGTCTTCTTCGGCGACAGCCTCACAGACCCCGGCAACCTCGCCCTCGTGATCGGCAGCGATCCGGCGCAGGTCATCACCGGCAACAGCTACGTCCCGAGTCAGCCTTACGCGTCGGGACAGTTCACCAACGGCGACGTCTGGGCGCGAACCTTCGCATCGGCGCTCGGCCTGCCGCTCTCGGGGCAGCCGGCGCTGCTCGGCGGCGGCAACGATGCGTTCGGCGGCGCGCGCGTCGCCACCGACGGCACCGGACTGCCGCCGAGCCTCCTGGCGCAGGAGGGCATGTTTCTCCAGTCGGTCGGCAACGTCGCACCCGCCGACGCGCTCTTCGTCGTCGCCGGCGGCGGCAACGACGCCCGCGATGCCCTCGTCGCTGCGGCGATGTCGCCGACTCCAGGCGCGACCATCCGCGCGGCGGCGAGCGCGTACGCGCAGTCGATCGGCACGATCGTCGACCAATTGCAGGCCGCCGGCGCGCAGCACATCGTCGTCTGGGACGTTCCCGACCTCGGCCTCGCGCCTGCGGTCACCGACCTCGGTGCCGGCGCGACGTTCCTCGGATCGCGCGTGTCGCGGGTCATGAACCGCTTTCTCTCGAGGCAGCTCGATGGCGAAGCCGGCGTGTCGATCTTCGACGTCTTCGGCCTGCAGAACGACATCGTCGCCGATCCGGCGAGCTTCGGCCTGATCAACGTGACGGACGCGTGCGGCGCGCCGTCGGAACAGTGCGATCCCGCGACCGCTCTCTACTGGGACGGCATCCATCCGACCGCGGCCGGGCACGCGCTGCTCGCGCAGGCCATGCTCGTCGCGGTGCCCGAGCCCTCGGAGCTCGTGCTCCTGCTCTCCGGGCTCGTGGTCGTCGCGGCGTGGCAGCGGCGCGGTCGCCGAGGCGCGCGCGCCGCGACCGCGACCTCGCCATGAGCCGACGCGGCGAGACCGGCGCTGCGCGCGCGTGCGCGCCGCCGACGTTGCCAGCGTGCGTCGCGCCGCCGCGGCGCGGCGCAAGCGGTGCACCAGCGACGCGAAGGCCGAGCTGAAGTCGGCGCAGGCCGCCGCCAAGGCGGCACACGACGCTACGAACAAACACTGACTCGCGAGGGAGCGCCGTTTGCCGGCGTTCGAACGCCGCGCCCAGGGGTGCGCGCGGCGTGTCCTTCGGAGGAGCCATGTCCAGAATCGCTCACACGCTCGTCGCGCTGTTCGCGGCGGGTGCGGCTGCCGGCGCTGCGGCGCAGCCGATCATGCTCACCGCGACGCTCACCAACGCCCAGGAAGGGCCGACGGTGATCCCGACGACCACCACCGGTGCGCCGCGACCGGCGTCGTTCGGCAACGCGACGTTCCAGATCAACGACGCGCACACGTCGATGTCGTTCTCGGCGACGGTCTTCAACATCGACTTCACGGGCACCCAGACGGCCGACACCAACGACAATCTGACGAACGCGCACATCCACGCCTCGCCGACCGCCGTGCCGGGGACGACGGCGCCGGTCGTCTGGGGCTTCATCGGCACGCCGTTCAACGACAACAACCCGAACGACGTCGTCTTCACGCCGTTCGCGACCGGCGTCGGCGGCACGGTGAGCGGCAAGTGGGACGCGCCCGAGGGCAACAGCACGACCTTCGCCGCGCAGCTCGGCAACATCCTCGCCGGGCACTCGTACATCAACTTCCACACCTCGCAGTTCCCGAGCGGCGAGGTCCGCGGCCAGATCCTCGCCGTCACCGCGGTGCCCGAGCCGCAGACGACTGCGCTCGTCGCGCTCGGCCTCGGCATGCTCGCGTTCTGGACGCGCCGGCGGGCGCAGCCCTCGACGCGCCGCGCGCCGCGATGAGCACGGTCGCCGGGGGCGGCCCGGGCGCGTCAAGCGGCTGAAGCCTCCTCGGTGACCCACGCCGAGCCTTCGATCAGCTCGTCGCTCGGCATCGCGCTCGGCGCCAGCGCATCGGGCGCCGCAGCGACGAGCCTGGGCACGCGCGCGTGTCGCCGCGCCTCGAGGATGCGCGTCAGCGTCGCCGCGTTGCGCTGGCCCTGGTCCTCGTTGTTGTTGTTCATCACCACGTGGGTGGTGAACGTCTCGGGCGCGAGGCGCTCGACGCGGGCCGCGATGTCGTCGAGCTCGGCGTCGGAGTAGTCGTAGTCGAAGCGCTCGGACGCGACCGTCGCGCCCTTGATGTTCCAGGTCTCGTCGTTGCGGCCGTGCAGGCGCACCAGCGAGTAATTCATGTGGGTGGACTCCCACACCGGCGGCACCGTGTTGTGAAAGCCCTGCGGACCGTCGACGACGGTGTGGACGACGTTGAGCGCGCGCTCGAAGGCGAGCGTCTGGCCGAGATGGGCGTCGTCGAACCAGGTCTTGTTGCGGAACTCGACGCTGACGGTGTAGCCCTGCATCGCCTCGACGCAGAGCTCGACGTGCGAGAGGCCGCTCTTGTTGCGCAGCAGCCAGGGCGCGAACTGGAAGTGCACCATGCCGAGCTTGCCCGACGCGCGCAGCGGCTCGAGCGCTTCCTTGAAACGGTCCCAGAGCGCGCTGCGCAGCTCGGACGGGACGTCGCGGAAGTAGAAGTTCGCTTTCTCGAGCGCCGGCAGCTCGGCGCGCAGGTCGGGCGGCAGCACGCGCGGCGACGTCGCGTGGCCGGTGAAGAGGCGAAACGCCTTCATGTTGAACGCGAAGTGCGCCGGCGTCCGGTCGGCCCACGCCTGCGATGTCTGCGCGAGCGGGATCGCGTAGTACGACGTGTCGACCTCGACCAGCGGGAACCGCGTCGCGTAGAAGCGCAGCCGCGCCTCGGGCGTGCTCGCTCCGCGCGGATAGAACTTCTTCGAGGCGACGAGCGACTTGTCGCTCCAGGAGGCGGTGCCGACGAGGACTTTCATGCAGTGGCGACGGGAACGCGGGCGGGGCCGGACGCATCCTATGCGGACGCGCTCTGTCGTTGCCAGGGTCGCTGCCGATTCTCCACCCGAGTACGCTGTCGGGGTCCGCGCCGCTCCGCCGCGCGAACCGTCCACCACCACCGCTCGCCATGACCGACTCTTCCTTGCCCGATCTGAAGGCCGGTGTTTCCCTTTCGACCCTCGCCGACGGCGCCATGCTGCGCGGCCGGGTCGACGGCGAAGACGCGATCCTGCTGCGCCAAGGCGACGCGCTGTACGCGGTCGGCGCACAGTGCACGCACTACCATGCCGAGCTCGCCGCCGGCCTGCTCCAGGGGCGCGTGCTGCATTGCCCGATGCACCACGCCCAGTTCGATATTCGCAGCGGCGAAGCGCTGTGCGCACCGGCGCTCGATCCGCTGCCGTGCTGGCGCGTCGAGCGCGCCGGCGAGCAGGCGTTCGTGCGCGAGCGCATCGTCGCGCCGCCGCGATCGCACCGCAATCCGCCGCTCGCCGACGTCGTCATCGTCGGCGGCGGTGCGGCCGGCCTCGCCGCCGCCGACATGCTGCGCCGCGAGGGCTACGACGGGCAGCTGCTGATGATCAGCGCCGACGCCGACGCGCCGGTCGACCGCCCGAACCTGTCGAAGGACTACCTCGCCGGCACTGCGCCCGCCGACTGGATGCCGCTGCGTGGCGAGGACTGGTACGCCGAGCGGCGCATCGAGCTGCTCTTGAATACCCGCGTCGCGGCGATCGACGTGGCGCGTCGCGAGGTTCGCCTCGATGGCGGCGCGACCCGACGCTTCGACGCGCTGTTGCTCGCCACCGGCGCCGACCCCGTGCAGCTCGCGGTTCCCGGAGCGGCACCCGGACAGGTGCAGACGCTGCGGACGTTCGCCGACGGCCGGGCGATCGCGGCGCGCGCAGCGTCGGCGCGGTCGGCGCTGGTGATCGGATCGAGCTTCATCGGCCTCGAGGTTGCGGCGTCGTTGCGCGCGCGAGGTCTCGACGTCCACGTCGTCGCACCGGAGCGCGTGCCGATGGAGAAGGTGCTCGGCGAGGTGCTCGGCCGCTTCGTCCACGACCTCCACGTCTCGCACGGCGTGCAGTTCCATCTCGGCGCGACCGTCGCGAAGCTCGACGGTGCGTACGCCACCTTGACCGATGGCAGCACGATCGCTGCCGACCTGATCGTCTCGGGAGTCGGCGTTCGCCCGGCAGTCGCGCTCGCCGAGCAGGCCGGGCTCGCGGTCGACCGCGGCGTCAGCGTCGACGCGTACCTGCAGACGAGCGCGCCGGGCATCTTCGCCGCCGGCGACATCGCGCGCTGGCCCGACGTCCGCTCGGGCGAGCGCATCCGCGTCGAGCACTGGGTGCTCGCCGAGCGCCAGGCGCAGGTCGCCGCGCTCAACATCCTCGGCCGCCGGAAGCCCTTCGACGTGACGCCGTTCTTCTGGAGCCAGCATTACGACGTGGCGATCCAGTACGTCGGCCACGCCGAGCGGTGGGATCGGATCGACATCGATGGCTCGCCTGCCGAGCGCGACTGCGCGGTGCGCTACCTCAAGGGCGGCCGCACGCTCGCCGTCGTGACGATCTCCCGTGATCTCGAGAGCCTGCGCGCCGAGCGCGAGCTGGAGAGCAGCGTGGCGCCCGGAGTCGATCGCGCGTCTAGCCCCTGACGAGCATCGCTGGCGCGATGCCGAACATGCGCCGGCAGGTGCGGCTGAAGTGCGCCGAGTCGGCGAAGCCCGCGTCCTGCGCAGCGGTGGTCCACGACTCGCCGGCCATTCCGG
Source organism: Caldimonas sp. (assembly GCA_035493195.1). Classification (GTDB taxonomy): domain Bacteria; phylum Pseudomonadota; class Gammaproteobacteria; order Burkholderiales; family Burkholderiaceae_C; genus Schlegelella_A. Next base: position 43,840 of record DATJIM010000010.1, read on the forward strand.
CGGCCATCGCGGCGGCGACGCGTGCCCACAGCAGGTAGGCGCGAAACGAGACGCCGGTCTGGGCGACGAAGAGATGGCGGAAGCGGCTCGGCGAGAGATGTGCGACCGCGGCCGCATCGGCGAGCGTGATCGGCGCGGCGAGCCGGTCGCGCGTCCACGCGATCGCGCGCTCGATGCGGGGATCGACGGTGTCCGTGGCCGGCACCGCGCCGGCGAGCAGCGACACTGCGTCGCGCGCGCGTGCGGCGAGCGCCGCATCGTCGTCGCCGCGGTCGAAGCTCGCGCGCAGCGGTGCGGCCATGCGCTCGACCGTTGCGGGGTCGAGCGGCGCGACGCCGACGCGGGCATTGCGGGCGAGCAGCGTGCGGCCGTCCGAGGTCTCGGGCTCGACGAAGATCGTCGCGATGTCGCTGCCGCAGCCGTCGAACTGGTGGCGGCGGTGCGGCATCACGATCGCGCCGCGGTGCTCGCGCCAGCCCGCGCCGTCGTCGTCCATGCGAAAGCTGCCGCGCAGCGCGAGCGCGATCTGGATCGCGTGGTGCGCGTGCTCGTCAGCGCGGCCGGCGTGTCGGCCGATCCAGAGGCTGCCGCCGCTCCAGAGCAGGATGCGGCCGATGCCGATCACCGGCCGCGCCCGCGCAGGCGCGGTCGACGAAGCGGGGTTCGACGCTGAGGACATCGGTGGGCGCAGATTAGCCGTTTCGTTCAATTCGTCGACGCCGCGTCTTCACAGAATGCGTTTCCACGGACCCGCCGGGTTCGACACCCAGCAAAGGAAACGCCATGAACTCCCAGGACACCAATCTCTGCCGTTGCACCGCCTGCCCGGGCACCGGTTGCACCTGCGGCTGCCAGGCCGCCGCGCCGGCGATCCCGCAGGCCAGCGGCGCGCCGTGCCGGTGCGGCAGCGACTGCCAGTGCGCCGCAGCCGGCATCGTCGGCTCGTGTGGTGCGCGGGCGGGCGACGTGGGCGCGTGACCGGCACGCCAAGCAAGAAGGCCGGCATCGCTGCCGGCCTTCGACTGAATCGGTGGTGCCGGCGAGAAGAGTCGAACTCCCGACCTTCGCATTACGAATGCGCTGCTCTACCAACTGAGCTACGCCGGCGTCGCGTGTCGCCGGCCCGAGGGCCGGCTTGCGAGCCGCGCATTCTAGCCGAGCGACCTCAGTGCAGCTCGAACGCGGGCAGCAGCGCCGGCACGACGGCGTTCTTCAGCGTCGCGTACACCGGCAATCCGCCCCGGTATTCGGG
>DATJIM010000011.1:0-7165 GCA_035493195.1 Caldimonas sp.
CTCGGCTACAAGGAAGGCGTCCAGGAAGCGATGAAGAGCTTCACCAATCTGAAGACGTACTCGCTGCCCTGGAACTGACATCGCCGCCCGCAGATGCTCCACCTCCTCAACCTCCTCGCCGCGATCGCGCTCCTCGTCTGGGGCACGCACATCGTGCGCACCGGCATGCTGCGCGTGTTCGGCGAGAACCTGAGGCGCATCCTCGCGGCGAGCTTCTCGAACCGTTTCCGCGCCCTGATCGCGGGGCTCGGCGTCACCAGCATCGTCCAGTCGAGCACCGCGACGTGCCTGATCGTCTCTTCGTTCGTCGGCAAGAACCTGGTGCCGACGAGCGCCGCGCTCGCGGTCATGCTCGGCGCCGATGTCGGCACCAGCGTGATGGCGGTCGTCTTCTCGTTCGACCTCTCGTGGGTGTCGCCGCTCCTCATCTTCGCCGGCGTCGTCATCTTCATCTCGCGCCAGAACAGCGGCTTCGGCGCGGCCGGCCGCGTCCTCATCGGCCTCGGCCTGATCACGCTCGCACTGCAGCTGATCGTCAGCGCCACGCGCCCGCTCACCGAGTCGCCGGCGGTGCGCGCCCTCCTCCTCGCGCTGCCGAACGACGTCATGCTCGACATCCTCGTCGGCGCGATCCTCAGCGTGCTGTCGTACTCGAGCCTGGCGATCGTGCTCCTGATCGCGACGCTGGCGTCACAGGCGATGCTGCCGGCCAACGTCGCGCTCGGCCTCGTCCTCGGCGCCAACATCGGCAGCGGCGTGCTGGCGATGCTCGCGACCGCGAACGCGAGCCCGCAGGTGCGCCGGCTGCCGCTCGGCAACCTCATCTTCAAGATCCTCGGGGCGCTCCTTTTCATCGCCATCCTGCCGCAGGTGCACGTGCTGCTGCAGCAGGTGGTGCCGAACCTGCACCAGCAGGTGGTCGCCTTCCACCTCGTCTTCAACGTCGTCCTGGCGGCGCTCTTCATCGGCTTCACCGGGCTGGTCGGCCGCACCGTCGACCGCTGGCTCCGCGAGCCGGCGACGAGCGCGACCCAGCGCCCGCGCCACCTCGACCCGCTCGCGCTCTCGATGCCCTCGCTCGCGATCTCGTGCGCGGCGCGCGAGGCGCTGCACCAGGCCGACATCGTCGAGACGATGCTGCGCGGCATCGTCCCGGTGATCCGGAACAACGACCTGCACCTTTCCGAAGAGCTGCGCAGGCTCGACGACACCGTCGACGAGCTCTACTCGGCGATCAAGTTCTACCTGACGCAGATCTCGGGCGAGGCGCTCTCGAAGGAGGAGAGCCGGCGCTGGACCGACATCGTCTCGTTCACGATCAACATGGAGCAGATCGGCGACATCATCGAGCGCGTCCTGATCGACATCGAGGACAAGAAGGTCAAGAAGAACCGCAGCTTCTCGGAGGCCGGGATGGCCGAGATCGTCCACCTGCACGAGCGGTTGCTCGCCAACCTGCGGCTCGCGATGAGCGTCTTCCTCGACGGCCACGTCCGCGATGCCAAGCGGCTGCTCGAGGAGAAGGCGCACTTCCGCGACCTCGAGCACGAGTACGCCGCGAACCATATCGCGCGGCTGCGGGAGAACACGACGCAAAGCATCGAGACGAGCTCGCTCCACCTCGACCTGATCAGCGATCTGAAGCGGATCAATTCGCACATCTGCGGCGTCGCCTACCCGATCCTCGAGCAGGCCGGCGCGCTGACGGCGACGCGGATCCGGCAGTCGCAGTTCGCGACGCTGACGCCGGTCGACGACGGCGCGCATTCGCCAGCCGCGCGCTGATGCTCTCGCTCTGCGACATCGAGCTGCTGTTCGCGCGCCACGGCGGCGAACAGTACAGCGGGGAGCCGGTGACGCAGCTCGAGCATGCGCTGCAGACCGCGCACCTCGCCGAGCAGAGCGACGCCGGCGACCCGCTCGTCACCGCGTGCCTGCTGCACGACCTCGGCCACCTGCTGAACCATCAAGGCGAGACGCCGACGCTGCGTGGCGTCGACGACACCCACCAGTACTACGCGCTGCCGTTCCTGCGCGGGCTCTTCGCCGACGACGTGCTCGAGGCGATCAAGCTGCACGTCGACGCGAAGCGCTACCTGTGCAACGTCGACCCGGGCTATTACGCGCGTCTGTCGGCGGACTCGAAGCGCAGCCTCGCGCTGCAGGGAGGCATCTTCGACGACGACGACGCCGGGGCGTTCCTCGCCCAGCCGGGAGCTCGCGACGCGGTGATGCTTCGTCAGTGGGACGACCTCGCCAAGCAGGCCGGTCTCGCGACGCCGACGCTCGCCCACTTCCTCGACCGCGCCGCGGCCTGCGCGCTGGTCCGCTGACCGCGCCGCGGCCGACATGGCGCCCGCGCTCAGCTGGTCGGTCGTCGCCGCCGTCCTCTTCGCCGCCCTCCTCCACGCGTCGTGGAACGCGCTCATCAAGGCCGGCGACGATCAGGCGCTCGACACCGCGCTGATCCACGTCCTGGGCTGCGGCGTCGGTGCCGCGCTCGTCCTTTGGGTCGGGCTGCCGCGGCGCGAGGCCCTGCCGTGGATCGCGACGTCGGTCGTCATCCACGTCGGCTACTACGTGACGCTCGTCGGCGCTTACCGGCATGGCGACCTCGGCTTCGCCTATCCGCTGATGCGCGGCACCGCGCCGCTGCTCGTCGCGCTGACGAGCGGGCAGCTGATCGGCGAGCACGTTCCGTTCGCCGTCTGGCTCGGCGTCGCCGCGATCAGCGGCGGCGTCGTCGCGATCGGGCTGACGCGCTCCGCGCGCGACAGCGGCTCGCGCCGCCACGCGCTCGGCTACGCGCTCGCGAACGCCGCGATCATCGCCGCGTACACGACGGTCGACGGCATCGGCGTGCGCGCGTCCGGCAACGCCGCCCAGTACGTCGCATTGCTCTTCCTCGTCGACGGCCTGCCGTACTTCACGATCGTGCTCTGGCAACGCCGCCACTCGCTCGCACCGACGTTCGCGACCATGCGCGTGCGCTGGCCCGCGGCGCTGCTCGGCTCGTGCGCGTCGATGGGCGCCTACGGCATCGCGCTCTGGGCGATGACGAAAGCACCGATCGCGTCGGTGGCCGCGCTGCGCGAGACGTCGGTGCTGTTCGCGACGCTGATCGGCGTCGTCATGCTCAAGGAGCGCTTTCGCCTGCAGCGTGCGGTCGGCACCGGCGCGATCATCGCCGGCGTGATGGCGCTTCGTCTCGCGTGACGCTCGCCAAGCGCCGATGCACCGAGTGCGCTGGCGCGGACGCGGGGTGACCGGTTCCGCTCCATGGAGCGGAGCCCACCCCGCCGCGATGCCCTCGCTCGGTCCTCGGCCGAGTCTCGGTCGCGCCAGCTGAATCGTCGTCAGGCCGCCGCGGTATCGGCGACGACCTCGAAGCCGCCGAAGATCATCCGCTTGCCGTCGAACGGCATCTGCATCGACTTCATCTCGGGGTCTTCCATCATCTGTTTGTTCGCCTTGTCGCGAACGTCCTTCGACGGCCACTCGACCCAGCCGAGCGTGACCGTCTCCCCCGATTGCGCGGCGACGGCGCGCTTGAAGTCGGTGACCTTGCCGTCGGGAACGTCGCTGCCCCAGCAGTCGACGACCCGCAGCGCGCCGAGGCGCTTCAGCACCGAGGTCATTTTCTTCGACGCGACGAGGTACGCGTCCCTGTTGCCGGCCGGAACCGGAATCACGAAGCCGTCCACGTACATGTGCGGTCTCCTTCGAATCGAATCGCAAGTCGGGCAACGATCATCGACGACTCGGCGCGGTCGCCCACCGGCGAGCACCGGCGCTGTGGGTAGGACCGCTCCGACGCGGCGACAATGAAGGCCATGGCGCTGCCGATCTCTTCCCGCATCGTGATCATCGGGGGCGGCATCGCCGGCTGCTCGACGGCGTACCACCTCGCGTCGCTCGGCGAGAAGGACGTGCTCCTGCTCGAGCAGGGCAAGCTGACGTGCGGAACGACATGGCACGCGGCCGGCCTCGTCGGCCAGATGCGGCCGACCCGGACGATGACGCGGATGAGCAAGTACGGCATCGAGCTGTACCGCACGCTCGAGGCGGAGACGGGGCTCGCGACCGGCTGGAAGCAATGCGGCAGCGTCAACGTCGCGCAGACGCGCGAGCGGATGATGACGCTGCGCAGGCAGCTCGCGCTCGCCCGCAGCTTCGGCGTCGAGTGCGAGGAAATCTCCGCAAAACGCGCGGGCGAGCTCTTCCCGCCGCTGCGAACCGACGACCTCGCCGGCGCGATCTGGATTCCCGGCGACGGCAAGGCCAACCCGGCCGATCTCACGATGTCGCTCGCCAAAGGCGCGCGAACGCGAGGCGTCGCGATCGTCGAAGGCGCCGAGGTCGTCGCTGTACTGACCGACACGACGGCCGCGGTCCCGGCCGTGCGTGGCGTTCGCGTCCGCCACGGCGGCGACGAGGTCGAGATCGCGTGCGAGGTCGTCGTCAACTGCGCCGGCCAGTGGGCGCGGCAGCTCGGCGCCCTCGCCGGAGTCAACGTTCCGCTCTGGTCGGCCGAGCACTTCTACGTCGTCACCGACCGCATCGAAGGCGTCCACCCGATGCTGCCGGTGCTGCGCGATCCCGACGGCTTCATCTACTTCAAGGAAGAGGTCGGCGGCCTGCTGATGGGCGGCTTCGAGCCGAAGGCGAAGCCGTGGCGGGTCGATCCGATCCCGTCGACGTTCCAGTTCGAGCTGCTCGGCGAGGACTGGGAGCAGTTCGAGCCGCTGATGACGTCGGCGATCCGGCGCGCGCCGTGCTTCGAGACGGCGAAGATCAAGATGCTCCTCAACGGGCCCGAGAGCTTTACTCCCGACGGCAACTTCATCCTCGGCGAAGCGCCCGAGCTGCGCAGCTTCTTCGTCGCCGCCGGGTTCAACTCGGCAGGCATCGCCAACGCGGGCGGCGCCGGCAGGTTGATCGCCGAGTGGATCGTCGGCCGCGAGCCGCCGGGCGACCTCGCCGACGTCGACATCCGCCGCTTCGGGGCGTTCTGGGCCAACAAGAAGTCGCTCGCCGAGCGCACCAGCGAGACGCTCGGACTGCACTACGCGATGCGCTGGCCGCGCCACGAGCTCGAAACCGCGCGGCCGTTGAAGACGAGCCCGCTCTACGACCTGCTCGCCGCGCGCGGCGCGGTCTGGGGCGCGAAGAACGGCTGGGAGCGCGCCAACGTCTTTCGCGCCGAGAACGAGCGCACCGCGCCGCCGTATCCGCCGACGCTCGGCAAGCCGGCGTGGCTCGCCGACGTCGTCCGCGAGCAGCGCGCGACGCGGCGTGCCGTCGCGATCTACGACCAGACGTCGTTCGGCAAGATCCTGCTCCAGGGCCGCGACGCGCTCGCGCTGCTGCAGCGGCTGTGCGCGAACGACATGGGCATCGCGCCCGGGAAGATGGTCTACACGCCGATGCTCAACGATCGTGGCGGCTTCGAGAGCGACGTCACCGTGACGCGCCTCGCCTCCGAGCGCTTTCTCGTCGTCACCGGCTCGGCGCAGACGCCTCGCGACCTCGACTGGATCGCGCGCCACACGCGCGTCGGCGAGACCGCGATCGCGACCGACGTCACCGCGCTGACGAGCGTCCTCTCGCTGATGGGGCCGAACGCGCGCGCGTTGCTCGGCCGTGTCGCTGCGGCGGGAACGTTCGACGCGATCGGCCCCGAGCAGCTCAAGTTCGCGACGACGCGCGAGATCGATGTCGGCTTCGCGCGCGTTCGCGCGGCGCGGATGAGCTACGTCGGCGGCCCCGGCTACGAGCTCTACGTGCCGATCGAGACGGCGCGCCACGTCTGGCTCGCGTTGCACGCCGCGAGCGAGGGGCTCGGTATCGACGGCAGCGGTCTCGTCGACGCCGGCTACTGGACGCTCGACGCGCTCAGGATCGAGGCGGGACGGCGCGCCTGGGGCGCCGAGCTCGGCCCCGACGACACGCCTTTCGAGGCCGGGACGATGTTCGCCGTCAAGCTCGACAAGCGCGACCGCTTCATCGGCCGCGACGCGCTGCGCCGGCTCGCCGGCACGACCGCGGGGAAGTCGCTCGTCACGATCGCCGTCGACGACGCTGATGCGTACATCTGGGGCGGCGAGACGATCTTCGTCGACGGCGAGCCAGTCGGCGAGGTCTCGTCGGCGGGCTGGAGCGATGCCTGCGGACGCTGCCTCGCGCTCGGCTATGTTCGCGGCGTCGCGCCGTCGACGCTCGCAGGCCGCGCGTTGGCGATCGACGTCTGGGGCCAGCGCGTGCCGGCGACCGCGCACGACCGCTGGCCGCCCGGTTCATCATCGAGAGCGAGCACTGCATGATCGAACGCGACCTCGACCTCAAGACCGCCGACGGCGCGATGAACACCTTCGTCGTCCATCCCGACGAAGGCGGGCCGTTCCCCGTCGTCCTCTTCTACATGGACGCACCGGGCAAGCGCGAGGAGCTGCACGACATGGCGCGGCGGATCGCGAGCGTCGGCTACTTCGTCGTCCTGCCGAACCTGTACTACCGCAGGAGCCGCGACTACTTCCTGCGCGAGCGCAACGACGCCGGCTTCGCCGAGATGTTCACGTACATGGACGCGCTCGACCGCCGCACCGTCGAGTGCGATACGGCGGCGATGCTCGCCTTCGTCGATGCCGACAAGAACGCCGACCGGTCGCGCATCGGCGCGGTCGGCTATTGCATGAGCGGCCCGTTCGTGATCTGGGCTGCCGCGGCGTTTCCCGATCGGCTGCGCTGCATCGCCTCGATCTACGGCGCCAGGCTCGTCACCGACGCGCCCGACTCGGCGCACCGCATGGTCGCCAAGGTGCGCTGCGAGGCGTATTTCGCGTGCGCCGAGATCGACAAGTGGGCACCGCCGGAGATCGTCGCTCAACTCCAGTCGGCGCTCGACGCTGCGCGAACGAATTACCGCCTCGAGTGGTACCCGGGCGCCGAGCACGGCTTCGCGTTTCCGTTGCGCGCCGGCATCTATCACAAGCCCTCGGCAGAGCGGCACTGGGAACGGCTCTTCAGCCTGTTCCGCCGCAACCTCGGCGAAGCGCGCCCGCTCGACGCTTGACGCGCGGCTCGCACCCGAAGCACGGGGGCGGTGGGTTAACCCGGATATCAGCTTCGGCGCCCGCAATCGCATGCTTCGCGCCGCGCTGCGATC
>DATJIM010000012.1:0-15563 GCA_035493195.1 Caldimonas sp.
GCTGCGCGTCCCCGGCGAGCCGTCGCACTACCTCATCAACCCGTTCGGCCTGCACTACTCGGAGGTGTGTGCGTCCAACCTCGTCAAGGTCGACCTCGACGGCTCGATCGTCGAGCACTCCGACTGGCCGATCAATCCGGCAGGGATCACCTTCCATGGCGCGATCCACAGGACGATGGCGGACGCGCACTGCGTGATGCACGTCCACACGACGGCGACGCAGGCGGTCTGCTGCCTGAAGGCAGGCCTCGCGTTCACCAACTTCTATGCCGCGCAGCTGTACGGCAAGATCGCGTACCACGACTTCGAAGGCATCACCGTGCACGCCGACGAAGGCGCGCGCATCCTTGCCAGCTCCGAAGGGAAGCCCGTCGTGCTGCTGCGCAACCACGGCCCGGTGACGATCGGCGAGACGCTGCCGCACGCGCTGGCGCTGCTCTGGACGACGGTGCGCGCGTGCGAGGTGCAGCTGGCGACCCAATCGATGGGCGAGGCGATGCCGATCGCGCGGGCGGTGCTCGAGAAGTGCGTCGTCGACTCGCTCCAGTTCCACCCGAAGCACGGCGCCGGCGAGGACGTCTTCGCTGCGCTGCAGCGCCTCGTCGACCGCAAGGACCCGAGCTACCGGATGTAGCCCGGCAGCGGCGGATCAGCCGCCGTTGACCTTGGCGCGGCTCTGCACGAGCTGGCGCTCGACCGCGTCGGCGCCGACCGCGCCCGGCTGCATCTTGCCGTCCTCGTAGACCAGGCCCGGCGTGCCGGTGATGCGGTGCTTGCGGCCGAGCGCGAGGTTGCGCTGCAGCGCCGAGGTGTCGCACGCCGGGCTCTCGGCGATCGGCGTGCCCTTGATCATCCAGTCGCGCCAGACCTTGATGTTGTCCTTCGAGCACCAGATCTGCTTCGACTTCTCGGGCGAGTCGCCGCCGAGGATCGGGTAGAGGAACGTGTAGACGGTGACGTCCTTGATCGACTGCAGGTCACGCTCGAACTTCTTGCAGTAGCCGCAGTTCGGGTCGGCGAAGACGACGAGCTTGCGTTCGCCGTTGCCCTGCTTCCAGACCATGGCGTCCTTCAGCGGCAGCGTCTTGAAGTCGATCGCGGTCAGCTTGGCGACGCGCTGCTCGGTCAGGTTGGTTTTCGTCTTCGTCTCGATCAGCTGGCCCTCGATGACGTAGTTGCCTTCCTCGTCGGTGTAGAGGATGTCGGTGCCGATGCGCAGCTCGTAGATGCCGGGGATCGCGGTCTTGGTGACCTCGTCGATCTTCGGGAAGTTCGGCACCCGCTCGCTGATGTTCTTGCGGATCGCCGCTTCGTCCGCGAATGCGGGCGCGAGCGCGAGCGCGAAGACGAGTGCGGTGGCGGCGCGGGCGATGCGGTTCATGGCGATCCTTCAGGAATCGAGGGCGCGGCGCGTGAGCCAGCGCTTGAGCGGCGGGACGCGGTCGACGAGAGCCATGCCATTGTTGCGGAGTTCGCGGATCAGTGCCGGGGAAGCCTCGAACAAACGCAACAAACCGTCGGTGATTTGACGCATCGCCCACGTCGGCGCGGCCCGCTGCCGTTCGTAGCGCCGAAGCAACCGCTCGTCGCCGACGCCGCGCCACGGCTCGCGCGCGGCGATCGTCGCGGCCAGCGCGGCGACGTCGGCGAGGCCGAGGTTGAGCCCCTGTCCCGCGAGTGGATGGACGACGTGCGCGGCGTCGCCGACGAGCACCCAGCCGGGGCCCGACCAGGCGGCGGCACCGCCGACGACGAGCGGCCACGCGGCGCGCTCGGAGGCGAGCGACAACTCGCCGGCTTCGCTGCCCGCCGCAGCGGCAAGGTCGCGCTCGAACGCTTCCGCGTCGAGCGCGAGCAGCGCGTCGGCACGCTCGCGCGGGAGCGACCAGACGAGCGCATACGAACGCTCGCGCTCGGGTCGGTCGAACGGCAGCAGCGCGAGGACATCGGGCGAGCGAAACCACTGCCGCGCGACGTGCCGGTGCGGCAGCGACGCGACGACGCGCGCCGCGATCGCGCGCTGGCCGGTGTCGCTGCGCTCGAACGTCGTCGCCGCGCCGAGCGCTGCAAGAGTGGCCGCGGCGCGACCTTCGCAATGGGCGACCAGCGACGCTTCGACGTCGATGTCGACGCGCGTCACCCGCGCTGCGCCGGCGAGCGCGGCGTCGAGCGCGCGCTCGAGCGCGCCGGCGTCGGTGATGACCGCCAGCTCGCCGACGCACTGCCGCCACGCCGAGAACGCGAGCACGCCCGCCGCTGTGTCGCCGTGCACGACCATGTCGTGGACCGCGGTCTTCGCGTCCGCGGCGAGCGTGTCCCAGACGTTCAGGCGGCGCAGCAGCTCGATCGACGACGGACTCATCGCGTAGGCGCGGACGTCGTCGCGGCTCGTTGTCGCGCCGCGCAGCGCGACGTCGAGGCCGAGCGCGGCGAGCGAGAGCGCCAGGCTCTTGCCGACGATCCCGGCGCCGCGCACCTCGACATCGAACGACTGCATCGGTGCGATTCTAGAAAGCGCTGCGCACGCTCGGAGACAATCCCACGCTCGTCCAACCGAGCACGGGTCCCACCTTGAGCGATCTCGACCTCCGCCTCGAATCGATCCACGTCTATCCCGTGAAGTCCTGCGCCGGCACGTCGCCGGCCCGCGCGGTGCTCGCCGAGACCGGCTTCGACCTCGACCGCGAGTGGATGGTCGTCGACGCTGCGGGATCGTTCGTGACGCAGCGAGAGCTGCCGAGGATGGCGCTCGTGCAGGCCGCGCTCAAAGGCGACGAGCTGATCCTGCGCGCGCCGGGGATGCTCGCGCTGCACGTCGCCGTCGATCGCATCGAGAGCCGGACCGAGGTCGAGGTCTGGGGCGACCGCGTCGCCGCCTACGACATGGGCGCACTCTGCGCGCAGTGGTTCACCGACTTCCTCGGCCAGCCGTTTCGCCTCGCCCGCTTCGATCCCGAGGCACCGCGCCGCGCCGACCGCCGCTGGACCGGTGCGATCGACGCCGCCACCGCGTTCCAGGACGGCTTCCCGCTCCTGGTGGCGTCGACGGCGTCGCTCGTCGAGCTCAACCGGCGCCTGGCGCTCGCTGGCGAAGCGCCGGTGACGATGGCGCGGCTGCGGCCCAACCTCGTCGTCTCCGGGCTCGATGCGCACGGCGAGGACCACCTCGACGAGATCGTCTTCGCCGCCGAAGACGGGCCGGTGCGGCTGAAGCTCGTCAAGCCGTGCGCGCGCTGCTCGATTCCCGACGTCGACCCGCAGACCGGCGTGCGCGGGCATGCCGTCGGCGACGTTCTCGCGCAATACCGCGCCGACCCGCGCCTCGACGGCGCACTGACGTTCGCGATGAACGCGGTGATCGTCGAAGGCGCCGGCCGCACGCTCGCGGTCGGCATGCCGGGCAGCGCGACGATCGCGTTCGCGTGACGCCGGCACGATGGAGCGCCTGCGGACCTGGCAGCTGTTCGCGATCTGCGTCGTCGTCTGGGGCACGACGTGGCACGCGATCACGTACCAGCTCGCCGGCTTTCCGGCCGCGCTCGGCGTCGCGGTTCGCTTCGCGCTGGCTGGCGCTGGCGCGCTGGTCGTCGCGCGCTGGCGCGGCGACCGGCTCGCGTTCTCGGCCGCCGACCACGGCGCGCTTGCGCTGCAAGGGATGTTTCTCTACGGCCTCGCCTACGTCGCCGTCTACCAGGCCGAGCGCTTCGTGCCGTCGGGCCTCGTCGCGGTCGGCTACTCGGCCTCCCCGCTCGTCTCCGGGATCGGTGCCGCGCTGCTGTTCGGCGCCCCGTTCGGCAGGCGCTTCGCGACCGGCGGCCTGTGCGGCGTCGGCGGCGTCGCACTGATGTTCTGGCCCGAGATCCAGCGCCACGACAACGCCGACGATGCGTGGCGCGGCGCGGGCTTCACCGGCGTCGCCGTGCTGCTGTCGGCGATCGGCAGCCTGGTCGCGAGCCGCAACCGCACGCGCGGCATGCCGCTCCTGCCCGCGATCGCGTACGGCATGCTCTACGGTGCGGTCGCCGCTGCGCTCGTTGGCGCCGCGCTCGGCGACGGCCGAGGGCTCGCGCTGCCGACGACGGCGAGCTGGTGGCTCTCGCTCGTCTACCTCGCGTTCGCCGGCTCGGTGCTCGCGTTCGCGTGCTTTCTGACCCTGCAGGACCGGGTCGGCGTCGGCCGCGCCGGAACGGTCGGCGTGATGACGCCGCTGCTCGCGCTCGTCGTCTCGCTCTTTTTCGAGGGCTTCCGGCCGACTGCCTTGACGCTCGCCGGCGCGCTGCTCGCCGGCGCCGGCAACGCGCTCATGCTGCGCCCGGGACGGTCCGGTCGTCGGCCGGCAACGGCGGCCGCTCGGGAAGCGGGATGAACTCGGTTTCGCCGGGAATTGCGGGGAAGCGCTGCGCGCGCCAGTCGTCCTCGGCGGCGCGGATCTTCTCGCGCGACGTCGCGACGAAGTTCCACGACAGGAAGCGGTGACCGAGCGGCTCGCCGCCGACGAGGACGACCCGGCCGCCGCGCGGCGCCGCGAGCCTCGCTGACGTCCCCGGCGCGAGAACGACGAGGGTGCACTCGTCGTAGCGCTCGCCGTCGACCTCGATCGGATGGTCGAGCGGATGGAGCGCTCGCTCGCTCGCGTCGCCGGCGGGAAGGACGAGCTCGGGCGCGCCGAACGCGCCGAGCGCGATCACGGCGGCGAGCGTCGGCGACGCCGTCTCGACCGGCGATGTCGCACCGAACGCCGAGCCGACAACGACGTCGATCGTTGCGCCGTCGATGCGCAGGCGCGGGATGCGCTCGGCGGGAACGTGCTGGAACGACGGCGCCGACGCCTCGACCGCCTCCGGCAGCGCGACCCAGAACTGCAGCCCGTGGCTGCGGTGGGCGCGACCGATCAGCTCCTTGGGCGTGCGCTCCGAGTGGACGATGCCGCGCCCCGCCGACATCCAGTTGACGGCGCCGGGCTCGATCCGCTGGACGATTCCGGTCGAGTCGCGGTGGACGATCGCGCCCTCGAGGAGGTAGGTGAGCGTCGCCAGGCCGATGTGCGGGTGCGGGCGGACGTCGTGGTGCCCGCCGGCGGGGACGTCGACGGGACCGAAGTGGTCGAAGAAGACGAAGGGGCCGACGGCGCGCCGGTCGGCCGCGGGCAGCAGCCTGCGGACCATGAAGCCGCCGCCAAGGTCCTTTCGATGCGGAACGAGAGTCTGCAATTGCGTCACGGAGCGCCTCCAGGGGCCGCCATCGACGCAGTGTAGGCGCCGCCTAAAATCCGCCGTTCACCCGCTGTGCCAGGAGCTTCCTCCTGAGCCTCCAATGAGTCTCAAATGCGGCATCGTGGGCCTGCCCAACGTCGGCAAGTCCACCCTCTTCAACGCTCTCACCAAGGCCGCGATCGCGGCCGAGAACTATCCCTTCTGCACGATCGAGCCGAACGTCGGCGTCGTCGAGCTTCCCGACCCGCGCCTGGCGGCGCTCGCGGCGATCGTCAAGCCCGAGCGTGTCGTCCCGGCGATCGTCGAGTTCGTCGACATCGCCGGGCTCGTCGCCGGCGCGTCCAAGGGCGAAGGTCTCGGCAACCAGTTCCTTGCCCACATCCGCGAGACCGACGCGATCGTCAACGTCGTGCGCTGCTTCGACGATCCGAACGTCATCCACGTCGCTGGCAAGATCGATCCGGTCGCCGACATCGAGGTGATCCAGACCGAGCTCTGTCTCGCCGACCTGTCGACCGTCGAGAAGAGCCTCGCGCGTTACGGCAAGGTCGCCAAGGCAGGTGGCGACAAGGAGGCGAAGCGGCTGGTCGACGTCCTCGCCAAATGCGAGCAGGCGCTGAACGAGGCGCAGCCGGTGCGCGCAGTGCCGTTCAGCAAGGAGGAGCAGGCCGTGCTGAGGCCGCTCTGCCTCATCACCGCCAAGCCGGCGATGTTCGTCGCCAACGTCGCCGAAGACGGCTTCGAGGACAACCCGCACCTCGATCGGCTGCGCGCCTACGCCGCGAAGCAGCATGCGCCGGTGGTCGCGATCTCGGCCAAGACCGAGGCCGAGCTCGCCGACATGGACGAGGCCGACCGCACGATGTTCCTCGCCGAGATGGGCCAGACCGAGCCCGGGCTCGCGCGGCTGATCCGCGCCGCCTTTGCGCTGCTCGGGCTGCAGACGTACTTCACCGCGGGTCCGAAGGAGGTCCGCGCGTGGACGATCCACGTCGGCGATACGGCGCCGCAGGCCGCCGGCGTGATCCACACCGACTTCGAGCGCGGCTTCATCCGCGCACAGACGATCGCCTACGACGATTACGTCGCGCTCGGCGGCGAGCAAGGCGCCAAGGAGGCGGGAAAGATGCGCTCCGAAGGCAAGGACTACGTCGTCAAGGACGGCGACGTGCTCAATTTCCTCTTCAACGTCTAGGACTCGAGTGGCCGTTCGCACCATGCAGCGCGCCGCTCCCGTCGTTCCGGTTCCCCTCGCGCCCGCCGTCGGCTGGCTCGAGTGGCTGCTGCCGCTCGCGCTGACGGCGCTCGCCTACGCCGTCGCCGGCGCGATCGCGCTCGTCCTCGGCGTGCCGCCGAGCTGTGCTTCGCCGCTCAGCCCCGCCGCGGGGATCGCGCTGGCGAGCGTCCTCGTCTACGGCTGGCGGATGCTCGGGGGCGTCGCCGTCGGCGCGCTCGCCGTGCAGCTCGCGCTCGACGCTTCACGGGGTCGCCACGAGCCGACGACGGCGCTGCTGCTCGCCGCCGCGATCGCGATCGCGGCGACGCTGCAGGCGGCGCTCGGCGCCGGCCTCGTGCGCCGCTTCGTGTCGCGCCCGCTGACGTTGACCGTGCCGCGCGACATCGCCGCCTTCCTCGCTTGCTGCGCCCTGAGCAGCGTCGTCGCGCCGACGATCGCGTCGCTCGCGCTGCGCGCGACCAACGTCATCGCCGCCGGCAAGGTCGCGTCGACGTGGGGCGTGTGGTGGATCGGCGACCTCGCCGGCCTCCTCATCGCGACGCCAGTCGCCCTCACCCTGCTCGGCCGGCCGCGCTCCGAGTGGGCACCGCGACGCCTTTCGGTCGGTCTGACGATGTCGCTGGTGATGCTGTTCCTCGGGCTCGGCATCGCCCAGGCGACGCGCTGGAACGAGGAGCGGGTACGAGCGACGTTCACGCACGATGCGGCGAGCGCGTCGCTGACGCTGCAGGCACAGCTCGAGGAGCCGCTCGACGCGCTCGAGGCGCTGCGCGGTGTCTTCGCCGTCAGCCGGCACCCGACCCGCGCCGAACTGCGCACCGCCGCGCAGCGCTGGCTCGGATCGACCGCGGTCGCCGCCATGGGCTGGAGCGAGCGCGTGCGCCGCGACGACGTCGCGGCGTTCGAGGCGCGCGCACGCAGCGAAGGTCTCGCGGGATTTCGCGTCAGCGACGGCGGCGATGGGTTCGCAGCGCCTGGCGCTGCCGCTGGCGCGCTGCTGCGCGGCGACGACGTCGTCGCGGTCAGGCTGGTCGAGCCGGCGCAGAGCAACGCCGCGCTGCTCGGCGTCAATGGCCTCGCCGGCGAGCTGTCGCGGCCGGCGATCGTGCGCGCGATCGACAGCGGCGAGCCGGCAGCGACGGCCGCCATTCCGATCGCGCCGAACGATCCCAACGACCGCCGCATGGCAGTCTCGATCTACCAGGCGGTCTACGACGGCGAC
Source organism: Caldimonas sp. (assembly GCA_035493195.1). Classification (GTDB taxonomy): domain Bacteria; phylum Pseudomonadota; class Gammaproteobacteria; order Burkholderiales; family Burkholderiaceae_C; genus Schlegelella_A. The sequence continues at coordinate 7,673 of DATJIM010000012.1, forward strand.
GCCGCGAGCACCGCCGATCGCCGCGCGTCCCTGCGCGGCGTCGTCTTCGTCACCGTGCCGATGGAGCCGAAGTTCGCCGCCCTGGTCGGCAAGGTTCCCGCGTACCTGCGGCTCTGCGTCGTCGACAGCGATCCGTCTGCGAGCCGCAAGCGCCTCTCCGGCGCGCCCGGCTGCGAGGTCGACCGCGCCGCGCTCGGCCATGAGCGCCCGCTCGCCTTTGCCGGCCGGCAATGGGAGCTGCGCGCCAGCGCCGAGAGCGACGACGTCCCCGACGCCGCCAACCGGAGCGCGTGGACGATCGCCGTCGTCGGGCTGCTGTCGGCGGCGATGCTCGGCGCCTCGTTGCTGATCACGACCGGGCGGACGCGGCGCATCGAGAGCGCGGTCCGTGAGCGCACCGCGGCATTGCGCGCCGAGGTCGCCGACCGCCATGTCGCCGAGAGCGCGCTGCGCGCGAGCGAGCAGCGCTTCCGCAACATCCTCGACAACGTTCCGATCGGCGTCGTCTACACCGACCTTGGCGGCCGGATCATCCAGGCCAATCCGCGCTTCTGCGAGCTGACCGGCTACAGCGAGGCCGAGCTGACGCAGCTGAGCCCGGCGGCGCTCACGCACCCCGAGGACTTCGCCAACGACCAGTTGCTGACCGCGCAGCTGATCGGCGGCGAGATCCCGATGTACCGGCGGCACAAGCGCTGCATCAACCGCGCCGCCGAAATCGTCTGGGTGCGCTCGACCGTCTCGCTGCTGCGCGGCGCCGACAACGCGCCGTGGCGGATCGTCGGCGTCGTCGAGGACATCACCGAGCACCTGCGCCTCGAGGAGGCCGAGCGGGCGCGCGAGGCCGCGGAGCTTTCGAACCGCGCCAAGAGCGACTTCCTTTCGCGCATGAGCCACGAGCTGAGGACCCCGCTCAACGCGATGCTCGGCTTCGCACAGTTGCTCGAGATCGACCGGCGCAACCCGCTCACTCCGGGCCAGCGGCCGTGGGTCGCGCAGATCCAGCAGGCCGGCTGGCACCTGCTCGAGATGATCAACGACGTCCTCGACCTGTCGCGGATCGACTCCGGGAACCTCCGCCTGCAGACGGGAACGCTCGAACTGCGGGAGCTCGTCGACGCGACGACGGCGCTCGTCGCGAGCGACGCCGCCAAGCGCGGCATCAGGATCACCGCCGAGCTCGCGCCGGAAGCGTCGGCGATCCTCGGCGACGGCACGCGGGTCAAGCAGATCCTCACCAATCTGCTGAGCAACGCCGTCAAGTACAACATCGACGGCGGCCGCGTCCACCTCGCGAGCCGGCTCGGCGGCCCCGACCTGGTCGAGGTCTCGGTGACCGATACCGGTCTCGGCATGACTCCCGAGCAGATGGAAGAGCTGTTCCGACCGTTCAACCGGCTCGGCCGCGAGCGGACGGCGCTCCAGGGGACCGGAATCGGGCTGGTCATCAGCCGCCGGCTCGCCGAACTGATGGGCGGCTCGATCCGGGTCAAGAGCGTCTCCGGCCAGGGCTCGTCGTTCATCCTGCGCCTGCCGAAGGCCATCGACCCGGACACCGTGCCGTCGTCGCTCGACGATCTGGCCTCGCTGTCGGCCGACTACCACCGGCGGATCGTGCTCTACATCGAGGACAACGAGACCAACATCGAGGTGATGCGCGGCATCGTCGCGCAGCGCGCCCAGGTCCAGCTCGAGGTCGCGACGACCGGGCTCGGCGGCCTCGCGGCCGTCCGTGAGCGCCGGCCGCACCTCCTCCTGCTCGACATGCATCTGCCCGACATGGCCGGGCTCGACGTTCTCCACCACCTCAAGGCCGACCCGGCGACGTCGACGATCCCGGTCATCGTCGTCTCTGCCGATGCCACCGCCCAGCAGGTCGACGCCGCGCTCGACGCCGGCGCCGTCCGCTACCTGACCAAGCCGGTCGGCGTCAACGAGCTCCTGTCGGCGCTCGACGACCTCCTCGAGCGGGCGGACACCGGCTTCAGCTGACCGCCGGGGGAGATCGGAACGCTCGGGCGCCACTTTTGCCCGCTCATAGTCAGGCCTCATCGTCGCGATTGCGCGCGTCTTAGCACTCCGAGATCGAGACTGCTAATATGCACGGAACCGATACGGCCGGAAAGGGTCTTATTCCGCCATGACCAGTTCTTCTACGAACGCCGTCGCCCTGCGGGATCCGTGGGCGATCGTCCCTTCCCTCGGCAACCTCGACGCCTACATCGGCGCCGTCAACCGCGTCCCTCTTCTGACCCAGGAAGAGGAGACCGAGTTCGCCCGTCGTTTGCGCGATGACGACGATCTCGCTGCGGCCGGACGCCTCGTCGTCTCGCACCTGCGCCTGGTCGTCTCGATCTCGCGCAAGTACCTCGGCTACGGCCTGCCGCACGGCGACCTGATCCAGGAAGGCAACGTCGGCCTGATGAAGGCCGTGAAGCGCTTCGACCCCGACCAGGGCGTCCGCCTCGTCAGCTATGCGATCCACTGGATCAAGGCCGAGATCCACGAGTACATCCTGAAGAACTGGCGGATGGTCAAGGTCGCGACGACCAAGGCGCAGCGCAAGCTCTTCTTCAATCTCCGCTCGATGAAGCAGAGCCTGAAGGACGACGCCGGCGACGAGGACACGCATCGCTCGTCGCTGACGCAGGGCGAGGTCGACACGCTGGCCGAGAGCCTCAACGTCAAGCGCGAGGAAGTCCTCGAGATGGAGACGCGCCTCTCGGGCGGGGACGTCGCGCTCGAGCCGCAGGTCGACGACGGCGAGGAGAGCTATGCGCCGATCTCGTACCTGGCGGACGAGAGCAACGAGCCGACGCGCGTCATCGAGAGCAAGAAGCGCGACTGGCTCGCCGGCGACGGCATCGCGCTCGCGCTCGAATCGCTCGACGCGCGCAGCCGCCGCATCGTCGAAGAGCGCTGGCTCAAGGTCAACGACGACAGCTCGGGCGGCATGACGCTGCACGACCTGGCGGGCGAGTACGGCGTCAGCGCCGAGCGCATCCGGCAGATCGAAGTGGCGGCGATGAAGAAGATGCGGAAGGCCCTCGCGCACGCGGCTTGAGCCGCGCAGCGGCTCAAGCCTTCGGCTGACAGGGCTGCTCCCTCCCAGCTTCGCTCCCCTCCCTCCAAGAGGGAGGGGCCGGTCCCTTCGGGACCGATCAACACGGCCCTCCGGGGCCGTTCCTGTTTCTAGGCGGCGAGGAGCTGCTTGAGGTCGCCGGTCAGCAGCTTCGTGTCGGCGCCGTACGGGACGAAGAGGCGGACGCGGCCGGCGGGGTCGAAGACGAACGACGCCGCGCTGTGGTCCATGGTGTAGCTGCCTGGGGTCTTGCCGGGCACCTTGGCGTAGAAGACCTTGAATTCCTTCGCCGCCGCCTTCGTCTGCTCGGCGTCGCCGCGCAGGCCGACGACGTTCGGCCCGAAGTTCGCGAGGTACGCCTTCAGGACCTCCGGCGAGTCGCGCTCGGGATCGATCGTGACGAAGACGGTCTGCAGGCGGTCGCCGTCGGCGCCGAGCTGGGTGCGGATCTGCGCGAGCTCAGCCATCGTCGTCGGGCAGACGTCGGGGCACTGCGTATAGCCGAAGAAGACCACGACGACCTTGCCGCGCCAGTCGGCGAGGCTGCGCGGCTTGCCGTCGGCGTCGGGCAGCTCGAGCTTGCGCGCGAACTCGGCGCCGGTGATGTCGGTGAAGTGGAACGTCGGCTTGCTGCCGACGCCGGCGATCCGGTCGCAGCCGCCGAGGACGGCGACCGCAGCGATCGCGAAGGCGCGACGGGTGGTTGTCATGCGACGAGCGGCCAGAGATAGTGATCGACGAGCAGCGCCGCGAAGAGCAGCGTCAGGTGCACGATCGAGAAGCGGAACGTGCGGCGCGCGAGCGCGTCCGAGTAGCTGCGCCAGAGCCGCCACGCGTAGCCGCTGAACATCGTCCCGAGGACGATCGCGGCGGCGAGGTAGATGCCGCCGCTCAGCCCGGCGACGAAGGGCAGCAGCGTCGCCGCGAACAGCACGAGCGTGTAGAGAAAGACGTGCAGGCGCGTGAACTCGGAGCCGTGCGTCACCGGAAGCATCGGCAAGCCGGCGCGGCGATAGTCCTCGGCGCGGTAGAGCGCGAGCGCCCAGAAGTGCGGCGGCGTCCAGACAAAGATGATGAGGCTCAGGATCAGCGCTTCCGGCCCGACCTCGCCGCGCATCGCCGCCCAGCCGAGGACCGGCGGCATCGCCCCCGAGGCGCCGCCGATGACGATGTTCTGCGGCGTCAGCGGCTTCAGCACCAGCGTGTAGACGACCGCGTAGCCGATGAAGGTGGCGAGCGTCAGCCACATCGTGAGCGCATTGACCGCGAGGCCGAGGATCGCGCTGCCCCCGACGCCGAGCACCGCCGAGAAGACGAGCGCCTGCATCGGCGTCAGCTCGCCAGTGGCAGTGGCGCGCCAAGACGTCCGCGCCATGCGCCGATCGATGTGCTGCTCGACGAGGCAGTTGAAGGCTGCCGCCGCCGCAGCGACGAGCCAGATCCCGGCGATGCCGAACAGCGCCGGCCGCCACTCCGGCAGCCCCGGCGATGCCAGCAGCATGCCGATCGACGCGCAGAAGACGATCAGCTGGACGACGCGCGGCTTGGTCAGCGCGTGGTACTGGCGCAGCTTGGCGCCGACCGAGACGACGCGGGGGGCGGCGGAAGCGAGCGCGTCGGACATCAGCCGATCCTAGCCCGCAGCGCTGTCCGGGGTGATGTCGCACGCCGCTCTTCGGCCTGCGCGCCGGCGCGCGCACGCGGCGCGCTGCGCACGATCAGCAGTGTCAGGACGACGACGAGCGCGGCAGCGCCGCCCGTGTGCGCGACGGCCGCGAACAGCGGCCAGCCGAGCACGACGTTGCCGAGGCCGCTCGCTGCCTGCCATGCCGCGATGCCGAGCAAGCCCAGTGCCCACGGGCGCGTCGCCGCGCCCGCGGCGCGCAGCCGCCACGCGAGGAGGACGAGCGCAGGGAGGAGGATCACCGCGCCGATGCGGTGCGCCATGTGGATCGCGGTGAGCGCGGCGAACGGCAGATAGCCGTCGCCGCTTTCGCCGAGCGGGCGGGCGACGACGAAGCCGGCCGCGCTCATCTCCGGCCACCAGCTGCCCTGGCAGGTCGGGAAGTCGCGGCAGGCGAGAACAGCGTAGTTGCTGCTGACCCAGCCGCCGAGCGCCGCCTGCGCGACCGTCAATGCGGCAACTGCAAGCAGCCCCCGCCGCAACGCCGGCGCGAGCGCGAGCGGCCGCGGCGCGTAGTGCTCTGCCTGGACCGCGAGCAGGGCAAGCAGGCCGTAGCCGGCGAGCAGGTGCAGCGTGACGATCGCGGGATAGAGCCGCATCGTCACCGTCAGCGCGCCGAACGCGCCCTGCACGCAGATCCAGACGAGCGTCAGCAGCGCCCAGCGCGCGCTGATCCGGCCACCGCTGCGCCTCGCCGCAAGCAGCGCCATCGCGAGCAGGACGATGACCAGCACGCCGATCGCGGTCGCGGCGTAGCGGTGCAGCATCTCGACCCAGGCCTTCGACGCGGTCACCGGCCCGGTTGGGATTGCGGCTTCGGCGGCGGCGATGCTCGTGCCGGCGCCGATCGGGCTCGCGTGCCCGTAGCAGCCGGGCCAGTCGGGGCAGCCGAGACCCGAATCGCTCAGCCGCGTGTAAGCGCCGAGCAGGACGAGATCGAAGGTGAGGAAGAGGACGAGCCAGGCGAACGCCTGAAGGCGCAGCGTCGGCGCGTCGCCCTGCCGGCGCCGCCAGCTCCACGCGAGCGGCACCAGCGCGATCAGCGTGCCGACGGCGAGGATGCCGGCGAGCGGTGCCAGGTCGTACGCAGGGACGGTCGGATTCATCGTCGTCAGCGCCCGGGCTGGTCCCATCCCGCCGACGCGCCGAGCAACCGGTCGACGTCGCGCTTCAGCCGCGACGGCTCGGCATCGGCCGGCACGCGCATCATCCAGTCGCCGCGCGGATCGACGAGGTAGAGGTGGTCCTCGAGCGCGTGGCCCGGCGCTGCGGCGAGCCAGCCGGCGAGCGCGGCGCGCGGCGTGCGCAGCACCGTCGTCGTCGCGAACGTCGCCTTGGCGTCGGCGGTCGCGGCGATCGCGCGCAACGTCTCCGGCCGCGGCGACGCATCGTCGTCGACGAGCCAGACCTTGTCGACGCGGTCCTGCTGCGCGCCGAGCGCCGCGTGGAGCTGGCGCTGCAGCCAGAGGTGCCGCTCGCAGCGCGCGTCGCACGCGCCGCCGGCGACGACGACGACGAGCCACTGGCCGGCGAGCGACTGCGGCGCGACCGCGCCGCCGCCCAGATCGGTGAGCGGCAGCGACGCCGGGATCGGCCGCGTCGGCGTGATCAGCTCGCTGTAGTTGGTGCGCGCCTGCGGGCGCAGGACGAAGTATGCGAAGTACGACGCGATGACCGGCGCAGCGCAGACGAGCAGGATCACGAGCATCGTCCAGCGCCCGCGCTCGGTCCGCCGCAGCACGGCGGCGTCGCGCGTCGACGGCAGCGAGTGGACGCTGAAGTTGACGAGCAGAGACGAGTCAGGGCTTGCCGGGGCGGATGAATCGATGCCAGACATAGAGGATCACGATGCCGGCCGCGATGGCGAACCATTGCGCCGCGTAGCCGTAATGCTTCTGCACGTCGGCCGCGGGCCGAGGCCAATGGCGGACGAGACCGTCGGCGGTCGCGCCGGCGTCGCTCTGCACGATCGTGAGCGGCAGGAGCGCGAGGCCGGTTTCGCGCGAGAACGCGTCGATGTCGAGATTTTGCCGGATCGCGCCGCTCGCCGCGCCGCCGAAGTCGAACAGCCGGGCGGGCTGCGGGGCGACGACACCCGCGACACCGACGCTCGACGCCGGCGTTGCGACCGGCGGCAGCGTTTCGCGCGAATTGAAGTTGCGCGGCGCCCAACCGCGCTCGACGAGCACCGTCGCCGCAGACGCGTCGAGTGCGAGCGGCGTAACGACGAAGAAGCCGACCTTGCCATCCATCTGCCGGTTGTCGAGAAAGATCGTGCGGTCGGCGAGCCAGCGGCCGTGGACGACGACGCGGCGGTGTTCCTGAGCCCGGGCGGCGTCGCTCGTGCGCGCGAGCGATGCGGCGTCGAGCGCGGGCTCGTGCGAGCGTGCCTCGAGGCTCGCCTGCAACGCCAGCTTCTGGTGGGCGCGGTCGAGCTGCCAGACGCCGAGCCGGGACGCGAGCGCAACGCCAGCGATCGCGGCGGCGAGGACGACGATGCCGCGCCAGCGCCGCCGTCGCTCCGACGTCTCGGGCACTGCGAGCGGAGCGTTCACGATCCCCTCACCCCCCGTGGTGCGCACCGCGCCAACCATAATCGCGGGCAATGGGCATCCTGATCGGCATCGCCTTCGCCGTCATCCTCGCTGCCCTGGCTTGGGCGGGCGTCGCGATGTTGCGCGGCGGCCGCGACGCTGACCCGAAGGGCGAGAACATGATGCGCGCGCTCGCCGTGCGGATCGCGATCTCGGTGCTGCTGTTCGCGTGCATCCTGATCGCCTGGTCGCTCGGCTGGATCCACCCGACCGGGCTGCCGTTGCAGCACGGCTGAAGCCGGCGACGCCGCGTCGCGCGGTGCCGTGCGCCGTCGGCTACAGCCAGTAGACGACGATGTAGAGGCCGAGCCAGACGACGTCGACGAAGTGCCAGTACCACGCCGCGCCCTCGAAGCCGAAGTGGCGCTCGGGAGTGAAGTGGCCGCGCATCAGCCGGATCGTGATGAACGTCAGCATCGTCATGCCGACGAACACGTGAAAGCCGTGGAAGCCGGTCAGCATGAAGAACGTCGAGCCGTAGATGCCCGAGCTCAGCTTGAGGTTGAGCTCGGTGTAGGCGTGGCCGTACTC
>DATJIM010000013.1:0-24164 GCA_035493195.1 Caldimonas sp.
GGCCGAGAGCTGCATGAGCCGCAGCCACGGCCACTGCATGACGATGGGCACGGCGAGCACGATGGCGAGCATGGTCGAGGCGCTCGGCGTCGGCTTGCCCGGCAACGCCGCGTACCCCGCGGTCGACGGCCGCCGCAACGTCATCGCGCGGATGGCGGGGCGGCGCATCGTCGAGATGGTCGACGCCGACCAGAAGCTGTCGTCGATCCTGACCCGGCAGGCGTTCGAGAACGCGATCGTCACGCTCGCCGCGATCGGCGGCTCGACCAACGCCGTGATCCACCTGATCGCAATCGCCGGGCGCATCGGCGTCGAGCTCGGCATCGACGACTTCGACCGCCTCGCCAGCCATCTGCCGTGCCTCGTCAACCTGCAGCCGTCGGGCGAGCACCTGATGGAGGACTTCTGCTACGCCGGCGGGCTGCCCGCGGTGATGAAGGAGATCCGTTCGCTGCTCCACCTCGACGTGGTGACCGCCAACGGCAGGACGATCGGCGAGAACATCGCCGAGGCCGAGAACTTCGACCGCCGCGTCATCAAGACCGTCGAACAGCCGTTCAAGGCCGAGGCGGGGATCGCCGTGCTGCGCGGCAATCTCGCGCCGCGCGGCGCGATCATCAAGCCGAGCGCGGCCACGCCGGCGCTGATGACGCACCGCGGCCGCGCGGTCGTGTTCGAGAACGCCGACGACTTCCATTCGCGCATCGACGACGACAAGCTCGACATCGACGAGACCTGCATCATGGTGCTGCGCAACTGCGGGCCGAAGGGCTATCCCGGGATGGCCGAGGTCGGCAACATGCCGCTGCCGCCCAAGGTGCTGAAGAAGGGCATCACCGACATGGTCCGCATCAGCGACGCGCGCATGAGCGGCACCGCGTACGGCACCGTCGTGCTGCACACCGCTCCGGAGGCGGCCGACGGCGGCCCGCTCGCGGCGGTTCGCAGCGGTGACTTCATCGAGCTCGACGTGCCGAACCGGCGTCTGCATCTCGATGTCTCCGATGGCGAGCTCGCCGAGCGCATGCGATCGTGGCAGCGGCCCGCGCCGCCGCTCTCGGGCGGCTACTGGAAGCTCTACGTCGATCACGTCCTGCAGGCCGACCGCGGTGCCGACCTCGATTTCCTGGTCGGCAAGCGTGGTGCGTTCGTGCCGCGCGACAACCATTGAGGCCGTGACCCCTCACTCGCGGGGATGCAGGCCGCGCCGCGACACGCTTCGGCAGCACTCGTACACGCGGCGCGGCGGAGGCTGACAGGCCCGCCGGAGACTCCCTACACGGAGTGCGCACAGCTTCCGATTCGTCGTCGCTGCCGCGTTCGCGATGATCCTCGGTGTCAATGACCAAGGAGAAGTGGATGCTGAACAAGTTCAAGACCATGGCCATTGCCGCCGCGGCGGCAGCGACGATGTCGGCGGCGAGCGCCGCGCCGGTGATCGACGTTCGCGTCGCGCCACCGCCGCCTCGTCACGAGGTCGTACCGGCCGACCGGCCCGGCTATGTCTGGGTCCCGGGCTACTGGGACTGGCAGGGCCACAAGCACGTCTGGATGAAGGGCCACTGGCAGCACACGCGGCACGGCTACGCATACCGCTCGCCGGAGTGGGTGCAGGACGGTGACCACTGGGTGCTGCACCGCAACGGCTGGACGCACGACCGCGACCACGACGGCATTCCCGACGCCGCCGATCATCACCCCGACAACGCGCGTCGTCCCTGACGCGTGCCGCGGCCGCGGCTCAGAAGCCTGAGCCCGGTTGCTTGAGAAACGCAATCTCCTCGGCCGTCGAACGACGGCCGAGGATCGCGTTGCGGTGCGGAAAGCGGCCGAACCGCTCGATGATCGCGCGGTGCCTGTGCGCGTAGTCGAGCATCGACCGTTGCGTGGGATCGGCGGCCGCGAGCCGCGTCAGCAGCCGGATCGCCTCGTCCTGCATCGCCAGTCCTTCTGCGTGCTCGTACGGCAGGTAGACGAAGCCGCGCATGAAGCTCGGCAGCTCCTCGTCCTGCCGCAATCCGACCATCCGCGTCGCCGCGGCGAGCGCGCGCGGGTCGCCGGCGAACGCGCGCGGGCTGTCGCGAAACGCGTTGCGCGTGAACTGGTCGAGCAGCAGCACTTGCGCAAGCGCTGAGCGCGGCTCGTTTCCCCATTCATCGAGCTCGCCGCGCAGCGCCTGCTCGATGAGGGCGCCGAAGCGCTCGCGGATGCCGGCGTCGAACGCGGTGTCCTTGGCGAACCAGACGCGGCGCGCGGTGCCATGCTCGGCGCTGCCCGGAGCGCCGAACCAGAAGTCGACGACCGTGCCTGCGTCGTTGCGGAGCTGCTGCGCCATCGCGGCCGACTGTGCCACAGCACGCCACAATCGCGTCTGCGAGCGGGGAATCGACGATGAGCATGAAGAAATCGGATCTGGCCAAGCTGCTCGGCAGCAAGATCGACGGGCAGCAGAAGTCGAAGGGCACGCCGGGGCGGTTCGCGCAGGGCGCCGCCGCCGTGCCCGATCGGCGCGAGCAGCGCCGGCTCGACGCCGCCGCGGGCCTGGTGCCGTTCGCATGCAAGCTGCCCGCGCCGCTCGCGGCGACGCTGCGCGAGAAGAGCGCCGGCCGTCCCGACGGCATCAACGGGCTCGTCGCCGAGCTGCTGCAGAAGGCGTTGAAGTGAGCGGCGTCGCAAGCGCATGAGCACTGCCGGCGACTTCGACATCTTCGTCATCGGCGCCGGCAGCGGCGGCGTGCGACTCGGTCGGATGGCGGCGCAGCGCGGCGCGCGCGTTGTCGTCGCCGAGGACGCCGCGCTCGGCGGCACCTGCGTCAACCTCGGCTGCATTCCGAAGAAGCTCTACAGCTTCGCCGCGCACTACCACGAGAGCTTCGCGGAAGCGGCCGGCTTCGGCTGGAGCGTCGCCGACGCACCGTCGTTCGACTGGGAGACGCTGAAGGCCAACCGTCGCGTCGAGATCGCGCGCCTGAACACCGCGTACCGCCAGCTCCTCGAAGGCGCCGGCGCGACGATCGTGCGCGGCCGCGCGCGCGTCACCGACAGCCACGGCGTCGAAGTCGCAGGGATGCGCTATCGCGCCGAGCGCATCGTCGTCGCCACCGGTGGCTGGCCGGTCCCCGCCGACGTTCCCGGCGGCGAGCGTGCGATCAGCTCGAACCAGATCTTCGATCTCGCGAGCTTCCCGCGGCGTCTCGTCGTCGTCGGCGGCGGCTACATCGCGTGCGAGTTCGCTTCGATCTTCAACGGCCTCGGCGCCCGCGTCACCCAGCTCTACCGCGGCGAGCAGATCCTGCGCGGCTTCGATCTCGACGTGCGCAACTTCGTCGCCGCCGAGATGGCGAAGAAGGGCGTCGACATCCGCGTCGGCACCAAGGTGCGCACGCTCGAGCCCGGCGAGCGCGACTCGACACGCGTCGTCCTCGCCGACGGCAGCGCGGTCGACGCCGACGCGGTGCTCTACGCCACCGGCCGCGCCCCCAACACCGCCGGGCTCGGACTCGAAGCGGCGGGCGTCGCGCTCGACGTCAACGGCGCGGTCGTCGTCGACGATCGCTACTGCACCAACGTGCCGAGCATCTACGCCGTCGGCGACGTCATCGACCGCGTCCAGCTGACTCCGGTGGCGCTTGCCGAAGCGATGGCGCTCGTCGACGATCTCTTCGGCGGCAGCGGGCGCCGCGTCGACTACCTGCACATCCCGACCGCGGTGTTCACGCATCCGAACGTCGGGACGATCGGCCTTTCCGAAGAAGCGGCGCGCGGGATGTTCGAGAAGATCCGCGTCTATCGCTCCGAGTTCAGGCCGTTGCGTCACACGCTGTCGCGCAGCACCGAGCGCACGTTGATGAAGCTGGTCGTCGACGACGCCAACGACAGGGTCGTCGGCCTGCACATGGTCGGCGCCGACGCCGGCGAGACGATCCAGGGTTTCGCGGTCGCGATGAAGGCCGGTGCGACGAAGGCGACGTTCGACGCCACGCTCGGCATTCACCCGACCGCCGCCGAGGAGTTCGTGACGATGCGCGAACCGGTGGCATGATCGCGGACCGTTCTGCTCGTTCCGCCATGAAGCCCAACGTCACGCTCCCGACCCTGCGCACGGCGCTCGCCGTCGCGCTGTGCGCGCTCGCGGCAGCCGCCGTTGCCGCCGACAAGTCGAAGCCAGCGGCCAGGCCCGACGCGGTCCTGACGCCCGCGCAGCTGAAGGAGTGCCTCGACAAGCAGCAGCGCCGCGACCGCGCGACCGACGCGGCGCTGAAGACCAAGGGCGAGATCGCCGCCGAGAAGGCGGCGATCGACAAGAGCGGCGCCGAGCTGGGCGACGCCTTGGCGACGCTCGACAAGACGAGCGAGGACGCCGTCGCCGCCTACAACGCCAGGGTCGACGAGCGCAACAAGCAGATCGAGACGTACGAGGCAAAGGTCGCCGCGTACAACAAGGACGCCGAGGGCGTCCGCGCGCTGGTCGACGAGTACGCGAAGTCGTGCGCGAACCGCCGCTACGACGATCGCGATCTCGCCGACATCCAGCGCAAGAAATGACCAACCCGCTGCTCGCGCCGTGGACGGCGCCGTTCGGCCTGCCGCCGTTCGCCGCGGTGCGGCCGGAGCACTTCGCTCCCGCGTTCGCCGAAGCGATGGCGAGGCACCTCGCCGAGATCGACGCGATCGCCGGCAGCGCCGAGGAGCCGACGTTCGCCAACACGATCGCGGCGCTCGACCGCTCGGGGCGCGACCTCGAGCGCATCGAGTCGCTGTTCTGGAACCTGACGTCGAGCGAGACGTCGCCGGCGCTGCAGGAGGTCCAGCGTGCGATGGTGCCGCAGCTCGCCGCGCATGGAAGCCGCGTCCGCACGCACCCCGCGCTGTTCGCTCGCATCGACGCGCTGCACGCGCGGCGTGATGCGCTCGGGCTCGACGACGAGCAGCGCCGCGTCCTCGAGCGCTTCCATCTCGACGGTGTCCGCGCCGGCGCCAGGCTCGCTGCCGAGGCGCAGGCGCGACACGCCGAGATCGTGCGTCGCCTCGCCGAGCTGATGACGCGCTTCGGCCAGAACCTGCTCGCCGACGAGAGCGCGTTCAAGCTCGTCCTGCGCAGCGAGGCCGACCTCGCCGGGCTGCCCGAGTCGGTCCGTGCCACAGCGCGACAGGCAGCGCTCGACCGCGGCATCGCCGACGGTGCCGTGATCACGCTGTCGCGCTCGCTCATCGTTCCGTTCCTCACCTTCTCCGAGCGGCGCGACCTGCGCGAGGCGGCGTGGCGCGCCTGGACGTCGCGCGGCGAGCACGACGGTGCCACCGACAACCGCGCCGTCGCCGCCGAGATCCTGCAACTGAGGCTCGAGCAGGCGCGGCTGCACGGCCACGCGAGCTTCGCCGACTTCGCGCTCGCCGACACGATGGCGCAGAGCCAGCGGGCGGTGAGCGGGCTCCTCGAGCGGGTCTGGCGACCGGCGCTCGCCCGTGCCGAAGACGAACGCGAGGCGCTTGCCGCGCTCGCGCTCTCGCGCGGCGAGAGCGCGACGATCGAGCCGTGGGACTGGCGCTTCTATGCCGAGCAGGTGCGCCGCGTCCGCTTCGACCTCGACGACGCCGAAGTCAAGCCGTACTTTCCGCTCGAGGCGATGGTCGCGGCGGCGTTCGACTGCGCGAATCGGCTGTTCGGCATCTCGTTCGTCGAGCGTCGCGACCTCGGCGCCTACCACCCGGACGTGCGCGTGTACGAAGTGCACGGCGCGTCGGGCCCGATTGGCGTCTTCCTGCACGACAACTTTGCGCGCCCGAGCAAGCGCAGCGGCGCCTGGATGAGCGAATACCGGACGCAGTCGAGGAACGGCGGCACCGGGACGCAGGCGGTGCTGCCGATCGTCGTCAACAACAACAACTTCGCCAAGGCCGCGCCCGGCGAGCCGACGCTGCTCAGCTTCGACGATGCGCGCACGCTCTTCCACGAGTTCGGCCACGGCCTGCACGGGCTGCTTTCGAACGTGCGCTACGAGCGGCTCGCCGGCACGAGCGTCCTGCGCGACTTCGTCGAGCTGCCGTCGCAGCTGTTCGAGCATTGGCTCGACGAGCCGGCGGTGCTGAAGCGACACGCCCGCCACCACCGGACCGGCGAGCCGATCCCCGACGCGCTGATCGAGAAGCTCCGGCGCGCGCGGCACTTCAACCAGGGCTACGAGACGCTGCGCTACACCGCGTCGGCGATGGTCGACATGGCGGTGCACGCGCGCACGTCGAACGCGCCGATCGACGTCGTCGAGTTCGAGCGCGCCGAGCTCGCCCGCATCGGGCTGCCGCACGGCGTCGGCGTCAACCACCGGTTGGTCCACTTCCAGCACCTCTTCTCGGGCGGCTACGCCGCGGGCTACTACGTCTATCTGTGGGCCGAGGTGCTCGACGCCGACGGCTACGACGCGTTCGTCGAGGCCGGCGATCCGTTCGACGCGGCGGTCGCGCGCCGCGTCGCGCGCTTCATCTATTCGGCCGGCAACTCGATCGAGCCGGGCGCTGCGTATCGTGCGTTTCGCGGCCGCGACGCGGCCGTCGAGCCGATGCTGCGCGAGCGCGGGCTGCTCGAATCCGTCCCGACCTGAACGGTCGCTATTCGCCGGCCGAGTGCTCCGCCTCGGCGGCGGTCGTCGCCGCCGAGTGGCCTTCGGCGAGCCTCGGGAAGATCCGCTGCAGCGCAGCGACGAAGACGGCGAAGTCGATCGGCTTCGTCCAGTAGTCGATGAAGCCGCTCTCGAGGCCGCGGTCGATGTCTTCCTGCATCGCGTTGGCCGACAGCGCGACGCACGGGATCGCCTGCGTGCGCGGCTCGGCACGCAGGCGCCGCAGCACTTCGTAGCCGTCGAAGTCCGGCAGCTGCAGGTCGACGAGGACGAGGTCAGGCAACAGCGCAGCGGCGCGCTCGACGCCGGCGGCGCCGCTCGCCTCGGACGCCATCGCGAGGCCGCCGATGCTCTTGACGAGCTCCTCGACGAGGAGGACGTTGACGTGGTTGTCCTCGATGTAGAGGATCGTTCCGACCTCGCCGACCGGCAGGCGGTGCTCGCTGCCGAACTCGAGCCCGCGCGGCGAGCGCCGCGTCGATGCCGCCTCTTGCGAAGCCTCGCTCGCCGCTGCGAGCGCGATCCGGAACACGGTTCCCTTGCCAGGATGGCTCTCGACGTCGATGCGGCCGCCCATGCCGTCGACCAGCGTCTTGACGATCGTCAGGCCGATGCCGGTGCCTTCGATGCCTTCGTGCTCGACGCCGAACCGGTTGAACGGCTCGAACAGCCGCGCGAGCTGCTCGGTCGCGAGCCCGCGGCCGGTGTCGCGCACCGTCAGCGTCGCCTCGCTGCCGTCCGAACCCGCCTCGACGACGACGCTGCCGCCCGGCCGGTTGTACTTGATCGCGTTCGACAACAGGTTGATGAGCACCTGGCGCAGCCGCGTCGGGTCGGCGCTCGCGAAGCCTTCGACGCGGCCGATCGCGAGATCGACCTCGAGCTGGACCGCGAGCGAGTGCACCAGCGGCAAGGACTGGCGGACGAGCTCGCCGAGGTCGACCGGCCGCAGCGTCAGACGGATCTCGCCCGACTCGAGACCGGAGAGATCGAGGACGTCGTTGATCAACGAGAGCAGATGGTCGCCGGCGTCGCGGATGTGCTCGAGCTTGGCGAGCTGCTCTGCCTGCCCCGACTGTCGCGCTTCGATCTGCAGAAGCTGGGTGAAGCCGAGCACCGCGTTGAGCGGTGTTCGCAGCTCGTGGCTCATGCGCGACAGGAACTGGGACTTGGCCTGGATCTCGCGCTCGGCGAGCGTCGCCTGCTGGCGCGCGAGCTCGGCGTTCTTGCTCTCGGTGACGTCCCAGTTCACGCCGACGCGGCGCAGGACGCGGCCGGACTCGTCGAGCACCGCTGCCGAGCGCGACGCCAGCCAGCGCCAGCGGCCATCGGCCAGGCGGATGCGGAATTCGTACGCCATCGGCAGCGGCGAGTCGCCCGAGCCGTCGACCACCTGCTTCGCATCGTCGGGATGGACGAGCGCCATCCACTCGTCGCGCGTCGGCGCTTCTTCGCGCGGCGCGAGGCCGCGCAGCAGGAACATCTGCTCGTTCCAGCGCCGGCAGCCGTCGGCATCCGCTTCCCAAGTGCCGATGCCGGCGTGGCTCGTGATCAACGCGGCGCGCTGGCTTGCCTCCTGCAGCGCGTCGAGGGTACGGCGCTGCGCCGTGACGTCGAGCGCGATGCCGTAGACGCGACGCGAGCCGGCATGTTCGCGGTCGACGTCGGCGCGCAGCACGATCCAGCGCACGCCGCCGTCCTTGCGCAACGCCCGCAGCTCCATCTCCGACTGACGATCGCCGCTCGCGAAGTAGGCATGCGTCAGCTCGCGGATGCGGGCGCGGTCGTCGGGATGCACGGACTCCTGCAGCCAGTCGCGAAAGCGCGGCGCGTACGGCGGCTGGTGCCGGTCGAAGAGCGCGAACATCTGCGCGTTCCAGTCCGTCTGCACCGGATCGACGGTCGTCGTCCAGATGCCGATGCCGGCGGCGCGCGATGCCGAGTCGAGCCGGCGCGCGAGCTCGTCGGCGTGGCGCAGGTGTTCGACGCGCTCGGTCGTGTCGAGCGTGACGCCGACGAAGGCGATCGGCTGGCCGTTGGCGTCGCGCTCGACGACGCGGCGCGACAGGAAGTAGCGCCAGGTGCCGTCGCCGCGCCGGTAGCGCGCCTCGGAGTCGACCGGCTCGTCGGTCGCGAGCGCCCGCTTGTTCGCCGCGGCGACGAGCGGCAGGTCGTCGGGGTGGATGAGGGCGCGCAACTCGTCGACCGAGAGGCTCTGCGGCCGCGGCAGGATGCCGAGCAACTCGAACTGGTGGTCGCTGAAGCTGATGCGGCCGGTGCGCAGGTCGCGCCGCCAGCTCGCGATCCTGCCGAGCTCGACCGCGAGTCGGAGCTGCGCGTTGACGTCGTTGAGCGCGCGTGCCGCCTCGTACGCCTCGGTGTCGTCGACCATGACGCCGACCGCGCGATCGGGCACTCCGCGCGGGCCGTTCTTCACTTCCCACTGCGAGTGGATCCAGCGCGTCGTGCCGTCGGGATGGACGACGCGGTAGCGCTGCGAGTAGCGGCCGGGGCGTCGCGTCGACTCCGGATAGATGCTCGCGGCGCGGTCGTCGGCGTGGATGCGCTGGATCGCCTGGCTGTAGTTCGGCGTGCCGTCGGCGGGGTCGAGGCCCCAGAACTCGAACACATGCTGGTCCCAGCGACCTTCGCCCGAGGGAATGTCGCGTTCCCAGATGCCGAGCCGGCCGAATTCCTGCGCGGTCTCGAGCAGCTCGTCCTGGCGCGCGGTGCGCGCCGCGAGCGCGCGCGGCAGCGTCACGTCGATGAGCATCCAGGCGATCCGGTTGCCACCGACGCGCGCGCAGCGCGCGTCCGCCCAGAGCGGCTCGCCGTCGGCGCCGCGCAGCTGGAACACGCCGCTCTCGCGCACGCGCACGCTCAGCATCCGCGCCAGCGACAGCCTCGCCTCGGAGCCTGCGGCGCCGGGCGGCGTGAAGTCGAGCAACGTCGCAGTCGGCCGACCGTTGTAGCCGGTCGATGCCGAGAAGCGCGCGTTGGCCCAGAGCAGCTTTCCGCTCGGGTCGGTCACCGCAAGCAGCTCGCGGCTGTCGGCGAGGAACGCGTGGAGCAGGTCCGTCGACAGCGCCTCGGGGCCTGGATCGTACGGAGCGTCGCTCATCGGGCCAGTGCAGCTCCGGCGTTGGCTGCGGGGAGCCCCCGCACGGCGCCCGGAGTCTAGCGTCTCGCGACGCTGCCGGACCGCCGCTCAGCGCTCGGCGACCTGCAGGATGAGCTTGCCGAAGTTCTCGCCGCGAAAGAGCTTGAGCAGCGTCTCGGGGAAGGTGTCGAAGCCGGCGACGATGTCCTCGCGGCTCTTCAAGCGGCCGTCCTTCAGGTACGACGCGAGCTCGGCGATCGCAGCGGGAAAGCGCTCGACGTAGTCGAACACGACCATCCCCTCCATCCGTGCTCGGTGGACGAGAAGCGACAGGTAGTTGGCCGGTCCCTTGACGGCGTCGGTGTTGTTGTACTGGCTGATCGCGCCGCAGATGACGATGCGCGCCTTGCGGTTGAGCCGCGCCAGCACGGCGTCGAGGATCTCGCCACCGACGTTGTCGAAGTAGACGTCGACGCCGTTCGGGCAATGCGCCTTGAGGCCGTCCTTGACCGGCCCGGACTTGTAGTCGATGCACGCGTCGAAGCCGAGCTCGCGAACGACCCAGTCGCACTTCTCGGGGCCCCCCGCGATGCCGACGGCACGACAGCCTTTCACCTTGGCGAGCTGGCCGACGGTCTGACCGACCGCGCCTGCGGCTCCCGAGACGACGACCGTCTCGCCCTCTTTCGCGAGGCCGACGTCGAGGAGACCGAAGTACGCCGTCATTCCCGGCATGCCGAGCACGTTGAGCCACTGCGCGGGCGTGCCGAGACGCGGGTCGATCTTCGCGATGTCGCCGCGCGCGATCGCGCGCGCATCGAACGATGCGTACTCCTGCACGCCGAGCAGGCCGCTGACGTGCGTGCCGGGGGCGAAGCGCGCGTCCTCGGACGCGACGACGACGCCGATGCCGCCGGCGCGCATGACCTCGCCGATCCCGACCGGGGCGATGTAGCTCTTGCCTTCGTTCATCCAGCCGCGCATGGCAGGATCGAGCGAGAGCATGAGCGTCTTGACGACGATGCCTCCGGCCTGGGGCGGCGCGACCGGCTCGGCGGAAAACGTCCAGTCCGTGCGCGCGGGCAGGCCGACCGGTCGGCGCGCCAGGCGGATCTGGTGGTTGGTCGTCGCGGCGAGCGTGGTCATGGGCATCTCCCGGTGTCGTGCCCGCATGCTAAGGCGCGCGGCCGGCGGCGGCGACCGCGAGCGGACGAAAAAAAAGCCGCGGCGAACCGCGGCTTCCTGCTGTCGGCCGGAGGCGATCAGATGACGCGGATGTTCGCTGCCTGCAGGCCCTTCTGGCCCTGCTTGACTTCGAATTCGACGCGCTGGTTTTCCTGCAGCGTCTTGAATCCGCTGCCCTGGATGTCGCGGAAGTGGGCGAAGAGGTCGGCGCCGCCCGAGTCCTGGGCGATGAAGCCGAAGCCCTTGGCTTCGTTGAACCACTTCACGGTTCCGGTTTGAGTCGTCATGGAAGATGTCCTGTCTGGAAGGGAAATGCGCAGCACATGCTGCGCATGCAGCGACACTCAAGAACCGATCAAGGGGGATTTCAGACGGCCCGCCGCGAGGACCGCGGGGGTAGAACGAGAATCACGAACAACCACTGTCTTGCGTATAACTGTGCGGCTACTGTACACGAGTTGCCAGTAGGCGCGTCGATGCGGAGGTCTTGTGCAGCAACCACCTGAAACCGGAAAGCGCGACTGGAAGGACGACGGCGTTCGCGTCATTCCCGCGACGAGCCTCGATCCGAACACGGCGCAGACGCCTGGAATGGACCGCAAGGCGGCGATCAACTTCGCGCGCGTCGGTGCGCAGAAGCTGTGGGCGGGCACCGTGCACATTCATCCCGACGCCAAGACCGGCGCACATCATCACGGCCATCTCGAGAGCGTGATCTACGTCGTCAAGGGCCGCGCGCGCATGCGCTGGGGCGAGAAGCTCGAATACACCGCCGAAGCCGGCCCGGGCGACTTCATCTACGTTCCGCCGTGGGTGCCGCACCAGGAGATCAACGCGAGCGCGACCGAGACGCTCGAGTGCGTGCTCTGCCGCAGCGACGGCGAAGCGGTCGCGGTCAATCTGCCGATCGAGCCGGTCGAAAAGCCCGAGACGGTGCGCTGGATCGATCCGACGCATCCGCACGGCTAGCGCGAGGAACCGCGCGATGGCATTGCGTCTCTCGGTGCTCGACCAGTCGGTCTCGGTCGCCGGCAGCAGCGAGGACGCGGCGATCCGCGACACGCTCTCGCTCGCCGAGCATTGCGAGCGCCTCGGCTATGCGCGCTTCTGGCTGAGCGAGCACCACGGCCTGCCGACGATCGTCGGCAGCGCGCCCGAGATCCTGATGGCGGCGATCGCTGCGCGGACGTCGACGATCCGCATCGGCAGCGCCGGCGTCATGCTGCCGCACTACAGCGCGCTCAAGGTCGCCGAGCAGTTCCGCGTTCTCGAGGCGCTCGCGCCGGGGCGGATCGACCTCGGCGTCGGCCGCGCGCCGGGCGGCGACATGCGGACCGCGCTCGCGCTCAATCCGAACGCGGCGCTCGCGGCGGAGGAGTTTCCGATGCAGGTCCGCGATCTGCAGGCGTGGACGAGCAATGGTCGGCACGCCGGCATCACCGCGCATCCGCTCGGGGCGCACGCGCCCGAGATCTGGATCCTCGGCAGCTCCGACTACGGCGCGCAGCTGGCTGCGCACTTCGGGCTGCCGTATGCGTTCGCGTACTTCTTCACCGACGGCGTCGGCGCCGAGCAGGCGTTCGCCCTCTACCGCGAGCGCTACCAGCCGAGCGAGCGCCACCCCGAGCCGCAAGCGACGCTGTGCATCTGGGCGCTGGTCGCCGAAAGCGACGACGAGGCGAGGCACCACGCGTTGTCGCGCGACCGTTGGCGAATCGACCGCGCCCGCGGCGTCCTCGGTCCGTTGCAGCCGCCCGCCGACATCGCGGCGCGGGGCTTCAGCGCCGCCGAGGAACAGTCGCTCGCGGCGATGCGCGCACGCTCGTTCGTCGGGTCGGTCGCGACCGTGCGCGAGCGGATCGATCGGCTCGTCGCGCAATTCGCGCTCGACGAGGTCGTCGTCAACACATGGGCGCACGACCCCGCGGTCCGTCGAACGTCGTATGCGTTGCTCGCCCAGGCGTACGGCCTCAGCGTGCGCCGTACGTGAAGAAGCGCCAGAGCGCTTCGAGCGGCCCGGCGCGATGGCGTGCGAGCCAGAGGGCGCTGAGCGGCAGCTGGATGCACGTGAAGAGCGCGATCGCGAGCGCGGTTTCGAAGGCGGCGTCGGCGCGCCCCCACCAGCCGAGCCCCCAGCCGTAGAAGCAGAAGCTCGCGAGCAGCGTCTGCAGCAGGTAGTTGGTGAGCGGCATCCGGCCGGCGAGCTGGAGCGGCCGCAGCCAGTGCGGCGCGGCGCCGTCGCCGACGAGGCGAACGACCGCGAGCGCGTAGCACGCGGCGAGCGCGGCGCGGCCGAGCGTTCGCGCGAGCGTCGCGACGAAGATCGCGGGCGCTGCGCCGAGCGCGGGCGCGAGCGCGTCGGCGCCGACGAGCGCGATCGCGTTGCCGACGACCGCGATCGCGAACGCGAACGCGATCGCGACGAGCCGTGGCGGCCCGGCGCCGGCCGACCGCATCGGCCAGCCGCGGCGGCCGACGACGTAGCCGGCGAAGATTCCGGTCGCCATCTGGACGCAGAACGCGAGGTACGTGTAGAGGCCGAACGGCGAGCGCGTGCTCCAGGCGAAGACCCGCGCCGTCTCGCGCACCGCGTCCAGGAACGAGCCGTGGCCGTAGGCACGATCGTTCGACGCCTCGAACTGCTCGACCTCGAACGCGGCGAGCGTCTCGGTCGTCGGAGAGAACATCGTCGTCCGCGCCGTCTCGGCGAGCGCCGGAAAGAGCAGGCAGGCGACGATCAGGACGGCGAAGCCGCGGTCGCCGAGGCCGCGCAGCGCGAGCAGCAGCAGGCCGACGACGGTGTAGACGACGAGGACGTCGCCGGGCCAGAGCAGAGTCGCGTGGACGCCCGCGACGACGGCGAGGAACGCGAGCCTGCGCAGGTAGACGTGGACGGCGCGGTGGCGACGCCTCGCGCCGCCGTGGCGCGCCGCGTGCGCACGCTCGGCGTCGTCGAGGCGCGCCATCTGCGTCGCGAAGCCGACGCCGAAGACGAATCCGAACAGAAGGTTGAACTTGCCGGCGAAGAGGAGGTCGCGCAGCGCTGCGACAGCGGCGTCGAGCGCAGTCGCCGGCGGGGTCGGCAGCGCGAAGATCGAATGGCTGAACCCTGGCATGTTCATAATGAAGATGCCGAGCAGCGCGAAGCCGCGCAGCACGTCGAGCGCGGCGATCCGGTCGCGCTCGGCGAGCGGCGCCTCGCCGTCGAAGAGGGTCGGGTCGGCCACGGCGCTCACGCGGCGACGGTAGCGCAATCCACTTGCAACGGATCGTCGCGGTGCTCGGGCACCGCCTTGAGAGGAGATCTTCGATGTTCGAGACCGCCATCGCCGGCAGCTTGCCGAAGCCTTCGTGGCTGGCGCAGACCGAAACGCTCTGGCCCGAGTGGAAGTCCGAGGGCGCCGAGCTCGAGCGCGCCAAGGCCGACGCGACGCTGCTCTGGCTGAAGGTGCAGGAGGACGCCGGCATCGACGTCGTCGGCGACGGCGAGCAGTCGCGCCAGCACTTCGTCCACGGCTTCCTCGCGCAGATCGAAGGCATCGACTTCGCGCACAAGGTGAAGATGGGAATCCGCAACAACCGCTACGACGCGATGGTCCCGCAGGTCACCGGGCCGCTCAGGCTCGCCGGCCGCGTCCACGCGACCGAGGCGCAGCTGGTGCGCTCGCACACCGGACGCAAGGTGAAGTTCACGCTGCCGGGGCCGATGACGATCGTCGACACCGTCGCCGACCGCCACTACGGCGGCGACGCGGCCGGCCGCGTCAAGATGGCGTTCGCGTTCGCCGAGTTGCTCAACCAGGAAGCGCGCGCGCTCGAAGCCGACGGCGTCGACATCGTCCAGTTCGACGAGCCGGCGTTCAACGTCTACATGCAGGACGCCGCCGACTGGGGAGTCGCCGCGCTCGAGCGCGCCGCCGAAGGCCTCAAGTGCAAGACCGCGGTGCACATCTGCTACGGCTACGGCATCAAGGCGAACGTCGACTGGAAGGCGACGCTCGGCGACGAATGGCGACAGTACGAGCAGGTCTTTCCCGCGCTCGCCAAGAGCCGCATCGATCAGGTCTCGCTCGAGTGCATCCACTCGCACGTGCCTGCCGAGCTGATGCGCCTGCTCGACGGCAAGGACGTCATGGTCGGCGTCGTCGATGTCGCCTCCGACGTCGTCGAGACGCCCGAGGAGATCGCCGACACGATCGGTCGTGCGCTGCGCTACGTGCCCGCCGACCGTCTCTTTCCGTGCACCAACTGCGGCCTCGCGCCGATGCGCCGCGAGATCGCCGAGGCGAAGCTCGCTGCGCTCGGGCGCGGCGCCGCGCTGGCGCGCGAGCGCCGCGGCCGATGAGCGAAGCGACGCTCGCGATTCCGGCGACTCCGCTGACAGCGCTGCCCGCAGCGCTCGCCGGGCCGGGCCACGCGGTGCTCGCATCGGCGGACTTCGCGCGCTTCGTCGGGTCGACGGTCGCCGAGCTCGATGCGCTGCGTCCTTCGTGGGACGACCTGCCGCCCGATGCGCATCTGCGCGACGGCGGCCGCTATCGCCGCCGACGCCATTCGAGCTTCGTCGTCGAGCGCGGCGCGGTGCGGCTCGTCGCTCAGCGCGCGCACTGGCAACCGGTCGAATACAACGCGCTGCACGGCGGCATCGAGCGCTGGTTCGAGCCGATCTCGACGCACCTCCTCGCCGCGCCGGCGTGGCAGCGGATCGTCGTCGCGTTCGCTCGGCTCGCGTCGTCGCTGCGCGGCGAACAGCCGTGGTTCGTCGAGGCGCACCAGTTCCGCATCGACACCACGGACGGCATCGGCAGGCCGACTCCGGAAGGGGCGCACCGCGACGGCGTCGATCTCGTCGCCGTCGTGCTCGTCGGCCGCGACGGCATCAAGGGCGGCGAGACGCGCGTCTTCGCCGCCGACGGTCCAGCGGGCCAGCGCTTCACGATGCTCGAGCCGTGGACGACGCTCGTTCTCGACGACGCGCGCGTCGTCCACGAGAGCACGCCGATCCAGCCGCTCGAGGGCTACGGCCACCGCGACACGCTCGTGCTGACCTACCGCGCCGGATCGTTCCAGGGACCGTCGGCGTCCTAGAGCGAGCGCATCCGACCATCTCAGGAGACTTCGCATGCTGACCGTCCTCATCGTCATCGTCGTCGTCGTCATCGGCGTCCTCGTCGTCGCGGCGATGCGCCCCGGCAGCTTCGCCGTCCAGCGCAGCGCCGAGATGCGCGCGGCGCCGGGCGCGATCTATCCGCTGATCGCCGACTTTCGCGAGTGGCCGCGCTGGTCGCCGTGGGAAAAGCTCGACCCGAACATGAGGCGGACGCTCTCGGGCGCGGCGAGCGGCACCGGCGCTGTCTACGCGTGGGAAGGATCGAGCAAGGTCGGCGCCGGCAGGATGGAGATCCGCGACGTCGCGCCGCCGTCGAAGGTCGTCATCCAGCTCGACTTCATCAAGCCGTTCGAAGGCCACAACGTCACCGAGTTCGCGCTCGTTCCGAAAGGCGATTCGACCGACGTGCAGTGGGCGATGCGCGGACCGGCGACGTTCATGATGAAGCTGATGGGACTCTTCATGAACATGGACAAGATGATCGGCCGCGACTTCGAGCGCGGCCTCGCCAACCTGAAGGCGGCGGTCGAGCAGCGTTAGCTCGGTCCCAGCGCTGCGCGGACGCGGTCGGCGCGCGGGATCGGCTCGACCGCGCCGTAGCCTTCGGTCGACAGCGCCGCGGCCGCCGCGGCGTAGCGGCCGGCGGTCTCGAGGTCGTCGCCGGCGACGATGCGGGCGACGAAGGCGCCGCCGAACGCATCGCCGGCACCGGTCGCGTCGACCGGGCGGCACGCGTGCGGCGCGATCCGCACGAGGCGCGTGCCGTCGGCGATCCACGCGCCGTGCGCGCCGTGCTTCAGCGCAACGATGCGCGCGCCGCGGTCGAGGCAGTGCGCGACCATCGCCTCGGGCTCGGCGAGGCCGGTGAGTGCGGCGAGGTCGTCGTATCCCGGCAGGCAGATGTCGGCGAGCGCGATCGCCTCGTCGATCGCTGCGCGCGCGGTCGCGAGCGGCCAGAGGCGAGCGCGGTGGTTGGTGTCGAACGAGACCATCGCGCCGGCAGCGCGCGCGGCGCGCATCGCCGCGAAGCAGGTGTCGCGTGCGGTCGGCGAGATCGCCAGCGAGATCCCCGAGAGATGGAGCACGCGCGACCGCGCGAGCGCGGCCGCCGGCAGCTGCGCGAAGGTCAGCCGGCTCGCCGCCGAACCGGTGCGAAAGAACTGGAAGTGGTGGCCGGCGACGTCGTGGGTGACGAAGTAGATCGCGGTGAACGCGTCGGGGTCGGTGATGACGCCGGAGTCGTCGATGCCTTCGCTTCGCCACATCGCGCGCAGCATCGCGCCGTAGACGTCGTCGCCGAGCGCCGACAGATAGCCGACGCGTGCGCCCTGGCGCGCCGCCGAGACGGCGAAGTTCGAGGTGTCGCCGCCGAACCCCTGCAGATAGAGCCGGCCGCCGGCGTCGCCGGTCTGGTTGAACTCGACCATCGCCTCGCCGAGGGCGAGGATGTCGAGCACGTTCGCGGCTCCGCGGTCGTTCTATGCGAGCGCCGGCGACGTCGGCTGGATGCCGGCGATCGCCCATTCGCGGCTGCCGTCGGTCGGCCGCACGAGGTGCCAGACCTCGTCGAACGGCGCCGCGCCGGCCTCCGCTTCCTCGCGGATGAGGCCGTGGAAGCGCACGCTGACGACCTGGCGATCGGGCTCGCTCGCGACGTCGAGCACCTCGGCGTCGACGCGGACGACGTCGGTGCGCTGCTCGGCGCGTCGCTCCTGCAGCTCGAGCCTGATCGCAGCGAACATCTCGGGCGTCGTGAACGCACGCAGGTCGTTGAGATCGCCGGCGTCGTTCGCGGCCTGCAGGCGGATGAAGATCATCTTCGCGATCCGCTCGAAGCCGGCGGCGTCGAAATCGCGCGGCAGTCGCGCAGGGGCCGTGCCCGCGTCGACGTTCGCTGCCTCGCCTGTGCCGGCGCCGAACGTCACCGGCTGCGGCAGCGGCGCACCGGCGCCGGCGAATTGCGCGCCGGCGCTCGCAGGCTGCGGCGCCATGCGGCGCATGACAAAGCGGATCGCGACGATCGCGACAAGGCCGAGCAGCAGCAGCGTCAGGAACTCGCCGAACGCAGCGCCGAGCCCGAGGTGGCTCATCAGCGCGACGATGCCGAGCCCGGCGGCGATGCCGGCGATCGGGCCGAGCCACGAACGCCGCGGCGCGGCAGCCGCGGCGGCAGCGGTCGTCGCGGGCACCTGCGGGGTCGCTGCCGGCGCAGCGGGCTGCACGGGTGGCGTCGCGGTCGGCGCGCGCGGCGGCACCGTTCGCTGCATGCCGATCGCACCGCCGCCGCCGAGGCGACGCGCGTCGGCGGCATCGGGGACGAGCGCCGCCGTCGTCGCCGCGAGGGCGAGTGCGAAGGCGATGGCGAGGTTTCTCATGGCGTCTCCTTGGGCGGTCGGCGGCGGATCATACGGGCGGGCAATGTCCCTACGTCGCATGTGCGGTGCGACGAGCGCGATGCAAGTGCCGATGCGTTCGCGCGATGTCGTGTTGACTGCGCAGCGCGCGTCTGCCAGACTCGCGCCCCTCGCGGCATTCGCCGCTGCGGCCTTCAGCGGCCGTTCGATCCACGAACCGAAGGAGGACGACCATGCACAAGCCTTCGCCTTCCAAGGTCCTTGCCGCCGCCTCGCGCGCGCTCGCCTGATTCGCCGCTGAACCCCGTGCCGACGCAGCCGCGTCGCACCTAGAGCTCCGAACCCAAGTGCCCGTCGCGCGCGGCCGCTCGCCGTGCGCCGACGTTCGCGTCGACGCCTTCACGCCTGCTCGCAGGCGTCGCATCGCACTTTCGGATCTCACATGCACAACTTCGAATGCGATCGCCTCGCGGCGATCGGACTGAGCACGACGCTCGCCGCACGCGCACGCGCGGCCGCCGACACGCTCGGCGCGACCGACGTCGCGCTCTTTCGCATCACCGTCGTTCACCGTGCCGGCCTCGAGCTGAGCGACGGCGAGCGCATCGTCGCGGCGCGCGCGGTGCCGCGGCTGCTCCGCGGCGGCGCCGACGCGCTCGCGGTCGGCGACTGGGTGCTCGCCGCAGCCGACGCCGCACGCGATCTCTGGGTTCATCATCAGGTCGCGCCGACGTCGCGCGTCTGCCGCCGCGACGGCGACGGCGGCGTCCACGCGATCGTCAGCAACGTCGATCGCGCGCTCGTCGTCATGGGTCTCGACGATGACTTCAATCCGCGCCGTCTCGAGCGCTATCTCGCGCTCGTCGTCGCCAGCGGCGTGCGGCCGCACGTCGTCCTGACGAAGGCCGACGTGGCCGCAGCCGATCCCGAGCGGCGCGACCGTCTCGTCGCCCAGCTGCGCCGGCGGATTCCCGCCGACGTCGAGATCGTCGCCGTCGACGCGACCGCTGCGCAGAGCGCGGCGGCGTTCGCGCATCTCGATCGCCCGGGGCAGACGCTGGTCGCGCTCGGCTCTTCGGGCGCGGGCAAGTCGACGCTGACGAACACGCTGCTCGGCGCCGCCGTCCAGGACACCGGCGCCGTGCGCGTCAACGACGGCCGCGGCATGCACACGACGACGGCCAGGTCGCTCCATCGCCTGCCCGGCGGCGGCTGCATCGTCGACACGCCCGGCGTGCGGACGCTGCGCCCCGACGCCGACGGCGACGCGTTGCTCGCGAGCTTCGCCGACGTCGCGGCGCTGGCGGCGCGCTGCCGCTTCCGCGATTGCGCGCACCAGGGCGAGCCGGGCTGCGCGGTGCAGGGCGGCGTCGACGCCGATCGGCTGCACAACTACCAGAAGCTGCTGCGCGAGCACCGCCGCGACGCGCTCACGTGGGTCGAGCGGCGACAGCAGGTCGCAGCGTGGAAGTCGCGCGGCAAGGACGCGCGCGTGCGGATGCGGATGAAGCGCGGCGAGGAGTGATCAGCGGCCGAGCCGCTGCATCTCGGCCGATGGCAGCACGCGCGTGCCGGGCGTCGCCTGCTCGAGCGCTGCGATCATTGCCTTGGCGACGGTCGCAGCCGCGATCGGGCGAACCTTCGCCGGGATCCAAGGCATCACCGGCGCGAAGAAGCGCGCTGCGAACTGCTCGCCGCTGCGCGTCGGCTGCCCGAGCGCGGCACGATCGCCGATCAGCAGCGACGGTTGCGCGATGACGAGCGACTCGTAGCCGAGCGTCTTCAGCGCGTCTTCGGCTTCGCCCTTGACGCGGTTGTAGAAGATGGCCGAGCGCGCGTTGGCGCCGAGCGCGGAAACGACGGCGAGCCGCGTCGCGCCGGCACTGCGCGCAGCGCGCGCGACGGCGACGACGAGGTCGAAGTCGACGGCGCGGAACGCGGCTTCCGATCCGGCGACCTTGATCGTCGTCCCGAGCGCGATGTAGACGTCGCGCACGCCGCTCGCCTCGCCGGCGAGCGCGGCGAGCTCGCCGGTGCGAACGCTCAGGCGCGGATCGCTGCGTGGCGGCGCGAGCGGCCGGCGCATCAGCACGGCGACGCGGTCGCTCCGTCCGGGCGCGAGCAGCAGGTCGAGCAGCGCGCGGCCGATGAGCCCCGACGCACCGGCAAGGATGACGGTCGGCGGGTCGGCTGCGGACGCGGCCATCGGCCGATGCTAGCGCTTGGGGCCGAGCAGGCGGGCTGGTCCGCCGCTGCGGTTGCCGTCGCGGCGCGCCGCATCGCTGCGCGGCCGGTCGCTTCGTTGGGTCGAGCCGTCGCGCGCGCCGCGCTGCGACGAGCCGCCGCCGCGAGCACCGTTGCGCTGCTCGCCGCCGCGCGTGTCGCGGCGCGGCTTGCTGCCGCCGCGGCCGGCGCCTTCGCCGATCACCATGCGGCCGAGGACGATCGGCTCGGGCCGCTCGTGTGCCGGCGGTGCGAAGCCGGGAACGACCTCGCTCGGGATCTCGCGCCGGATCAGCCGCTCGATGTCGCGCAGGAAGACGTTCTCGTCGACCGACACGAGCGAGATCGCCTCGCCCGGCGAACCGGCGCGTCCGGTGCGGCCGATGCGGTGGACGTAGTCCTCGGGAACGTTCGGGATCTCGAAGTTGACGACGTGCGGCAGCTGGTCGATGTCGATGCCGCGCGCCGCGATGTCGGTCGCGACGAGCACCCGGAGGTCGCCCTGCTTGAAGTCGGCGAGCGCCTTGGTCCGCGCCGACTGGCTCTTGTTGCCGTGGATCGCCATCGCGGTGATGCCCTGCTTGACGAGGTGCTCGGCGAGCCGGTTGGCGCCGTGCTTCATGCGCGTGAAGACGAGCACCTGGTGCCAGTCGTTGCTCTTGATCAGGTGCGTCAGCAGGTCCTTCTTCATCTCGCGGCCGACCGGGTGCACCTTCTGCGCGACGAGGTCGGCGGTCTGGTTGCGGCGCGCGACCTCGATCAGCTGCGGCTTCGCGAGCAGGCGATCGGCGAGCGCCTTGATCTCGTCGCTGAACGTCGCCGAGAAGAGCAGGCTCTGCTTCTTCGCGGGCAGCAGCGCGAGCACCTTCTTGACGTCGTGGATGAAGCCCATGTCGAGCATCCGGTCGGCCTCGTCGAGGACGAAGATCTCGACGTGCGAGAGGTCGAGCGTGCCCTGGCCGTGGTGGTCGAGCAGGCGCCCCGGAGTCGCGACGAGGATGTCGACGCCGCGCGCGAGGCGGTCGACCTGCGGCTGCATGCCGACGCCGCCGAAGACGACCATGCTCGTCAGCTTCGAGTGCTTGCCATAGGTGCGAACGCTCTCCTCGACCTGCGCCGCGAGCTCGCGCGTCGGCGTCAGGATCAGGCAGCGGATCGGCAGGCGGCCGCGGCGATCGCGCGTCGCGGGACGCTGCATCAAGCGGTGCAGCAGCGGCAGGACGAAGCCGGCCGTCTTGCCGGTGCCGGTCTGGGCGCCGCCCATGACGTCGCCGCCCGAAAGCACGGCGGGAATCGCCTGCGCCTGGATCGGCGTGGGAGTGGTGTAGCCGGCCTCGTGCACGGCACGCAGCAGCGGCTCGGCGAGGCCGAGGGAATCGAAGGACATCTGGAGGTCTGAAGTTCGTCGGCCTGCGGCTCGCGTTGCGCGAGGCCAGTCGGTGCAGGCAGAACCGGGGTAGGAAGGACGCGTCGAGGTCGACTGGGAACGCTTGCGACGCGACGCGGATTGTAATCGATCGCCGGCATTCCTCGACATCGCGAACGGTGCGGGGCGCACGCGAGAGCCCTCGGCGAGCGAGAATCCGCACATTCGCACTGTCGGCCGGCTCGGCAGAGGACCTTGCCATGGCGTCCGGGAACACAACGCTGCGTCAGCGCCTGGCGACCATCCTCGTCGCCGACGTCGCCGGCTATTCGCGCCTGATGGGCTCGGACGAGTGCGGCACCGTGGCCTCGCTCGACAGCGCGCGCAACGTCTTTCGCAACGAGATCGCTGCCCACCGCGGCCGCGTCGTCGACATGGCCGGCGACTCGGTGCTCGCGGTCTTCGACAGCGCCGCCGGCGCCGTCGACTGCGCGCTCGCGGTGCAGCAGATGCTCGGCGAGACGGCGCGCGATCTCGCCGAGGAGTGCCGGATGCTCTTTCGCATCGGCATTCATCTCGGCGACGTGATGGAGAAGGACGACGGCACCGTCTACGGCGATGGCGTCAACATCGCCGCGCGCCTCGAAGGCCTCGCCGATCCCGGCGGCGTCGCCGTCTCGGAGTCGGTCCTCGGCGTCGTCAAGCGGCGCGTCGCGGCGAGCTTCGACGACCTCGGCGAGCAGCACGTCAAGAACATCGCCGAGCCGGTGCGCGCGTACCGCGTCCGTGCCGGAGCGGTCGCTGCTGCAGAGGGCGTCGCTGCGGCCGCGCCGGCGCGCGCGGCGGCGCCGCGCGAGCGCGTCGACAAGCCCTCGGTCGCCGTGCTGCCGTTCGACAACATGAGCGGCGATCCCGAGCAGGACTTCTTCGCCGACGGCATCACCGAAGACATCATCACCGAGCTGTCGCGCTTCCGCGAGCTCTTCGTCATCTCGCGCAACTCGTCGTTCAAGTACAAGGGCAAGCCCGTCAACGTCCAGCAGTTCGCGCGCGAGCTCGGCGTCCAGTACGTCGTCGAGGGCAGCGTGCGGAAGGCGGCGCGGCGGGTGCGCATCACCGTGCAGCTGATCGACGCGGAAACCGACCGCCACGTCTGGGCCGAGCGCTACGACCGCGACCTCGAGGACATCTTCGCCATCCAGGACGAGGTGACGATGGCGATCGTCGCCGTCCTTCCCGGTCGCGTCGAAGCGGCGGCGCGCGACCGCGCGTCGCGCAAGACGACCGACAACATGGCCGCCTACGAGTGCGTCCTCACCGGCAAGGTCCTGCACCACCGCAGCAATCGCGACGACAACGCGAAGGCGCAGCAGCTGCTGGACCGTGCGATCGAGCTCGACCCGAACTACGCGCACGCGCACGCGTGGAAGGCGTGCGTGCTCGGGCAGACGTGGGTCTACAACTGGTGCGAGAGCCGGACGGAGACGCAAGCGCGGATCATGGAGTCGCTCAAGGCCGCGCTCGCGCTCGACGACAACGACTCGGACGTGCATCGCATCCTGGCTGCGATCAACGTCATCCAGGAGAACTTCGACGAGGCGGTCTACCACCAGCGGCGCGCGCTCGGGCTCAACCCGAACGACGACCTGGTCGTCGTCCAGCAGGGCGAGATCCTGACCTGGCTCGGCCAGCCCGAAGAGGGCATCGAGTGGATCCGAAAGGCGATGCGCCTCAATCCCTACCATCCCGAGCGTTTCTGGAGCCACCTCGCGCGCGCCTGCTTCGCGGCGCGGCAATACCGCCACGCGATCGATGCGCTGAAGTGCATCGCGGCACCCGACCCGCTGCAGCGCGCGCTCGGCGCCGGCTGCCAGGCGCTGCTCGGCGACGCGGTCGCCGCCGAGGAGCAGCGGCGCGCGGCGCTCGCGGCGGCGCCTGCGCTGACGATCGCCGAGGTGCTCGCGTCGCTCCACTACAGGGACCCGGCGCACCGCGAGCACCATCGGGAAAGCCTCGCGCGAGCGGGCTTTGCGGCCTGAGTTGCAGGGTACCTTCGGCGACAGGCGACAATAGGGGATCGGCCCGCGCGAGCCTCGCGCGGCGCACCCTCCGAGATCCTTCCGTTTTTCCGGGCGCTCGCGCCCGGCATCGCCATGGCTCAGTACGTCTTCACGATGAACCGCGTGGGCAAGATCGTCCCGCCCAAGCG
>DATJIM010000014.1:0-7106 GCA_035493195.1 Caldimonas sp.
TTGTAGCCGTTGGTCGAGACGTTGGCGAGGTTGTTCGAGATGGTGTCCAGCTGCGTCTGCTGGGCCTCCATCCCGGTCTTCGAAATCCACAGCGATCGCATCATGGCGCGGCTCCGGTCAATGCCGCCATCGTCGCCCGGCCAGCGTTGTCGCGACGGCGCGAAAAGGAGGGTGGATCGCGGCTTTCTCCGCCCTGCGCGCGTCGCCGATGGTCAGGGCCGCCCGGGCGTCGGCCGCTCCGGAAGCGAAGGTCGCGCGTCGCGCCCCCCATCCTGTCGCGGAGATCAGCCGATCGACAGCAGCTGCGCGGCGGCCTTGTCGTTGCCTTCGGCGGTCGTGAGCGACCGCATCTGCGCCTCGAACTGGCGCGCGGCGGCGATCATCTGCACCATCGTCTCGACCGTGCTGACGTTCGAGCCTTCGAGCGCGCCGTCCTGCAGGCGCGCGTTGGTGTCGGCGGCGAGGTCGCCGTCGCTGCCGCGAAAGAGGCCGTCGCTGCCGCGCACGAGCGGCGCTTCGGGAGTGACGAGCTTCAGCCTGCCGACCGTCGAGCTGTGGTTCTGCGCGTCGGTCGCGCTGACGGTGCCGTCGGCGGCGATCGCGACCTGCGAGTCGCGCGGGATCTGGATCGGGCCGCCGTCGCCGAGCACCTGCAGGCCCGACGTCGTCACGAGCATTCCCTCGGCGTCGACGTCGAGCGAGCCGCCGCGCGTGTACGCCTCGGTGCCGTCCCTGCCCTGCACCGCGAGCCATGCGCCGCCGCGCATCGCGACGTCGAGGTTGCGGCCGGTCGCCGCGACCTGGCCCGGCGAGGCGTCGTAGCCGATCGTCGACTCGAGCGAGTAGACGCGCGTGCTGGCGCCGCTGCCTTCGACCGGCACTGCACGAAACGCCGCGAGCTCGGCGCGAAAGCCGGTCGTCGATGCGTTGGCGAGGTTGTTGGCGAGCGTCTCCTGGCGCTGCATCGTCGCCTTCGCGCCCGACATCGCGAGGTAGATCAGTCGATCCATCGCGGCACGCCTTCGCCGTTATCGCAGATTGACGATCGTCTGCAGGATCTGGTCCTGCGTCTTGATCGTCTGCGCGTTGGCCTGGTAGACGCGTTGCGCCGTGATCATGTCGACGAGCTCGGCGGTGAGGTCGACGTTCGAGTCCTCGACCGCGCCAGACTGCAGCACGCCGAAGTTGGCGCTGCCGGCGACGCCGACGAGCGGGTCGCCCGACGCGAAGCTCGCCGCCCAGCTGTTGCCGCCGAGCGGCTGCAGGCCCTGCGGGTTGCGGAAGATCGCGAGCTCGACCTGGCCGGCCGGGCGCGTCTCGAAGTTCGAGTAGCGCGCCATCACGGTGCCGTCGCTCTCGATCTGGACGCCGATCAGCTGGCCCTGCGCATAGCCGTCCTGCGACAGGTTGGTCACGCCGAACGCCGAGCCGTATTGCGTCGCCTGCGAGACGTCCATCGCGATGCCGGTGATCGGTTGCGTCAACGCGCCGTTGGCGTTGGCGACGGCAGGGATGTCGATCGAGACGGTGCCGACCGGCGCGGTCGGCGCGCCGCCGTTCGGCGGGAAGGTGATCGTCGTCGAAGGCGCCGGGTTGCCGCCCGCGGTCGCGATCGGCGTTCCGTTCGCGGCGACGTAGACGTTCCACGTGTCGGCCGCCGCCTTCTGGTAGTAGTACGTCAGCGTCACGCCTTCGCCGCGGACGTCGTAGACGGTCTGCGAGGTCGCGTTGTTGTACGTGCTCGGGTCGGCGAAGTCGATCGGCACCCCGGCCGCGGGCAGCGTCACCGCGGCGCGCGCGTCGAGGTTGAGCTGCATCCCGATCGTCGTCGTCACCGCCGGCGGGATGCCGCCGGTCGGCATCTGCAGCGGCACGGCGGCGCCGGGGATGATCGTGCCGGTCGCGTCGGCGGGATAGCCAAGCAGCTTTTGCTGCTGGTCGTTGACGATGAAGCCGTTGCGGTCGACCTTGAACTGGCCGTTGCGCGTGTAGCTGATCGCGCCGTCCCTGCTGACCTCGAAGAAGCCGTTGCCGTTGATCGCGACGTCGAGCGGGTTGTCGGTCGTCGTGATGTTGCCTTGCGTGAACTGCTGAGCGACCGCGGCGACGCTGACGCCGATGCCGACGACGTTGGTCGCGCTGCCGAGCGCGTTCGCGTACACGTCGGCGAACTCGGCGCGCGCCGCCTTGGCGCCGACGGTGTTCGCGTTGGCGATGTTGTTGCCGATCACCTCGAGGCTCTTGCTCGAAGCGTTGAGTCCGGACAGACCTTGCTGGAAACCCATGGCGTTTGCTCTTTCGACGTATGAGTCAGTTGAATGCCTTGACCGCGGTGTACGGAACCGTCCCCGAGCTCTCGAGCTCGAGGTTGAAGCTCGTTCCCGTCGTGCTGATGGCGTCGACGCGATCGCGCATCAGCGGCGTCACCGCGGTCGAAACGCCGCCTGTCGTCGCCGTCACGCGGAACGTCAGCCCGCTCGCGGCGGTCGCGCTGCCCGACGGCCAGTCGAAGCTGTGCAGGCCGGCGCCCTCGGCGCCGAGGTTGAGCGTCTGCACGACCGCACCGCTCGCGCTCAGGATTTCGACCTTGACGGCGTCCGCCGGATTGGCGAGCTCGAAGCCGCCCTGGCCGACTGCGTTCTGCTCGTCGATGCTCAGCTTGTTGCCGGCGACGATGACGTCGCGGCCGACCAGCGACGCGCCCTGCAGCGCCTGCAGCTGCACGAACTGCGACGACAGGCCCTCGACGGTGGTGTTCAGCTTGTCGATGCCGGTCACCGTGTTGATCTGCGCCATCTGGCTCGTGACCTGCGCGTTGTCCATCGGGTTGAGCGGGTCCTGGTTCTGCATCTGCGCGACGAGCAGCTTCAGGAAGCGGTCGGACGTGACCGACGCGTCGCTCGCCGCCGAGGCGGCAGGAGTCGAGGTGACGTTGACGTCGCTCGTCGTCGACGCGGGGGCGCTGACTGCCATCGTGGTTCTCCTGCTCAGCCCTGACCGAGCTGGATCGTCTTCAGCAGCAGCGTCTTCGCGGTGTTCATCACCTCGAGGTTGTTCTGGTACGAACGCGATGCGGAGATCATGTTGACCATCTCCTCGACCGCGTTGACGTTGCTGTAGGTGACGAAGCCATCGGCGTCGGCGCTCGGGTGCTTCGGGTCATGGACGCGACGGCCGGGCGTCTGGTCCTCGCTGACGGTGCTGACGCGAACCCCCGCGGCGGTGGCGTCGTTCGCGGTCTGTCCCATCAGCTCGGTCTGGAACGTGACCTGGCGCGCCTTGTACGCCTGGCCGTTCGGCCCGGCGACGGTGTCGGCGTTGGCGAGGTTCGAGGCGACGACGTTGAGCCGCTGGCTCTGCGCGCTCGCCGCGCTGCCGGAGATGTTGAAGATCGACAGCATTCCCATCGGCGCTCCTATTGACCGGTGATCGCCGACATCGTCGTGCGCACGTTGCTGTTGATGAAGCGCAGCGTCGCCTCGTACTTGATCGCGTTGTCGGCGAAGCTCGCACGCTCGCGGTCCATGTCGACGGTGTTGCGGTCGACGTTGGTCTGCGCCGGAGTCGCGTAGAGCAGCTCGGCGCCGACCCGGCTGCCGCCGAAGCCGGGTGCCCCGGCGCCGACGTGGCCTGCGCTCGTCGCCGCGAGCGCAACCGTCGCCGGCAGCGTGTGCGTCGCCGCGCGCAGCGTCTTCGCGAAGTCCATGTCGCGGGCGACATAGCCTGGCGTGTCGGCGTTGGCGATGTTGCTCGCGATCAGGCGCTGGCGCTCCGAGCGCAGCTGCAGCGCCTGGCCCTGGAAGTCGAGCGCGTCATTCAGTCGGTCCAGCATGGTCGGCTTTCCGGTCGACCGCGGCCGCCATGGCCGGATCGACGCGAAGGCATTGTCCGAAGCGGCTCCGCCGCACGGTGTCGCGAATAGCGACGCGTTTCCCGTCCTGTTCGCCTCCTCCTCGCGCGCGCGTCGCTTCTACAGTGCTGCCATGCCGATCGCCCTGCTCGCTCCGCTCGTCCGCTTCGCTGCGCGCGTTCCGCGCGCGCTCGCATGGACGGTCGCCGCCCTCGTCGCGCTGGCGCTCGCCGCCGCGGCAGCGTCGGCGCGCGCCGACGAGGCCGCGCCGGCGGTCGCACCGAGCGTGCTCGACGACGTGCGCGGCCTCGCGCTCGAGCAGGCCGCGACGCAGACGACGGCGACGCACAACGCGCGCGTCGAGGTCGTCGTCGGCGCGCTCGACCCGCGGCTGCGCCTCGCGCCGTGCGATCGCATCGAGCCTTTTCTGCCCGCCGGCGTGCGCCTGTGGGGCAAGAGCCGGATCGGCCTGCGCTGCAAGGAAGGTCGCACCAACTGGAGCGTGTACCTGCCGATCGTCGTCAAGGTCTGGGCGAAGGCGCTCGTCGTTCCCGCTGGCGCAGCGGCGAACAGCGTCGTCGCCGACGCCGACCTCGCCGACGCTGAAGTCGACCTCGCCGAGGAATCGACTCCGGTCTTCGTCGACCGCAAGGCGGTCGTCGGTCGCACGCTCGCGCAGTCGCTTCGGCCCGGGCAGGCGATTCGCCAGGGCCACGTCAAGACGCGCCAATGGTTCGCGGTCGGCGAGACGGTCAAGGTCGTCGCGGTCGGCGAAGGCTTCGCGCTCGAAAGCGTCGGCCAGGCGGTGACGAACGGCATCGAAGGCCAGCCGGCGCGCGTACGCACCGAGGGCGGCCACATCGTGACCGGCGTGGCGACCGGTGAGCGCCGGCTGGAGCTGACCCTGTGAATGCGGGGGCCGCCACGGCGTCCGAGGTGCCAAATATCTCTAAAGTCGCCGCCCACCGGGCCGATAGTCCCTCCATCATGACGGTCCCGGCAACGCCGGCGCGCATTGGAGAGCTGCATGAAGATCGGTCACCACGCTGACAAGCCGCTGCCGGCACCGGCCGTCGGCACGCCAGCCGCGCCCGCCGACACAGCCAAGGCCACGCCCGGCCACGCATCTGCAGCCGCCAACGTCGACGCCAGCGCCACCGTCGCGCTCTCGAGCGCCGCATCGACGATCCTCACTGCCGGCGCGACGAGCGAGTTCGACGCAGACAAGGTCGCGCGCATCGGCGCGGCGATCGCCGACGGCAGCTTCAAGGTCAATCACGAGGCGATCGCCGACAAGCTGATCGCCAACGCCCAGGAGCTGCTCTCGAAGGTGCGGGGCTGATGCCGGAGGAGCTCGCCGGACACTCGCCCGAGCTCGAAGCGCGCCTGACGGCGGTCGAGACCGGCCTCACTGCACTCGGCAACGCGCTGCGCGCGCGCGACGCCGTGAGCATCGACCTGCACGCTGCCGAATTGCACCGCGCCCTCGAGAGCGCGGTCAGCCACTTCTCCGACGCAGCGCGCAGCGGCCCGCTGCCGCCTGCGCTGCGCAGCCGCCTCGCGACGGCGAGCGGCCAGGTCGCGGCGCAGCGCGAGTCGCTCGCGCGCGCGACCGCAGCACTCGACCGCGCGATCGAGGTCCTGCTGCCGCGCGACGGCGTGTCGCTCTACTCGTCGGCCGGGGCGACCGATCGCGGCGTCTTCAAAGGCGGCGCGATCCAGGCCTGAACGCGCGCTACTGCGCGCAGTCCGACATCGCCTGTTCCTCGACCCAGCGCTCGGCCGCGGCGCGACTCTCCATCGCCTGCGCCGTCGACGCGCTGCCGTCGTAGAGAACGCGCCAGACGCCGTCGCGCGCGTCGCGCAGCCACACCGTCTGGTAGAAGCCGACGCGAAAGACGTCGGCGCCGCCTTGCGTGCGCTGCAGGATGAACGGGCCGCGCGAGATCGCGATGCCGGGCTCGCCGCCGATCTGCACGATGCCCGGGCGCCAGCGCAGCGCGATCGTCGTTCCGGCGATGATCGGCGTCCAGCTCGCGGTCACGGCATCGCGGCCGCGGTCGGCATCGGCGTGACCGGCGTCGAAGATCGTTCCCGCGTGCAGGTGCTCGGCGAAGGCGCGCGCGTCGTGGCGCTCGACGGCGCGCGCGAAGCTCTGCTCGCGGCGCCACACCGCGCACTCGTCGGCGCTCGCCGGCAGGCGCTTGGCGGCGAGCGGCAGCGGCGCGACGGCGATCGGTGCGTCGTCCGCAAGCGCCGCGCCGCACACGAGCGCGAACGCGAGCGGCGCTGCAGCGCCTTGCCGCGTCACAGCGCCCCGGTGCGCGACATGCCGAACGCCTTCACCATCCGCACGCTCGTCTCGCGGCCGCCGTAGTAGCCCGGCAGCAGCTGCGCCTGCGTGTAGCCGTGGCGGCGATAGAAAACGCGCGCCGCTTCGTTGCTCGCCCTCGCCTCGAGGCTGATGCGGCCGATGCCGGCGACCTCGGCGCAGCGCTCGAGCCACTCGACCATCGCGCTGCCGACGCCGAAGCGCCGATGCTCGGGCTCGACTGCGAGCAGCAGCAGGTGCGCCTCGTCGTCGCCGTACTTCATGATCGCGAAGCCGGCGCGATCGGATTCACGCACGGCGACGATTGCGTTGGTGTCGCGATGGCGCAGGCTCCTCAGGATTCGCTCGCGCGTCCAGCTCCAGCCGAGCCCGGCCTCGATGTAGTCGCGGGACATCTCGGCGATCGCGAGCGCGTCGGCGCGGGTCGCGAAGCGGATCGAGGCGGCCGGCGAGGCGCTGCTCATGCGGCGCATTCTGCGGCAAGCAGGGGCGCCGCACGCGGCGGCCGCGCTTGCCGTGCGACGCTGTATGCACGTACAGTCCTGTCGTGCCACGCCTGGTCGCGCATCTCGACATGGACGCGTTCTACGCGTCGGTCGAGCTGCTGCGCTATCCCGAGTTGCGCGGTCGCGCGGTCGTCATCGGCGGCGGCCGCGACCACCAGCCGCGCCGCCGCCCCGACGGCACCCACGATTTCCACATCCTGCGCGACTACGTCGGCCGCGGCGTCGTCACGACGAGCACGTACGAGGCACGAAAGCTCGGCGTCTTCTCGGCGATGGGGATGATGAAGTCGGCGGCGCTCGCGCCCGAGGCGATCCTGCTGCCGGTCGACTTCGACGAGTACCGCCGCTACTCGCGCCTGTTCAAGGCGGCGGTGCGCGAGATCGCGCCGGTCGTCGAGGACCGCGGCATCGACGAGAT
>DATJIM010000015.1:0-2330 GCA_035493195.1 Caldimonas sp.
GCCGGCAACGTGATGGCGGGCTGGCAGATGGCGCGTGCCCTGCTCGCTGCCGAGCGGCTGCTCGCCGCGCACGAAGGCGACGCCGCGTTCCTGACCGCGAAGGTGCAGACGGCGCGCTTCTACGCCGAGCACCTGCTCAGCAAGGCGCCGGCGCAGCGCGATGCGATCGTCGACGGCGCGGCGAGCGTCACGGCGATGGCGCTCGAATCGTTCTGAGCCGAGATGCGAATGTCCTTGCCTCCAGTCCTTCGCCGTGTGCCGCTGCCGGTCATCGGCGCGCCGCTCTTCATCGTCAGCAACCCGAAGCTCGTCATCGCGCAGTGCACCGCCGGCATCGTCGGCTCGACGCCGGCGCTGAACGCACGGCCCGCCGAGCAGCTCGACGAGTGGCTTGCCGAGATCACCGAGGCGCTCGCGGCGTGGGACCGCGCCCACCCCGAGCGGCCTGCCGCGCCGTTCGCGATCAACCAGATCGTCCACAAGAGCAACGACCGGCTCGAGCACGACCTCGGCGTCTGCGCGAAGTACGAGGTGCCTATCGTCATCACCTCGCTCGGCGCGCGCACCGACGTCAACGACGCGGTTCACGGCTGGGGCGGGATCGTGCTGCACGACATCATCAACAACACGTTCGCGAGAAAGGCGATCGAGAAGGGCGCCGACGGACTGATCGCGGTCGCCGCGGGCGCCGGCGGCCACGCCGGCGTGAAGAGCCCGTTCGCGCTCGTCGCCGAGATCCGCAAGTGGTTCGACGGGCCGCTCGCGCTGTCGGGCGCGATCTCGAGCGGCGGCGCCGTCCTGGCAGCGCAGGCGATGGGCGCCGACTTCGCCTACATCGGCTCGGCGTTCATTGCGACCGAGGAGGCGCGCGCCGTCGACGCCTACAAGCGCATGATCGTCGACAGCACGAGCGACGACATCGTCTACACGAGCCTGTTTACCGGCGTCCACGGCAACTACCTGAAGGGCTCGATCAAGAACGCCGGCCTCGACCCCAACCAGTTGCCCGACAGCGACCCGAGCAAGATGAACTTCGGCGGCGACTCGGCGGCGCGCAAGGCGTGGAAGGACATCTGGGGCTGCGGCCAGGGGATCGGCGCGATCGGCGCCGTCGTTCCCGCGGCCGAGCTCGTCGCCCGTCTCGCGCGCGAGTACCGCGCGGCGCGTGCGAAGTTGGCCGACGAGCCGTCGACCCTTGCTGCATCAGAAGCGCGTGCCGGTGATACAGTTCCTCTGACTTGAAGGTCCTGCCCGGCGTCGCCGGGCCGCTAGTCCGTGAATCGGTGAAGCCGAGGACCGGAAGGTTTTCCGAAAACCCACTGCAGCACCCGAAACGGGTCGCGAAAGGTGAGCGAGATGATGCAGGAAAGCAGGGCGAATTCGTACCTGTTCGGCGGCAACGCGCCGTACGTCGAGGAGCTCTACGAGGCGTACCTCGACAACCCCGGGTCGGTCCCCGACAAGTGGCGCGCGTACTTCGACGCGCTGCAACACGTTCCCGCAGTCGACGGCTCGACGTCGCGCGACATCGCGCATGCACCCGTCGTCGAGTCGTTCGCGCAGCGCGCCAAGGCGAACGCGTTCGGCAACCGCGCGTCGAGCGAGGACCTCGCGGTCGCCAGGAAGCAGGTCTACGTCCAGTCGCTGATCGCAGCGTACCGCTCGCTCGGCGCGCGCTGGGCAGACCTCGATCCGCTCAAGCGCCAGGAGCGGCCGAAGATTCCCGAGCTCGAGCCGGCGTTCTACGACCTCACCGAGTCCGACCTGGACATGGTGTTCAGCGCGACGAACACCTACTTCACGACCGACGAGCAGATGACGCTTCGCGAGATCGTGCAGGCGCTGCGCGAGACGTACTGCGGAACGATCGGCGCCGAGTACATGCACTGCACCGAGCCGACCGAGAAGCGCTGGTGGCAGCAGCGGCTCGAGTCGATCCGCGCAAAGCCGTCGCTGACGAAGGACGAGAAGATCCACGTCCTCGAGCGGCTCACCGCGGCCGAAGGCCTCGAGCGCTACCTGCACACCAAGTACGTCGGCCAGAAGCGCTTCTCGCTCGAGGGCAGCGAGAGCTTCATCGCGTCGATGGACGAGTTCATCCAGCGCGCCGGCAGCAAGGGCGTGCAGGAGATCGTGATCGGCATGGCGCACCGCGGCCGTCTCAACGTCCTCGTCAACACCCTCGGCAAGACGCCGAAGAACCTGTTCGCCGAGTTCGACCACACCGCGCCGGAGAACCTGCCCGCGGGCGACGTCAAGTACCACCAGGGCTTCTCGAGCGACATCACGACGCCGGGCGGACCGGTACACCTGAGCCTGTCGTTCAACCC
>DATJIM010000016.1:0-13795 GCA_035493195.1 Caldimonas sp.
GCTTGCGGTTCTTCAGGTCGGCGACCCACTTGCTGACGGTCGGGTCGCCGTTCGGAAACAGAGAAAGATAGCGCGCGTACTGCTCCAGCGCGCGTTGCGTGTCACCTAGATACAAGTCATACAGGATGCCCAGATTCAGCATCGCCCCCGCGTATCCGGGGTCCTGCGCGAGCGCCCGCTGGTAGGCGTCGCGCGCCTTCGCGAACTGGCCCTGCTGGCGGTAGGCGATGCCGAGCTGGTTGAGGTAGATCGGCTGGCGCGGGCTCAGCTTGACTGCGGTTTCGAGCTCGCGGACGGCGTCGTCGACTTTGCCCGCTTGTCGGTAGATCACGCCGAGGTTGGCATGCGGGCCGCCGAGCTCGGGGCTGGCCTGCGCGATCGCCCGGTAGGCGCGCTCGGCGTCGTCGACGCGGCCGCTGCGAAGCGCCCTGCTCGCGTCATCGAAGGCGCGCTGCGTCGCCGGATTGACCGGCGCGTCGTAGACGGGAGGCGCCGGCCGGACCGGCGCGGGCGCCGTCGAAGCGCCCGAGCTCGCCGTCGAGCCGCCGCCGCCACCGACCGCGCTCTTGACCGCGCTCATGCCGTCGCTGACGGTCGAGCAGCCGGCCGCTGCGAGCGCGAGCGCCGCGGCGGCGATGCGTAAGGAAAGGAAGCTAGCGGATCGCATCGACGACCCCTTCGCTGATTTCGGTCTTGCCGTAGCGGACCGGGCGCAGCTCGCGCAACGCGTCGAAGCTGCTCTTCACCCACTTGTCGTAGACGCCGCTCGCGGCGCGCTTGGCGTTGAGCTCGTGCAGCTCGATCGCCTTCTCCTCGAACGGGAACGCCTGCTCCTCGAGCAGAACGTTGTACTGGTCGAGCTCGGGCTTGCTCAGCTTCTTCGGCCGCTCCGACGCCATCAGCGCCTTGCCGAAGTCGCGGTAGACGGTCGCGATGCGGTACGTCGCCGCCGTCGTGACGTCGGCGACGCCGTAGTCGGCGGCAAGCGAATACGCCCGCAGCGCGAGCTCCATCTTTTCCTTCTTGAGCTTGAGCTTCTGCTGCAGCGGCTCGACCAGCTGGACGCTGCGGAAGTCGGCGGCGACCGGCTCGGCCATCGCGAGCGCGGCCATCGCGCCGAGGTAGCGCGTGCGATCGGTGCGCGCCGCGCCGCCGACCTGGTCGGCGTTGAAGATGTCGCGCATCAGCGCCGCTTCCCTGGCCGGATTGCCGCTGTCGCGCGCGATCACCGCGATCCGGTAGCGCGCCTCGACCTGCGCCTCGAGGTTCGGCGGATTGAGCGCGAGGTAGCGCTCGTACGCGCGCGCCGCCGCGGGCTTCGAGTTGGCCTTGTCGTACAGCTCGGCGGCCTGCCAGAGCGCGTCGCGCGCGACCTTCGGGTCCTTGCTCGCCGCCGCGATGCGCTCGAACTCGGCGGCCTCGTTCGCGAACTGCCCCTTCTCGTGGTAGGCGACGGCGAGCTTCTTGCCGACCTCGGGCTGCAGCGCGTGATTCGGAAAGCGCCGGCGGAACTCCTCGAGCGTCTTGATCGCGCCGTCCCAGTCCTTGATCGCGATCAGCGCCGCGGCCGCGTCGTACTGCGCGCTCGCGGCCACCGCCGAATTCGCCGACGCGACGGTGCCGACGCGCGCGAAGCTCTTCGCCGCCTCCTGCTGCTTGCCGCTCGCGCGCGCGACCTCGGCCTGCTTGTAGATCGCCGCGGCCTGTCGCTCGACGAGCTCGGCGCGCGCGGGGTCCTTCTCCGGCGTCAGCTTGATCGCCTCGGCGAACGCCTTCTCGGAGACCTCGTAGGCATGGCGATCGAACGACGAATACGCGATCACCGTCCACGCGACGCGCCGCTGCGCGTCGGCCGCGGGGGGCTTCAGCTCGACGACGCGTTGCGCGACGGCGCCGGCCTGTTCGGTGTCCTTGAGCGCATAGAGCTTCTCGGCGGCGTCGGTGAGGACGAGGCCGTTGCGGCTGTCGCTCGGGAACGCCTGCGCGAACTTGAGCGCGCTGACGACGGTCGCGCGCTGCAGCCCGGGCTGCTCGGCAGGCGCAGCGGCCTTGAGCAGCCGCGCATAGCTGAGGAGCGCGCCGTAGCCGGCCTCGGCCGCGCGCGGGAAGGCAGCATTGTTGTACGCGACCTTCTCGTACTCGATCGCGGCTTCCGCGAAGCGGCCTTGCTCGAACAGCAGCTCGGCAAGCAGGAAGTTGCTCTCGACCGCCTTGGCGTCGTTGGGGAACGACGCCAGGTACTCGCGGTACCAGCGGACCGCCTCCGCTGCGTCGGTGCTCGACTTCGTCTTCTGCGCCAGCGCGTGGTAGTGGCGCGCCAGCTCGGTCAGCCGCGTCTTGACGAGCGGCTGGGCCTTGTCCCAGCCGTCGGGGTTGACGCGGCGGAACTCGCTCGAGCGGCCGTAGCGCGCGACGTACTCCTTGCGCGCCTCGATCGCCTGGTTGACGAAGCCGTTCTTCTCGTAGATCTCGATCACGCGCGCCTGCATGACGGGCGCCTGCGCATGCAGCGGGTTGT
The DNA here is from genome assembly GCA_035493195.1 of Caldimonas sp. Taxonomy (GTDB): domain Bacteria; phylum Pseudomonadota; class Gammaproteobacteria; order Burkholderiales; family Burkholderiaceae_C; genus Schlegelella_A. Next base: position 2,519 of record DATJIM010000016.1, read on the forward strand.
TGCGCGCGAAGCCGTTGAACGCGTCGGCGGCGTCCTTGCTGCGCTCTTGCTTGATGTAGAGCTCGGCGAGCTGCTCGTAGACGCGGAACTCGTATGACTTCCTCGCCGGCGTCGTCATGTACGGCGGGATCGACTCGGCACCCTTCAGGTTGGCGAGGCTGATGCTGACGACGCGGAACGTGTCCTCGACGAGCTCGCGGTCGGCGCGCGACAGGCCGGCGAGCGACTCGAGCGCCAGCTCGCCGTCGCGGCCGGCGATCTTCAGGTCGAGCACGCCGAAGAACGCCTTCAGGCTGTCCTCGAGCCGGCCCTGCTTGTACTGCGACCAGCCGATCATGTAGAGCGAGCGGTCCTGGTACGGGCTCGCGTCCGGCGACGCCAGCACGACCGCGAACGCCTTCTCGGCGCCTTCGTAGTTCTTCGCCGTGAACAGCAGCTCGCCGCGGCGGAACTGCGCTTCGCTCGCGTAGCGCGTCCCCGGGTACTCGCGAACCATGCGGTCGAGCGTCTTCTGCGCCGTCTCGAGGTCGCCGCTCTGCTCGTAGGCACGCGCCATCTGGTAGAGGACGCGGTCGTTGTTCGGGTCCTTCGGGAAGTTCTTCAGGTAGTCCTGATAGCGCCCGATCGCCGCCTTGTAGTCGGGCGCGGCGACCTTGCCGGAATTGCTGTCGCTGTCGGCGCTGTCCATCTCGAGGTCGCCGAGCCGGCGCATCGCTTCCGAGCGCTGCGGGGCCGCCGGCGCGATGTCGAGGAACTTGCGATACGCCTCGATCGCCTTCTTCTCGTCGACGGCGGCGACGTCTTCCTTGTCGACGCTGACCTTGCGGTTGGCGAGCGTCTTCAGCGTCGGCTCGTTGTCGGGCGTGCCGCCGCCGCGAAACATCGAGCATCCCGCGAGCGCGAACGCCGCCGCGAGCGCGACGGCGACGGGGCGCGCGATGCGCCTACTGGGTCTTGACGGCCGATGCACTCTCAGAGTCCTGTTTGCCGTACGCGCGGTCGTACAGCTGGGCGAGCGCGAAGCGCGCTTGCGTCGTGTACCCGGCGATTCGCTGCTGCTGCCCGATGAGCTCGGCGATCGCGATCTCCTGCGCCTCCTCGCGCTGCTCGCGGCCGAGCGCGGCGACGCGCGGGATCATCACCTGCAGCTGCGGCGCGATCGCCGCGATGCGGCGCTGGAAGCGATCGAAACGCAGCGGTTCCTCGCGCTGCGCCGTCGTCAGCGCGTCGGCGTGGCGCTTGGCGTCCTCGAGCCAGCCGCCGATGCGGTCGAGCTCGACCTTGGCGTCCCAGAGGCGACCGACGCCATCCTGGGAAAGCCGCCAGGCGAGCACGCCGCCGACGAGACGAACGCGATCGCGCTGCTTGAAGACCTCTTCGTCGGCGTTCGGCGCGTCGACGATCGCGCGGATCTCCTTCAGCCGCGCGAGCAGCTCCTGCTGCTTCTCGTCGGCGAAGGCGACGCCGTCGCCTGCGGCCTCGGCGGCGAGGACCTCTGCAGCGATCGCCTCGCGCCGCTTGACGAGCGCCTCGACGTCGATCTGCTGCTGGCGCTCGCGAATCGCGGGCAGGCGATCGGCAAACGCCTTGCGGCGCGTCGCCAGCATGTCCTCGAAGACGACGAGCTTGTCGCGCCAGTCCTCGAGGTTGTGCGAAAGGAAGCGCAGGTCGCGGTAGTTCTTCAGCGCCTCCTGGAATTCGTGCTGCGCGAGGATCTGCGCGAGATGGCGCGCGCGCGGCATCTCGGCGAGGTCGCGGATCTTCCAGAACCACCCCATCTCGTCGCCGGGGTTCTGCTCGACGAGGGTGTCGATCATCTTGCCGTTGCGGATCGCCTTGATCGACTCCTCGATCGCCGCGTTCTCGCGCTCGAACGCCGCGATGGCGCCCTCGTAGCGCTGCAGCGCCTGGCCGTAGGCGCCGAGCTCGGCGTAGGCATACGGAACCGCGATCTGCGCCTCCAGCACCGCGGTCTCGCCGAAATCGCGCTTCGCGAGCTCCTGCCACGGCACGAGCGCGAGGGTCGGATCCTTCAGCGCGTCCGCGGCCCAGCCGTAGCCGAGCAGCGCCTTGCTCGATTGCAGGCTCTCGAGGCGGACGCGCTCGAGATACGTGCGCGCGTCCTTCGCACGGTTCTCGGCGAGCGCCGAGAAGCCGAGCGCGACGTTGGCGCGGTCGCGCAGGTTCCTGTATTCCTCGGTCCGCGCGCCTTCCTTGCCGATCTCGTCGAGCAGCTCGGTGCCGCGCTTCGTGTTGCCCGACTTGAGCATCGCGATGCCGAGGTTGTAGCGGACGTAGCGCGCGCTCGTCCCCTTCATCGGCAGCGCGCCGAGCACCGCGGCGGCGCCGGCGTTGTCGTTGCGCAGCATGAGGAGCTGGCCCATCAGCAGACCCTTCTCCTCCTCGAGCTGCGCCGGCAGCTTCTTCTCGACCTTGGCGAGCGCCTCCTCGGCCTCGCCGAGGTAACCGCGCTGGTAGCGGATCTTCGCGAGGTAGAACCAGGCGCGGTCGCGCGTCGCCTGCGACGCCCCGCGCGCGACCATCGTCGCGAAGATCTCGCCCGCCTCCTTGGTCTGGCCATACGAAGCGAGCATGCCGCCGCGCAGGATCTCGGCCTCGTCGTCGTGGCGCGTCAGGCGGTCGAACTGCTGCGACGCCATCATCGTCGTGATCGACGTGAAGTAGCGGTCCTGGAAGAAGTAGAAGAGCGCGTCGCCGTAGTACGGCGCCTTGATCTCGTGCGTCGGACCAGGCGGCGAGCTCGGGCCGAACGGCCACGCCGCCTCAGCGGGCGCGAGGGGCCACGTCGCGACGGCGAGCGCGGCCGCGGCGACGGCGCTGCGGCCGATGCGCAGGGCGATGCGGGCGGGAGAACCGGCGGCCATCGGACGTCACTGCCAGAGCTTGATGTCGAACTCTGGCTGGAGCTTGCCGGTCGAGTCCTGGATGCGAAGCTCGATGTACTTCGCGTCGGTCGTCTTCTCGAACTTGACGTTGGCGCCCCGCCGGTAGTTGCGGTCGTGCGGCCCCTTGCCGGTGAAGTACGCGACGAGCTCGTGCTGGCCGGTCTTCAGGTTGCCGAGATAGACGCGCTGGACGCCGCCGCGATGCAGCGCGTCGACCTCGAGCTGCGTGTACAGGTAGTTCGCGACGACCTTGTCGTCGAGCTTGACCTGCACCGAGTCGAGCTGGAACATCGTGCCGACGTCCATCGAGACGAAGAGGGCCACCTGCGTGTTGGCGGGGAACAGCAGCTCCTCCTCGAGCACGAGCAGATCGCGATTGAGCTTGATGACGTCGGCCTTGACGTCCTGGATGCGGCCGTCGAGCGTTCCCGCGACGGGCGCGCTCGACGGCGCTCCGGGCGTGAGCGCGGCGCTGACCATCGCCGGCATGCTCGCGGACCCGGCGGGCGCCGACGCGGCGGCGACCGGGGTCGCTGCCGCAGGCGCTGCAGCCGCGGCCGGCGCAGCGGCTGCCGGCGCCGACGCGGCACCGGGCAGCGCGACCGACGGTACGGCGAGAAGCGGCAAGGATGCCGCCGGCTTCGCAGCCGTGGCCGGCGCTGTCGCGGCCGGCGCGCTCGCGGCGGCACGCGGCACCGCCGTGCTCTGCGCGCCCGCGACGTGCGCGATCGAGAGCGACGCGGCGAGGGCGAGAACGGCGATCGGTGTGCAGCTTCGTTTCATGGCTGTCTCTCAATACGTGGCGGACAAGTACACCTGGAACAGGTTGGCCCCGTAGCCGTACAGCTCGCCGGTGCGCACGTCGGTGAAATCCTTGAACCGGTAGGTCGTGTACTCGTAGGTGCCGATCAGCTTCACGTCGTAGCGCCCAGGAACCCGACGGACGTTGTAGGAGAGCCGAGCGCCGACCCCGTAGTCGTTGAACGTGCTCAGCTGGCGGTTGCGCGAGACGTAGACCGTCTCGGTCAATGCGTTGTCGCTGTAGAAGTTGGCGTGCGTCTGCGTGTAGTAGCGGGCGAAGACGTCGGCGAGCCACTTCTCGCCGAAGTAGCGGCTCCAGCCTCCGTCGACGGTGTGAGCCTTGATGTCCCAGGTGTCGGTGTAGTAGCGGTAGCCGAGATTGACGGCACCGAAGCTGCCGAGGTCGCCGACGAACTTGATCTTGGCGGCGCGGCTGTTGCGCGTGCGCGGGTTCCGCTCGGGAACGAACGCGCCGAAGACGCGCGCCGAGCGGTACGGGCTGCCGAGGTAGCCGTCGTCGGAGAGAGCGTCGAAGTTCAGGCTCATCAGCCAGCGCGGCGTGAGGACCTGGGTGAGGCCGAAGCGGTACTGCCAGTGGTGGGCATGGTCGGAGAACTCGGGCGAGTTCTTCTTGCCGACCTTGTCGCTCGCCTTCGTGAAGCCGAACGCGACCGTCGTCATGCCGCCGAAGACTTCCTGCGTGACGTCGATGTTGCCGGTGTTGGCGGTGTAATCGGGCTCGTGGCTCGTCATCGCGCCGAGCGTGATCTGCGCGTCGCGATAGACGTAGTCGGCGCTGAGGCCGAACTCGTGGCGCGTCTCCTTGTACTTGCTCGCCGTCGTAACGACGTCGATCGACGCGTTGCTGACCGCGTCCATGTAGTACGTGCCCGAGAGCGAGACCTTGTCCATGATGCTCTTGCGCACCAGGAACGCCGGTCCGTACGCGTTGACGCCGCCGCCGATGTACGAATGAACGAGCGCCTCCGCCTTGTCGCCGGGCAGGTCGACGGCGCGCGACGCGCCGGGCGCGAGCACGCCGAGCAGGCTGCCGATGAGCGCGAGCAGCCGGTGCCAGAGGCCGATCGCGGCTCTAGTTGCAGCCACAACCGCCTCCCTGCACGCCGGTCGCGCCGCGTGCGCCTTCGCGAACGTCACGGACGTGCTCGACGTGCTTGTCCGGCAGCGAGTCGCGCGACAGCTTCATGATCGGATCGGCGAGGCGCTCGCGCTCGTACGGCTTGACCCACGGTTCCAGCTTGGGGACCGAGCAGCCGGCGAGCAACGCGCCGAGCAAGGCTGCGCACGCGAGCGCACGCGACATCGTCATTTCAGGAGCTCCCGGATCTGCTTCTCGTAGTTGTCCTCGTAGCCCGCGAGGTAGCCGCGGTGGACGTAGCGCACCTTGCCGTCGCGGTCGATGATGACCGTCGAGGGCATCGTGTTGAGGTCGTAGAGCTTGCTGACGCGCTTGTCGGCGTCGAGCAGGACCGGGAACGTGACGCCAAGCTTGGTCGCGACCTCGGCGGCCTTGCTCGGGTCGTCGTCGACGTTGACGCCGAGCAGCACGAAGCCGCTCGATCGGTACTTCTGGTACAGGCGGTTGAGCTGGGGCATCTCCTGCCGGCACGGCGCGCACCACGTCGCCCAGAAGTTGACCATCACGACGCGGCCGCGCTGGTCCTGCAGGCGCATGTTCGGCCCGCTCATCGCGTGCAGCGAGAAGTCGGGCGCCTGCGCGGAGGGCGCGATTGCCGACGATGCGGTTCCGGCGAGGACGGCGAAGGCGATGCTCGCGACGATGCGTAACGCGGAGACCGGACGGGCGATCGATGGGGTCTTCATGGCAGCGTGGTCAGAAGTAGAAGGAGAGCCCGCCAGTGAGCTCGGCGTTGTGGGTGCTCTGGCGCTTGCCGAGCAGGTCGAGCGAGAAGACGTGATCGCGGACGTCGAGCTGGAGCGCGGCCCAGTCGGCCAGGTAGACGCGGTAGCCGAACCCGAAGTTGAAGGTGGTCTTGCGCTGGTCCGCGAACTTGGTGCTGCCGACGCCGGCGACGACGTAGAACTGCGACGGCCGGGCGCGGCTCCCGCCGATGAAGATCTCGCCGGGGAACAGGTTGTAGCCGACCGACGCGTTGTAGTAGTAGAGCTTCTCGCTCGTCGTCGCGAAGATGCCGCCCGGCAGGATCTGGCGGAACAGCTCGTCGCTGACCTTCGTCTGCCCGTACGCCGCCTCGACGAAGAAGTCTTCGGTGATGTGGTAGCCGACGCGCGCGCCGTAGACCCAGCTCGAGCCGAAGTTCTGCGTCGCATACGTCCCGGTGAACAGCGTCACCTCGAAGTCGTTCGACGGAAACTTCGGCTTCGTGATGTCGCGCCGGTCGACGTCCGGGATGACGACCTGGTCGTTGTTCGCGGGCGGCGTGTTCTGCGCGAGCGCGCCGCAGGCCGAAGCGGCGAGAGCCATCGCCGGAAGGGCCTTGCACAAGGTCTTGTTGTTCATCGTGTGGTCCGGTTTGCCCGCGGTGCTTGGCCGCCGGGTTCAGAAGAAGAAGGACAGGCCCGCGGTCCAGGCGCGGTACTCGGCTGAGCGCTGGTCGTTCAGGAACGCCGTGTAGAAGGCGTAATCGGCACTCAGCACGAAACGCTCGCTGAGGAAGTAGCGCGCGCCGATCCGCGCTGCGCCGAGCTTGGCGTCGGTGGTCGTCGCGCCGATCAGGCTGAGGTTGGGAAAGTTCTTGAACTTGCCGAGGCCGACCGCGAAGAACGGCGACAGGCGCTTGTCGGACCACGGCTCGATCATCAGATCGAGGTGCCAGAGGTTGGTGCCCGAGAAGACGCCCTGCACCTGGCCGAACGTGCCTTCGATGCTCAGCGTGTCGGAGAGGCGATAGTTGGTCCATATCTTCAACATCGGCTCGGACTTGAAGTGTCCCCAAGACGCGCCGAGTTGGACTCTTCGCGTCAAGTAGTCGTCGAGAAGAACATCACGGAAGGTCTTCGTGCCTCCCGCAGCAGTGAGCGTCGACTCGAGCTGCTGCCGACTGACCCAGCCGACCTTGTCGTCTTCCGTGCGAATGCGAAACCAGTCGGTGTGTCGAAGCTCGATCTCGACCCATTCGTTGCGCGGCGCGACGAAGAAGATCGGAAAGCCGCGGCCCGGTCCGGTGCGCAGCTCGATGTACGGGTCGACGATCTGCACGACCTCGGACTTCTTCGAGCGCGGCTTCGGCGGCGGGCGCGTCGCCGCGACCGCGGGCGCCGCAGCGCTCGGCGCGGACGCCGCAGCAGCGACACCCGATGCCGAGGCGACCGGCGCCGACGCCGCAGCGGTCGGCGACGACGCGGCCGCGGCAGGCACGACCGCGGCTGCAGCCGATGCCGTCGCAGCGGGCGCAGATGCGGCTGCCGCGGCCGAAGGCGCTGCATCCGCAGCGCGCGCGACCGGTGTCGCCGCGACGATCGCGACAAAGATCACGGCGGCGCGAGCCTTTGATGGCCGAGCCATTCCATTGCCGCGTTCGCTTCGCGGCATCAAGCAGGCGGCGGCGCTCACTGCGTGTTGCACATGCCGGTCGCGGGATCGGCCGGCGTGAACATCGTGTAGGTCGCAGTGCTGAATTCGTCCTGGCCCTTCGGCGCAGGATGGGTGATCCAGTACTTGAGGAGCTTGACGTTGGGATCGTTCTCGTCCGGGAACACCTGCCCGCCGCCATGGAAGACGTGGAGCACGAGCGGCTTGACGATGATCCGGCTGTTGTCGGTGTCACCGACGACGACCATTCCCTGCGCCGAGTAGAAGTTCTTGTACATGTCGCTCGCGCGGATGACGTCCGGCGTGTTGGCCGGGTCACTGACGTCGAGCGGCTGCGCGGCGGGGATCAAACGAAAAGCGCCGCCGGTACCTGTCACCGTGTCGTGACAGCCACCGCCGGCGCAAGTGTTTGTGGTCGCGCTACCTTGACTCTGAAGTGGCGTCTTGAAGATCGGGAAGATGCACTTCTCGAAGTACGCGAAGGCGAGGTGCTGGTTGCCCTGGGAGTTGAGAGGATTGTCCACCACGGGAGGGTTCCCGAATGGGTTCGATGATCCTCCGCAAGCCGCCAGGGTCCCCAGCAACGTGATCGAGAGCGTTTTCCTTCGCAGTACGGTCATCAGCGTCAACAGCCTGTCGCTATCCAGTTGGCAATCGTGTTGTAGTCGGCGCTGCCGATCGGCAGCACCGGGGCGATCTGCGGCGTTGCCAGCACGGACGGGTGCGGCACCGACGACGGCTTGCTGAGCAGGTAGTTCGACGCCGGGTTGCACGCGTTCGAGATCATCGACAGCGTCACCCCGTAGTCGCCATCGGCGTCGCCGACCAGCACGAAGCGGTTGTTGTGGAAGTTCGTGCCGGGGTTCGGCGTCGTCGTATCGCCGGTGATGCTACTTCCGACAGCCTGGTGGCAGGTGGCTGCGCACGTCTTCTGAAGGATCGGCATGACGTCCTTCTCGAAAGTCGCCTGGTCCAGGCCGTTCAGCTGCTTCACGTTGGCGGCCGGGTCGAACGGGTCGTTGAAGTACTTGCCGCCGAGATCGATGAAGTCGGCGAGGACCTGGATCTCCGCCTTGTTCAGCATCTTCGAGTGGTCCGGAGCCGTTCCGGGCGGGTTCGGATGCGCCGTGCGCGCATCGGCGCTCGCCATCAGCGTGCGACCGGTCAGGATCTCGAAGATCCGGCTCTTGCGGGCCTGGCCGACCGCGTCTCCTTCGCTCGCCATCGTGTCGACGAGCGCCGGGCCGCGGACGATCATGAGCTCGCCTTCCTCGATGCGCGTCACCGGCAGGCCGGTCACCGCGTCGAGCAGCGGGTCGCCGAGCATGATCTCCTGGTACGACTGCATGCGGCCCGTGCCCGAGATCGACGCGCTCAGGTCGAGCTTGTCCGGGTCGTTGTGGCAGCCCGTGCACGTGTTCGTGCCGCGGTTCTTCGTCCACAGCGGCGCGATGTGCGTCGGGTAGTTGATGATCCCGTTCACCGGCGCGGCCGTCGTCAGGTCGTCGGCGGGATTGGGGTTGCCCGTGTACTTGATCGTGTACGACGGCAGCGCGGTGACGCCGGCCTTCGTCGTGTCGGCCCAGTAGTCCGAGAACACCATGTCGGGCATCAGGTTCAGCGCGGTCGGGTCGAGACGCGTGCGCGTGCCGGCCAACGTTTCACCGTTCAGGCGGGCGGCCGAAAGCGCCGTCTTGATGCCGGCCGGCGTCGCGTTGACCACCGCCCCGGAGTTGATCGCACCGCCGCGGCGCGGGCTGTGGCAGCCGTCGCACGTGCGGCGCTCGCCGGCGCGGACCTGGATCCAGTTCGTGTGCGTGTGGATGTGCTCGCCGTGCGGACCGACCGCGGCCAGGGCGAACGGCCTGTTCGCCGGCACCAGGAACTTCGCCGAGCCGTCTGGTTCGACGCGCGCGTAGCCGAGCTTTTGCTGCATCTCGAACTCGGTCTCGCCGATCGCCTGGCGCATGCCGGTCATCCCGGTGCCCGGGGCGATCGAGGTCACCACGCTCAGGAAGCGCACCGGCGCGCAGCCGTAGGCGGCGTTCGCGGGGTCCTTCATCTTGACGAGGTCGGCGACCTGCGCACGCGTGTCGGCCGGGTCGGTCGGCGCGGTCATCGCGATCTGCGTCGTGCAGCCGGGCGCCGCGTCGGCGGCCGTCAGCATGCCGGCGCTCATGCGGCCGAGCTCGTCGGTGTCGTAGACGCTTCGCACTTCGATCAGGCCGAGGCCTTGCGCCGCGAGCGTCGCGTCGAGGGCGGTCGGGGGCGTCGCATTCGGCTCGGTCTTCGGCAGGATCGCGACCGGGTGGACGTTCGTCATTCCCGGAGGCGCTGCCGCGACGATCAGGAACGTCTGCTTGGCCGGGTCGAACATGTAGATCGAGTACGTCGGCTTGACGTTGTCCTGGATGTCGTCCTTGGCGGCCTCGGTGTTGAGGCGCTCCATGCCGAGGCGGTCGAGGTCGGCTTGCGACAGCGTCGAGCACGAGACCACGACGCCCTTGTTGCTCACCTCGCACGGGGCGAACGAGAGGAGGACGCGGTCGGTGCCGTCCCACAGCGAGTGCGGGAAGCCGATCCGGCCGAACTTCGAGATGCCCTTGCCGAGGCTCAGCTGCTGCGTCGTCGCCTGGTGCTGGCCCGTGCCCGTGATTCCCGGGGCGATCGGCGCGTTCTGCTCGGAGAAGTTTGCCGCGTCGATGAAGACGAGGCCGCCGCCTTCGTGCGTTCCGGAGAGCGGCATCAGGCTCGTGACGATGAACCCGGCGTACTTGCCCTTCGGGTCCATGTCCGTCGGCTGCAGGAAGCTGTTGCCTTCGCTGTGCGCGCCGTACAGCACGAACATGTCGGTGCCGTCGGGCTTGGTGCGGAAGACCTTGAAGTGGTTGCGGCCGCCGACGTGGTCCCAGCGCGAGAACATGATGTCGCCGTTCTGGCGCACCGTCGGGTTGCGGTCGTGGCTCTGGTTGAACGAGATCTGCGTGATGTTGCCGCCGTCGGCGTCCATCGTGTGCAGGTTGAAGACGACTTCGCGCTCGTACTCGTCCTGCGCCTTGTAGCTGCGGCCGAGCGCCTGGTTGACCTTCGACGTGGTCTGGCGATTCGACGTGAAGACGAAGCCGCGTCCGGCCGGCAGGTACGCCGGCTCGACGTCGTCCTCGCCAGTCGCGGTGAGGCGCCGGAACGTGCCGCTCACGAGGCCCTGCGGCGTCGTGTCGGTCATGACGTATTCCCAGATATTCCAGCCGCCGGTGCACGCCGCGACATCGCCGATCTTCGACGTGTTGTCGGCCGGACACTTCATCGCGAAGACGATCCGCTTGCCGTCGTAGGAGACGTTCGGGCTGCGGACGTCGCCGCGCCCTTGCGTGAACTGCGCGGTCATGTTGTGCTCGAGCGCGCTCGCCGACGACTTCTCGCTGATCATCAGGTCGCCGCCAGGGGCGAACGAGCCGCCGGTCGTCGGGTTCATGGCGGCGGTGTTGGAGCGTTGGGCGTACGCGATCGGCACATCCCCCGCCACCGTCACGGTCGCGGAGTCACCGCTGCTGGAGCCGCTTCCGCAGCCTGCCAGCGTGCCCAACAGTAAGGTGCTGGCCCATAACGATCCGGTCACGACCTTGTTCATGAAAGTCTCCTGGTGGGTCTCGAGTGCGATGTCATTGCGTCGGCGACGCGCTGGCTGAAGCTGTTGGTGCAAGCAATCCTGAAGAGAAATGAAGCGCGCCGGCGGCATCCACGACGACTGCGTCTACGCCCGACTGGGTTTCGACGAGAGCCATTCCGCGCTCGACGCCGAGTACGAACACGATCTTGGAAAGGGCCTCGCTGGTCAACCCAGCGTCCGCAAGAACTGTCACGCTTTGTATTTCGCGTGGAGATTTGCCGGTCGCGGGGTCGATCAGGTGATGGAATCGGGTGCCGTCGGCGTCGAAGTAACGCTCGTAGTCGCCCGAGGTCGAGATCGAGACGTCCTCGAGCGGCAGCACCGCGGCGACCTGGCCGGGACGGCGCGGGTCGCGAACGCCGATC
>DATJIM010000017.1:0-11639 GCA_035493195.1 Caldimonas sp.
GCGACGATCGTGCCGAGCAGCCCGCGGCGGAACAGAAACCACATCGCAGCGACGACCGCAGCGAAGACGCGCGCATCTCGCCAGGTCGTGATCAGGTGGCCGTCGGCGATCAGGATCTCGGGTAGGACGACCGCGGCGAGCGCCGCGATCGGCGCATAGCGAAAGCCGGCCTCGAGCCAGCGCGGCAGCGGCCACGGTTCATCGGGCAGGAAGAAGAGGGTGCGCGTCAGCACGGTGACGACGGTCATGCCGGCGATCGTCGCCACAGTCGCGAGGTCGGTGCCGCTCACTGGTGCTCCTCACCCGGCTCTTCGTCCGCGATCCCGACGCCGCCGGGCAATCGTTCGGCTGCGAGCCCGGCCGCGATCGCCGCGGCGATCGCGACCAGGATGTTGAGCTTGAGCGGCAGCGCGAACGCCGCGATCGCGACGACGCTCGCGATCGCAGCCGCGACGAGCCGCTGCCAGGTCGTCGCGAGCATGATCATCGTCGCAAGCAGCGCGAGCACGCCGGCGAAGCCGAGGCCCCACGACACCGGAATCGTCGCCGCGAGCGCGGCGCCGACCAGGCTCGACGTCGCCCAGACGAGCCAGCACGAGACGCCGTTGCCGAGCCAGTAGGCGTCCTGTGCAGCGATGCCTTCGGCGCTCGTCGCCGGCTGCGGGAAGCGGCGGATGAAGAGGCCGTAGCTGAGGTCGGCGAAGAGATAGCCGCGAAAGACGCGCTGCCAGGCCGGAAGGTGCGCGACGTACGGACGCAGGTGCGCGCTGAAGACGATGAAGCGCAGGTTCACGCACGTCGACGTCGCCAGGATCACCCACATCGGCGCGCCGGCGGCGATCAGCGGCAGCGCGGCGAGCTGCGAGCTCCCGGCGTAGACGAAGAGCGCCACCAGCGTCAGCTCGACCGCGCTCATGCCCGACTTGACCATCGCGACGCCGGTCATCAGCCCCCAGGCGGCGAGCCCCGGCGTGACGAGCGCCATGTCGACGACGCCGACGCGCAGCTGCGGATGACGAAGGAGCGATTGCAAGATCGAGACGATGCGGGCGGCGCTGAAGCGGCGCATTGTCGACGGGCAAGGGCTTCGCCGCCGCGACCGGGACGAATCGCACGGCCTTCCTACAATTCGCGGATGAATGCCTTGCCGTACACGCGCGCCGCCGCGCTGCCGCAGCTCCTTCGCGAACGCATCGTCGTCCTCGACGGTGCCATGGGAACGATGATCCAGCGCTACCAGCTCGGCGAGAGCGACTACCGCAGCGAGCGCTTCAAGGACCATCCGAAGAGCCTGAAGGGCAACGGCGACGTGCTGCAGTTGACGCGGCCCGACGTCATCGAAGCGATTCACGAGGCGTACCTGCGCGCAGGCGCCGACATCGTCGAAACCAACACCTTCGGCGCGACGCGGGTCGCGCAGGCCGACTACGGCCTCGAGAGCGCGGTCCGCGAGATGAACGTGGCCGGTGCGCGTCTGGCGCGCGAGGCGTGCGACAAGTTCTCGACGGCGGCCCAGCCGCGCTTCGTCGCCGGCGCGCTCGGCCCGACGCCGAAGACCGCGAGCATCAGCCCGGACGTCAACGACCCCGCGGCGCGAAACGTGACCTTCGCGGAGCTCCGCGATGCCTACCGCGAGCAGGCCGAAGGTTTGCTGGAAGGCGGCTGCGACCTCTTCCTCGTCGAGACGATCTTCGACACGCTCAACGCCAAGGCGGCGATCTTCGCGCTCGACGAATTGATGGAAGCGAGCGGCGAGCGGCTGCCGGTGATCGTCTCGGGCACCGTGACCGACGCATCGGGCCGGATCCTCTCGGGGCAGACCGTCGGCGCGTTCTGGCACAGCGTGCGCCACGCGCGGCCGCTCGCGATCGGCCTCAACTGCGCGCTCGGTGCGGCGCTGATGCGGCCCTACGTCGAGGAGCTGTCGCGGATCGCCGGCGACACCTTCGTCAGCTGCTACCCGAACGCGGGCCTGCCGAACCCGATGAGCGAGACCGGCTTCGACGAGACGCCCGAGATCACTTCGGGCCTCCTCGAGGAGTTCGCTCGCGCCGGCTTTCTCAACATCGCCGGTGGCTGCTGCGGGACGACTCCCGAGCACATCAGCCTGATCGCCGAGCGCGTCGGCAAGTACCGCCCGCGCGTGCCGAGCTTTCGCGAGCTGGCGGACGCGGCATGAGCGTCACTCCGATGAAGCTGTCCGGCCTGGAGCCGGTGACGATCGGCGAGGGCGCGCTCTTCGTGAACATCGGCGAGCGGACGAACGTCACCGGCTCGAAGGCGTTCGCGCGACTGATCCTCGCCGGCCGCTTCGAGGAGGCGCTCGGCGTCGCACGCCAGCAGGTCGAGAACGGCGCCCAGATCATCGACGTCAACATGGACGAGGCGATGCTCGACTCGAAGGCGGCGATGGTGCGCTTTCTCAATCTCGTTGCCGGCGAGCCCGAGATCGCGCGCGTGCCGGTGATGATCGACAGCTCGAAGTGGGAAGTGATCGAGGCCGGGCTGCAGTGCATCCAGGGCAAGGGCATCGTCAACTCGATCTCGCTGAAGGAAGGCGAGGACGCGTTTCGCCACCATGCGACGCTCGTGCGCCGCTACGGTGCGGCAGCGGTGGTGATGGCGTTCGACGAGCAGGGCCAGGCCGATTCGTTCGCGCGCAAGACGGCGATCTGCGCTCGCGCGTATCGCATCCTCGTCGAAGACGTCGGCTTTCCCGCCGAGGACATCATCTTCGACCCGAACGTCTTCGCGATCGCGACCGGAATCGAGGAGCACGACAACTACGCGGTCGACTTCATCGAGGCGACGCGCTGGATCAAGACGAATCTGCCGGGCGCGAAGGTGAGCGGCGGCGTCTCCAACGTCAGCTTCAGCTTTCGCGGCAACGACCCGGTGCGCGAAGCGATCCACACCGTCTTCCTCTACCACGCCATCCGCGCCGGCATGGACATGGGGATCGTCAACGCCGGAATGATCGGCGTCTACGACGACCTCGACCCCGAGCTGCGCGAGCGCGCCGAGGACGTCGTTCTCAACCGCAGGAAGGACGCCGGCGAGCGCCTCGTCGAGATCGCCGAGCGCGCCAAGGGCGCGGCGCGCGACGACAGCGCGCGGCTCGCGTGGCGGGGGACGCCCGAGCAGCCGAAGAGCGTGGAGGAAAGGCTCTCGCACGCGCTCGTTCACGGCATCACCGACTTCATCGTCGAGGACACCGAAGTCGCGTGGCAGCAGACGAAGGCGAAGGGCGGCCGCCCGCTGCACGTCATCGAAGGCCCGCTGATGGCGGGAATGAACATCGTCGGCGACCTCTTCGGCCAGGGCAAGATGTTCCTGCCGCAGGTCGTCAAGTCGGCGCGCGTCATGAAGCAGGCGGTCGCGCACCTGCTGCCCTACATCGAGGCCGAGAAGGCGCAGCTGATCGAGGGCGGCGGCGAAGCGAAGGCGAAGGGCAAGATCGTCATCGCGACCGTCAAGGGCGACGTCCACGACATCGGCAAGAACATCGTCACCGTCGTCCTCCAGTGCAACAACTTCGAGGTCGTCAACATGGGCGTGATGGTCCCGTGCCAGGACATCCTCGCCAAGGCGAAGGTCGAGGGCGCCGACATCATCGGGCTGTCGGGGCTGATCACGCCGAGCCTCGAGGAGATGCAGCACGTCGCATCGGAGATGCAGCGCGACGAGTTCTTCCGCGTCGCCAAGATCCCGCTCCTGATCGGCGGCGCAACGACGAGCCGCGTCCACACCGCGGTCAAGATCGCGCCGCACTACGAGGGGCCCGTCGTCTACGTCCCCGACGCGAGCCGATCGGTCGGTGTCTGCAGCGACCTCCTCTCGCACGAGCGCGCCGCCGCGTTCGTCGCCGAGCTCGAGGCCGACTACGTGCGCGTGCGCGCGCACCACGCGGCCAAGAAGGCGACTCCGCTCGTCTCGCTCGCCGAGGCGCGGGCCAACAAGACGCCGATCGACTGGGGCGCGTACACGCCGCCGGCCCCGAAGTTCATCGGCCGCCGCCTGCTGAAGAACCAGGACCTCGCCGAGATCGCCGAGGTGATCGACTGGGGCCCGTTCTTCCAGACCTGGGAGCTCGCCGGCCCGTATCCGGCAATCCTCACCGACGAGATCGTCGGCGAGTCGGCGCGTCGCCTCTTCTCCGATGGCAAGCGGATGCTGCGCAGGATCGTCGAAGGCCGGTGGCTCCGCGCCAACGGAGTCGTCGGCTTCTGGCCGGCGGCGACGGTCGGCGACGACGACATCGAGATCTACCGCGACGCGTCGCGTCGCGACGTCCTCTTCACCTGGCGCGGCTTGCGCGTGCAGTCGGAGCGTCCGGTCGTCGACGGCGTGAAGCGGCCGAACCGCTGTCTCGCCGATTTCATCGCGCCGAAGGGCTCGGGCAAGGACGACTACATCGGTCTGTTCGCAGTGACCGCAGGACTCGGGGCCGAGCAGAAGGAACAGCAGTTCGCCGCCGACCTCGACGACTACAGCGCGATCATGCTGAAGGCGCTCGCCGATCGGTTGGCGGAGGCGTTCGCCGAGCAGCTGCACCGGCGCGTGCGCACCGACTTCTGGGGCTACTCGCCCGACGAGGCGCTCGACGTCGCCGGGCTCGTCGCCGAGCGCTATCGCGGCATCCGGCCCGCGCCCGGCTATCCGGCGTGCCCGGACCACACCGTGAAGCGCGATCTTTTCCGCGCGCTCGGCGCCGACGAGATCGGCATGTCGCTGACCGAAAGCCTGGCGATGCTGCCGGCGGCGAGCGTTTCGGGTTTCTACTTCGCGCATCCCGACGCGCGCTACTTCAACGTCGGCAAGATCGGTCCCGATCAGCTGAAGAGCTGGGCCGAGCGCAACGCGCGGAGCGTCGCCGACGCCGAGCGCGCGCTCGCGCCGCTGCTCTAGGACGTCAGGTGCTGCCGGCGCCGAGCGCGCGCCGGTACTGGATCGCTTCGCCGAGATGCGCGGTCGTGATCGCCGCGCTCGCTTCGAGGTCGGCGACGGTGCGCGCGACGCGCAGGATGCGATGGAAGCTGCGCGCGCTCCAGCCGAGCCGGGCCGTGACCGCGTCGAGAAAGCCCGCGGCGGCAGGCTCGAGGCGGCAGTGGCGATCGAGGTTGGCGCCGACGAGCGCGCCGTTGACGACGCCCTGGCGGGCGAGCGCGCGCTCGCGCGCAGCGGCGACGCGCATGGCGACGTTGCTGCTCGGCTCGCCGTCGGGCGCTGCCGACAGCTGCGCGGCGGGAACGGCAGGCACTTCGATCTGGAGGTCGATGCGGTCGAGCAGCGGGCCGCTGATCCGGCCTTGATAGCGCAGCACCGCGTCGGGCGTGCAGCGACACGCGCGACCCGCGTTGCCGAGCTGGCCGCATGGGCACGGGTTCATCGCCGCGACGAGCTGGAACGCCGCCGGGTACTCCGCTTGGCGCGCCGCACGCGAGACGACGATGCGGCCGGTCTCGAGCGGTTCGCGCAGCGCCTCGAGCGCGGCGCGCGGGAACTCGGGCAGCTCGTCGAGGAAGAGGACGCCGTGGTGAGCGAGCGAGACCTCGCCGGGACGCGGCGGCGATCCGCCGCCGACGAGCGCCGCCGCCGACGCGGTGTGGTGCGGGGTCCGCAGCACGCGCTCGCCCCAGCGCCGTGCGCTGAACGCACCGGCGACGCTCAGCACCGCCGCCGATGCGAGCGCTTCGTCGTGCGTCAGCGGCGGCAGGAGGCCGACGAGACGCCTCGCGAGCATCGACTTGCCACTTCCCGGCGGACCGACCATCAGCAGGCTCAGGCTGCCCGCGGCGGCGACCTCGAGCGCGCGCTTGGCGGCGCTCTGGCCGCGGACATCGACGAGGTCGACGAGCGAGGGGCTCGGCGAGCGCTCGAGCGGACGCGGCGGGCGCAGCCCCGACGCATCGGCAGCGTCGCCGGGCAGCAGCGCGCGGACGACGTCGAGCAGATGCCCTGCGCCGCGCGCCGCGAGACCTTCGACGAGCGCCGACTCGTCGGCGCTTGCCTGCGGCAGCACGAGCGTGCGTGCGCAGCCGGCGCGGCCGAGCGCGAGCGCCATCGCGAGCGCGCCGTGCACCGGCCGGAGCTCGCCGCCGAGCGAGAGCTCGCCGGCGAATTCATAGCGGTCGAGCGCCGCGACGTCGAGCTCGCCGGCGGCAGCGAGGATGCCGATCGCGATCGGCAGATCGAAGCGACCGGACTCCTTCGGCAAGTCGGCGGGAGCGAGGCTCACCGTCACCCGCTTGTTGTGCGGGAACTCGAGGCCGCTCGTCTGCAGCGCGGCGCGCACGCGCTCGCGCGACTCCTTGACCTCGGTGTCGGCGAGGCCGACGAGCGTGAAGCTCGGCAGGCCGTTGGCGAGATGCACCTCGACGGTGACCGCGGGGGCTTCGAGCCCGCGCAGGGCGCGGCTGCGGACGACGGCGAGGGCCATCGGCGATTCTGTTGTGCGGCTCTCGCGGGTCGCGACCCCCATGCAGGTGCACCGCGAGGGCCACGCGCCTTCGCATGGTGCGATCGCGCGCTCGGCCGACGCGCGTTGCGCCAACGCGGGGCGCGCGGCGTCGACGCAGGGCTGGCATGCATCGTGCGAACCGGTCGGTAATCACAACGATGGGGAGTCCTGTTTCCATGAAGAAGAGCTCGTACGCGCTCGTGTCGTTGGCGCTTGCCGCCTTCGGTGTGCAGGCACAGACGGCGGCGCCGGCAGCCGAGGCGCCGAAGTCCGACTGGTCGATCTCTGGCAACGCCGGCCTGTTCAGCGACTACCGCTTCCGCGGCATCTCGCAGACGAACAAGAAGCCGGCGTTCCAGGGCGGCTTCGACATCGGTCATGCGTCGGGCTTCTACGTCGGCAACTGGAACTCGAACGTCGACAGCACGCTGTACAACGGCGCGAATCTCGAGATGGACTTCTATGGCGGCTTCAAGCTCCCGGTCGGTCCGGTCACGCTCGACGGCGGCGTCTACTACTACTACTACCCGGGCAGCGGCGCCAACGGCACCTTCAAGGTCGACAACACCGAGCTCTACATCGGCGCCGCCTACCAGACCTACTCCGTCAAGTACTCGTACGCGGTCAGCGACTTCTTCGGCATCGACGATTCGAAGGGCGCCTGGTACCTCGAGGCCAACGGCACGTACGACCTCGGCAACGGCTTCGGCCTCGTCGGCCACCTCGGCTACCAGCGGCTCAAGAAGAACGCACGCATCGTCGAGATCGGCCAGACAACGCTGATCGACAACATCACCGACTGGAAGATCGGTGCGACCTACGACTGGACCGGCTGGGTCTTCACCGCTGCCTATGTCGGCACAAACCGCGACCTGACCGGCGGCACCGCCGCGGCGAGCAACAAGAACATCAGCAACGGGACGGTCGTGGTGTCGGTCTCGAAGACGTTTTGAGCCGCAACGCTAGCCAGGGGGACTGCAGATGAAGATGGTGACCGCGATCGTGAAGCCGTTCAAGCTCGACGAAGTGCGTGAGGCGCTGAGCACGATCGGAGTGCAGGGCGTCACGGTGACGGAAGTGAAGGGATTCGGCCGGCAGAAAGGGCACACCGAGCTCTACCGCGGTGCCGAGTACGTCGTCGACTTCCTGCCCAAGGTGAAGATCGAGGCCGCCGTCGACGACGCGATCGTCGAGCGCGTCATCGAGGCGATCGAGGCCGCGGCGCGGACGGGCAAGATCGGCGACGGCAAGGTGTTCGTGTCGTCGCTCGAGCAGGTCGTCCGCATTCGCACCGGCGAGACCGGAAAGGAGGCGCTGTGAACCTCGTGAGCACCACCATGAACAAGCTTCTCTTCGCGATCTTCCTCGGCGCGCTCGCGCTGTTCGCCGGCGGCGACGCGCTCGCGCAGGCGGCATCGGCAACCGACGCGGCGCCGGCCGCGACGACCGCGACTGCAGCCCCGCCGACCGCGGCACCGGGCGCCGCGGTCGCTGCCGTGGCGGCAGCGGCGGCATCCGCACCCGTCCCGAACAAGGGCGACGTTGCCTGGATGCTCGTCTGCACCGCGCTCGTCATCATGATGTCGATCCCGGCGCTCGCGCTGTTCTACGGCGGCCTGGTGCGCAGCAAGAACATGCTGTCGGTGCTCATGCAGGTGTTCGTCACCTTCTCGATGATCGTGGTGCTCTGGTGCCTGTATGGCTACAGCCTCGCGTTCACCGAGGGCAACAAGTTCTTCGGCGGCTTCAGCCGCGCCTTCATGGACGGAATGTTCAACGCCAAGGACGGCTCGTTCTCGATGGCGGCGACCTTCAGCAAGGGCGTGGTCCTCCCCGAGCTTCTGTACCTCGCGTTCCAGGCCACGTTCGCGGCGATCACCTGCTGCCTGATCGTCGGCGCGTTCGCCGAGCGCATGAAGTTCTCGGCCGTGCTCGTGTTCATGGCGCTGTGGTTCACGTTCGCGTACTGCCCGATCGCGCACATGGTTTGGTACTGGCCGGGCCCCGACGAGTTCAAGTCGGCAGCGACGGCGGCGGAAACGGCGGCGCGCGGCGGCATGATCTGGCAATGGGGTGCGCTCGACTTCGCGGGCGGCACCGTCGTGCACATCAACGCCGCGGTCGCAGGCCTCGTCGGAGCGTACCTGGTCGGCAAGCGCGTCGGCTACGGCCGCGAGGCATTCACGCCGCACTCGCTGACGCTGACGATGGTCGGTGCCGCACTGCTCTGGGTCGGCTGGTTCGGATTCAACGCGGGCTCGGCGCTCGAAGCCGGCAACAGCGCCGTGCTTGCCTTCATCAACACGTTCTCCGCGACCGCCGCGGCTGTGCTCGCATGGTGCCTCGGCGAATCGCTGCTCAAGGGCAAGGCGTCGATGCTCGGTGCCGCGTCGGGCGCCGTCGCCGGGCTGGTCGCGATCACTCCGGCGTGCGGCAACGTCGGCCTGCTCGGCGCGCTCGTCGTCGGTTTCGTCGCCGGCCTCGCGTGCCTGTGGGGCGTGACCGGCCTCAAGCGGCTGCTCGGCGCCGACGACTCGCTCGACGTCTTCGGCGTGCACGGTGTCGGCGGCATCACCGGCGCGCTGCTCACCGGCGTGTTCAACACCCAGTTGCTCGGCGGCCCGGGGCAGGTGACCGACTGGGTCACGGGCGCCGTCGGCTCGGCGGCGATCATCGACCAGGTCTGGATCCAGCTGAAGGCGGTGCTGGTGACGATCGTCTGGTCGGGCGTCGTCGCGTTCGTCGCCTACAAGCTCGTCGACGTGACGATCGGGCTGCGCGTCAGTGAAGAGGACGAGCGCGAGGGCCTCGACATCACGTCGCACGGCGAAACCGCGTACCACAACTGACGTTCAGGGCCGTCCGCGGCCTCGACGTCATCCTGAGCGAAGCGAAGGATCTCCGGGCCACCCGAGCGGTGGCCCTTTTTTCGTTTGCGCGGGTCGCCGCCCGAGCGGTTCGCGACGGACCGGCGGCAGGCGATCGCTTGCAGCGCCGTTTGGGAGCCCCATATGCCACCTAGAATTCCGGCTCCTTTCGGCGGCCGGGCGCCGTCACGCGAGCTCCTTCCATGGTCCCACACCTCATCACCGCGCTCACCGGCCCGATCAACGAGCTCGAGCAGCGCATGCTCGAGTCCTTGCCGGCGATCGAGCGCTGGTTCCGCCTCGAGTGGATGGAGCACACGCCGCCGTTCTACACGTCGGTCGACCTCAGGAACGCCGGCTTCAAGCTCGCGCCCGTCGACACCAACCTGTTTCCGGGCGGCTTCAACAACCTGACGACCGAGATGTTGCCGCTCGCGGTGCAGGCGGCGATGGCGGCAATCGAGAAGATCTGCCCCGAGGCGAAGAACCTGCTGCTCATCCCCGAGCGCCACACGCGCAACTCGTTCTATCTGATGAACGTCGCGCGGCTGATGGAGATCTTCCACCAGGCCGGCCTCAACGTGCGCCTCGGCACGCTCGACGAGTCGATCACGGCGCCGACCGAGGTGCCGCTTCCCGACGGCAGCGCGCTCACCGTCGAGCCGCTCCTGCGCACCAGGAACCGCCTCGGCCTCAAGGACTTCGATCCCTGCACGATCCTGCTCAACAACGACCTTTCGGCGGGAATCCCGAAGATCCTCGAGGGCCTGCACGAGCAGTATCTGCTGCCGCCGCTTCACGCCGGCTGGGCGCTGCGCCGCAAGACCCAGCACTTCGCCGCCTACGAAGAGGTCGCGAAGAAGTTCGCCAAGCTGCTCGGCATGGATCCGTGGCTCGTCAACCCCATGTACGCGCGCTGCGGCGAGGTCAACTTCACCGACGGCGCGGGCGCCGAATGCCTGATGAGCAACGCAGAGACGCTGCTCGGCAAGATCCGTCGCAAGTACAAGGAATACGGCATCCAGGAGAAGCCCTTCATCATCGTCAAGGCCGACGCCGGCACGTACGGGATGGGGATCATGACGGTGCGCGACCCCAAGGACCTCGCCGACATCAACCGGCGCACGCGCAACAAAATGAGCGTCATCAAGGACGGCCAGGAGGTCAGCGAGGTGATCCTCCAGGAAGGCGTGCCGACCTACGAGCGGATCAACGACGCGGTCGCCGAGCCGGTCGTCTACATGATCGACCGCTACGTCGTCGGCGGCTTCTACCGCGTCAATCCCGAACGCGGCACCGACGAGAACCTCAACTCGCCGGGGGCGAGCTTCGTCCCGCTCGCCTTCGCCGGATCGAACCAGCTCCCCAAGCCGGGCTCGAAGCCGGGCGCGAGCGCGCCCAACCGCTTCTACATGTACGGCGTGATCGGGCGCCTGGCGATGGTCGCGGCGAGCTACGAGCTCGAGTCGACCGATCCCGACGCAGAGATCTACGACTGACCGGTTTCCGCCACCGCCGGGCGGCGCGTGCGATCGCCGTCGCCGCGTCACAATGGCGCCGGCCGAACCCTCGCCTGGCGAGGGGACCGCGGTCGCTGCGATGACGACACCCCGTCTTCACCCGAACCCGCGGGCGCGCCGCACTGGCGCGCAGCCAGCCGAGGCACAGCCGTGAACGATACGGCCGCGGTGACCAAGCCGATCGAGACGGGTGCGGCAACGCTGCCGCCGGCGCCGCACGCGCAGGCGCGTCACCCGGGCAGGGGCCCGCGCTCGGCGCGCGACGTCGCCGTCCTCACGCTCGGCGCGATCGGCGTCGTCTACGGCGACATCGGCACCAGCCCGCTCTATGCGCTCAAGCAGGTGTTCGCGAACGGCCACGTGCCGCTCGCGGCGGCCAACGTCTACGGCGTCCTCTCGCTCGTCTTCTGGACGATCACCGTGATCGTCTCGCTCAAGTACGTCGTCCTCATCCTGCGCGCCGACAACAACGGCGAGGGCGGCCTGATCGCGATGCTCGCGCTGGCGTCGCGCGCGGTGCGCAACAAGCCGCCGCTGCGCCGCACGCTCCTCTTCGTCGGCATCTTCGGCACCGCGATCTTCTTCGGCGACGGCGTCATCACGCCGGCGATCTCGGTGCTCGGCGCGGTCGAGGGGCTGCAGGTCGCGGCGCCGGCGCTCGGCCACTGGATCGTGCCGATCACGCTCGTCATCCTGACCGCGCTTTTCATGTTCCAGCGCTTCGGCACCGAGCGCGTCGGGCGCCTGTTCGGGCCGGTGATGCTGGTCTGGTTTGTCGCGATCGCGGCGCTC
>DATJIM010000018.1:0-2264 GCA_035493195.1 Caldimonas sp.
CTTCACCGTCGTCCTCTTCGAGATCCCGACTGCCGATGGCGGCGCCGGCTCCGGCGAGGTCAGCCGCGGCGCCTTCGAGATCGTCGACAAGCTCGCGCAGAAGGACATCTTCATAGAGGGAACGATGGCCGAGCACTTCCAGGCCGGAGTCGAGGCGCTGATGGAAGACGAGCCGAGCGAGGAAGAGCTCGACGAGTACATAGGCCGCTTCACGTCGCTGATGCCGCAGCCGCTCGTCCTTCACTGATCGACTGCTTTTCGCGCCGGCGCCAACTCCTGTCGGCACCGCCGACGCTGTCCCGCCAGGCGGCGCGGCGCCGCCTCAAGTTCCTGCTTCCCACCGTCGATATCGGAAGGCCGCCAGCCCGGTCGTCGGCGGCATCGATGGGCTACCCATGTCCCCGGAGCAGGCAATCCCTCTCGAAGCGCAGTCGTTCGTCTCGACGCTGCTGATGCTCGTGCTCGCGCTCGGCGTCAGCACGCTGGCGTCGTACGTCGCGTTCGACCTCGCCCGGCGGGTGCGCGTGCTGCGCACCCGCGCCGGCGCGCTCTGGCTGCTCGGCGCCGCGTCGGCGACGGCGATCGGCGTCTGGTCGAGTCAGGTGATCGGCGTCGCCGCCGATCCGCCGCCGTTCGCGATCGGCTACCACGGGCTCGGCTCGCTCGGCGTCTGGACGGCGGCGCTGATCGCGGCGCTGGCAGGCTTCGGTGCCGTGAGCGGCCGCGTCGCGACGCCCGGCCGGGTCGGCTTCGGCGCCGTCGCGCTCGGCATCGGCGTCGTCGGCACGCACGCGCTCGCGCTCGCGCCGCTCGGGCTCGTTCCCGGCGTCGACTGGCAGATCCTGCCGCTGATCGCGGCGTTCGCTGGCGCCGTCGGCGGCTGCATGATGGCGCTCGGCGCGTTCTTCCGCGGCGGCGACCGCACCAAGCCGGCGACGCTCGGCTGGCAGGCGACGTCGGCGGCGGTGTTCGGCTTCACCGTCGTCGCGACGCAGCAGCTCGTCCTCGGCGCCGCCGGCATCGGCGAGCAGACGGCGGCGTCGCACGCCGACGGCGTGTCGTCGACGACCCTGCTGCTGTTCGCCTCGATCGGCGCCTGCATCGTGCTCGGTGTCGGGCTGCTGTTCTCGGTGCTCGAGGCGCGTCTGCGCCGATCGCTTCGCCAAGTCGAGACCGAGCTGCAGCGCAGGAGCTTCCGCGACGGCCTGACCGGGCTGCCGAACCGGCTGATGTTCGACAGCATGCTCGCGCAGGCGGTGCAGCACGCGCACAACACGCAGGGTCGGCTCGCGATCCTGTTCATCGACCTCGACGGCTTCAAGCCGATCAACGAGTCGTTGGGCCACGCCGCCGGCGACCTCGTGCTGCGCGAAGTCGCGGCGCGGCTGAAGCGCTTCGCGCGCCCCGAGGACCGCGTCGCGCATCTCGGCGGCGACGAATACCTGCTGCTGATCGGCGGCAACCCGACCGCCGAGGACGCCGCGATCTTCTCCGAGCGGATGCAGGTCTCGATCGGCGAGCCGTGTCGCATGAACGGCAAGGAGGCGATCGTCTCCAGCTCGATCGGCATCGCGCTCTATCCCGAGCACGGTCCGATCTCGGCGCTGATCGCCAACGCGGAGGCCGCGATGCGCTCGGCGAAGAGCGGCGGCGGTGCCGGTTACGCCTTCTTCGAGGAGCGCATGACGAGCGGCGCGCGCGACCAGCTCGAGCTCCTGCGCGACTTGCGGCGCGCGCTCGCCGAAGGCCAGCTCCATCTCGTCTACCAGCCGAAGATCCACGCACCGAGCGGCGAGATCACCGGCGCCGAGGCGCTGATGCGCTGGGAACACCCGAGCCGCGGCCTGGTTGGTCCCGACCAGTTCATCCCGATCGCCGAGCGCTTCGGCCTGATCGGTGCGATGGGCAACTGGCTGATCGAGGAAGCGTGCCGTCAGGCGGGCGCCTGGCGCGACGCCGGGCTGCAGATGCGCGTCGCGATCAACCTCTCGGCGCACCAGCTGCGGCATCCCGACCTCGCCGACCGGATCGGCATGGCGCTGCGCAGGAACGACATCAAGCCGCAGCTCCTCACTTGCGAGATCACCGAGTCGGTCGCGATGGAGGACGCATCGAATGCGATCCGAATGGTCGAGAAGCTGAGCGCGCTCGGCGTCAACATCTCGATCGACGACTTCGGCACCGGCTACTCGAGCCTGTCGTACCTTCGCAAGCTGCGCGCCGGCGAGCTGAAGATCGACAAGAGCTTCGTGCTCGACCTCGAG
>DATJIM010000019.1:0-2726 GCA_035493195.1 Caldimonas sp.
GGGCCTGCGCAACATGTACAGCAAGCAGGAAGTGAAGTCGATCGACGACATCAAGGGCAAGAAGGTGCGCGTGCAGGCGACGAAGACCGAGGACACGCACTTCCCGGCCTACGGCGCGCAGACCGTGCACATGCCGTTCGGGGAGGTCTACACGTCGCTGCAGACCGGCGTGGTCAACGTCGCCGAGAACGGCATCAACGTCTACCTCGCGAACAAGCACTACGAGGTCGCGCCGGTCCTCTCGATCACCGAGCACGAGGCCAACAACAACTGCCTCTGGGTCAGCGACAAGACCTGGAACAGCCTGACTCCCGAGCAGCAGCGCTGGGTCCAGGCCGCCGCCGATGAGGTCTCGCGGACCGAGCCGGCCATGGCGCTCAAGCTCGAGAAGGACTCGGAAACGAAGCTCAAGTCGATGGGCGTCAAGGTCGTCGAGAACGTCGACAAGAGCGGCTTCATGAAAGCGGCGTCGCCGGTGCAGGACCAGCTCGCTGCCGAGCTTGGGCCGCACGCGGTCAAGCTGCTGAAGATGGTCCGCGAGCTGAAGTAGCGTCGCCGCGTCCGCGGCCCCGGACGTTCGCGGCCGCGTTCTTCTTGCCCCCCGACAGACGATGGCCGACTACCGCGCGCTGATCCTGCAGCGCCATCGCCAGCTCAAGTGGAAGTCGCTCGACTGGCTCGAGGCGACGCTGATGGTGCTGTGCGGCGTCTGCATCGGGGGGTTCACGCTCGGCGTCTTCCTCGACGTCCTGACGCGAACGATCGGTGCGCCGTGGCTCTGGCTGCAGCAGGTGACGACCGCGTTTTTCGCCTGGGGAGTCTTCCTCGGCATGGCCGCGGCGACGCGACGCAACGACCACTTCTACCTCACCGAGATCACCAAGCGGATGACCGGCGCACCGCGGACGGCGATCGAGGTCACCAACCGCGTCGTCGTCCTGGTCGTCTCCGCGCTGCTCATCTGGTGCGGCACGCAGAACGCGCTGCTCGACCTCGGCAGCTACCGCATGCCGTCGCTGGTGCCGCTCGCGGTCTACTCGGCGATCGTTCCGATCGCCGGCGTGCTGATCCTGCTGTTCACCGTCGAGCAGCTCGTCTGCGGCTGGCAGCACCGCTTCGAAGGCCCCGAGGACCGCGACGACTCGCGCGAGGCGGTCGAGTGATGAGCACGACCGCGGTTCTCCTGTTGATGACGCTGCTCTTCCTCGGCTTCGGCTACATGGGCGTGCCGGTCGCCTTCGCGCTGATCGCCGGCGTCCTCGTCGCGAGCGCCTTCACGCCGGTGAGCATGCAGTCGCTCGTCGGCCAGCTGTTCCACGGCATCGACTCCGAGACGCTGCTCGCGGTGCCGTTCTTCCTCCTCGTCGGCGAGCTGATGGCGTCCTCCGACGTCGCGGTGCGCATGATCCGGCTGTCGCAGACGCTCGTCGGCCACCTGCGCGGCGGGCTCGCTCAGGTGGTGACGCTCTTCAGCATGTTCTTCGCCGGCATCTCGGGGTCGTCGGTCGCCGACGTCGCCGTCCTCACCCGCACGATCGCGCGCGACATGTCGCGCGAGGGCTACGACCGCGCCTTCACCGCCGCGCTGATCGCTTCGGCGTCGACGATGGCCAACCTCATCCCGCCGAGCATCATGGCGGTCGTCTACGGCGCCACCGGCAACGTCTCGATCGGCGGGCTCTTCCTCGCCGGCGTCGTCCCTGGCGTCCTGATCGGCATCGGTCTGATGATCTACAGCTACTTCTGGGGGCCCGCCGGCGTCATGAAGAAGCGCGCCGGCGTCACCGAGGTGCTCGTCGCCGCGCGCGGCTCGGCGCTGCCGCTCGTCATCCCGGTGATCATCATGGGCGGCATCCTCACCGGCTGGTTCACGCCGACCGAAGCGGGGATGGCGGCCGCGGTCTACATCCTCGTCGTCCTGATCCCGGTGCTCAACCGCGGCCACGTCCGCGAGCTGCCGCGCGACTTCATGTACGCCGGGCTGCTGTACTCGCTGCCGCTCGCGGCGGTCGCCGGCGCGTCGGCGTTCGGCTGGATGGTCGCGTACCTGCGCGGGCCCGACATCGTCGCCGGCTACATCACGTCGTACGCCGGCACCAGCGGCCCGATGATCATGTTCCTGCTCGTCTGCGTCTTCGTGATCGTCGGCGACTTCATCGACGCGGTGCCGGCGATCATCATCTTCATGCCGATCATCAACAAGCTCACCGAGGTCGGCAACATCAACCCGCTGCACATGGGCGCGGTCATCATCACGACGCTGGTGTTCGGCCTGATCACGCCGCCGTACGGGCTGTCGCTGCTGGTCGCGTCGAAGTACGTCGGCATCGGCTTCGGCAAGGCAGTCGTGCGCTCGCTGCCGCTCTACGCCGTCTTCTTCGCGACGATCGCCTTCGTCGTCGTTTTCCCCGACGTCGTGCTCTGGCTGCCGAAACAGTTCCTGCCCGAGTCGGTCGGCTGCTTCAAGTCGCCGACCGGGGCCGGGTTCATCTGTCCATCCTGATCGCGCCGCCGATCCCAGGAGCCCGCCATGCGCGCTGCTGCCCCGTCCCCTGCTCCCTTCAGCGCTCGCCGCCTCACACCCGACCTCGGCGCCGAGATCTCGGGCCTCGATCTCGCGCAAGGCGTGTCGCCCGACGTCTTTCGCGCTCTGCACGACGCGTTCCTCGAGTACCAGGTGCTCGTCTTTCCTCCGCAGGAGCTGCCGCCCGGCGCGCAGGTCGCAT
>DATJIM010000020.1:0-6428 GCA_035493195.1 Caldimonas sp.
GGCCAGATCATCAGCGCGCCCGACGAGATCCGCGCTGCGTATGCGAGCGGCCGCGGGTCGCTCAAGGTGCGCGCGCGCTGGACGATCGAGGACCTCGCGCGCGGCCAGTGGCAGCTCGTCGTCACCGAGCTGCCGCCGGGGACGAGCGCGCAGAAGGTGCTCGAGGAGATCGAGGAGCTGACCAACCCGAAGGTGCGCGCCGGCAAGAAGGCGCTGCAATCCGAGCAGCTGCAGCTGAAGGCGACGCTGCTCGCCGTGCTCGACGCGGTTCGCGACGAGTCGAGCAAGGAAGCGGCGGTGCGGCTCGTCTTCGAGCCGAAGTCTCGTACGGTCGCGCAGTCCGACCTCGTCAACGCGCTGCTCGCGCACACCAGCCTCGAGAGTTCGGCGCCGATCAACCTGACGATGGTCGGCGCCGATGGCAGGCCGACGCAGAAGAGCCTGCGCCAGCTGCTCGGCGAGTGGACGCGCTTTCGCACGGCGACGGTCGAGCGGCGCTCGCGCCATCGACTGGGCAAGATCGAGGAGCGCATCCACATCCTCGAAGGCCGGCAGCTCGTGCTGCTCAACATCGACGAGGTGATCGCGATCATCCGCGCCGCCGAGCAGCCGAAGCTGGCGCTGATCGAGCGCTTCCGGTTGAGCGACCGGCAGGCCGACGACATCCTCGACATTCGCCTGCGTCAGCTCGCGCGCCTCGAGGCGATCAAGATCGAGCAGGAGCTGAAGGACTTGCGCACCGAGGGCGCGAAGCTCGGCGAGATCCTCGCCAGCCCGACGGCGCTCAAGCGCACCGTCGTTCGCGAGATCGAGGCCGACGCCAAGGCGTATGGCGACGAACGCCGGACGCTGATCGAAGCGCAGAAGCGCGCCGTCGCCGAGGTGCGCGTCGTCGACGAGCCGGTGACGGTCGTCGTCAGCATGAAGGGCTGGGTGCGCGCGATGAAGGGCCACGAGATCGACGGCACGCAGCTCTCGTTCAAGCCCGGCGACGCGCTCTACGGAACGTTCGCGTGCCGCAGCGTCGGCACGCTGCTCGTGTTCGGCAGCAACGGCCGCGTCTACTCGGTCGCGGTCGCGAACCTGCCGAGCGGCCGCGGCGACGGCGCGCCGGTGACTTCGCTGATCGATCTCGAGCCGGGGACCGCGCCGGCGCACTACTTCGCCGGCGCCGGAGCCGAGCTGCTGCTGCTCGCCAACACCGGAGGATTCGGGCTGCTCGCGCCCGCGTCCGACCTCGTCTCGCGGCAGCGCGGCGGCAAGGGCTTTCTCGTTCTCGAAGGCGACGAGAAGCCGCTGCCGCCGGTCATCGTCGGCAGCAGCGAGCAGACGTCGCGGGTCGCGTGCCTGACGTTGCGCGGACGGCTCCTCGTCTTCGGCGTCGACGAGCTGAAGGTGCAGCCGAACGGCGGCCGCGGCCTGACGCTGATCGACGTGGACACCGACGATGCACTCGTCAGCGTCGCCGTCTTCGCGAATGCGCTGCAGGTGCTCGGCAGCGGCCGTGGCGGCAAGGCGCGCGACGAGGTGCTGCGCGGCTCCGCGCTCGACGACTACGTCGGCCGTCGCGCGCGCAAGGGCCGCAAGCAGCACGTCATGCCGACGGCGACGCGTGTCGTCGCCGCCAACTTGCAGTGAACCCGGTGTCGCGCTGCGCGCGTTCGCTCAGGCGCTGAGGCGAAGGACGCGCACCAGCGCGATCGCGCAGACCGCGAAGCACGCCGCTGCCCAGTACGCGTAGGGCACGCCGAGCAGCGAGACGGCGGCATCGGCGCAGCTCGCGCGTGCCTCGAAGACATCCGGGAGCAGGCGGTCGAGCGTCGTCGCTCCCACGATGCGATCGGCGAGGGTGAGATTGCACGACTGGGACCTGGCGGCGACCAGCTGCTGCCAGAGCGCCGCGGCGATGCCGGCCAACGCGAGCAGGAGCGCGAACGTTCCGGCGACGCGGCCGCCCGCGGCGCTGCGCCAGACGAGGCCGAGCAGGGCGAACACCGCGATCGCGCAGAAGACGAGCCGCTGCAGCACGCACCATGGGCACGGCTGCATGTCGTAGACGTGCTGCGAGACGAGCGCGGCGACGAGCGCGCCGATCGAGGCGACGAGGACGAAGACGAACAGCCCCGTCGTGCGGGCGCCCCCAACCGGGCGGGCCCTCATTCGCCGACCTGGGCGATCAGCTCGATCTCGACGCAAGCGCCGAGCGGAAGCTGCGCGACGCCGTATGCGCTGCGCGCGTG
Organism: Caldimonas sp.; assembly: GCA_035493195.1. Classification (GTDB taxonomy): domain Bacteria; phylum Pseudomonadota; class Gammaproteobacteria; order Burkholderiales; family Burkholderiaceae_C; genus Schlegelella_A. The sequence continues at coordinate 2,241 of DATJIM010000020.1, forward strand.
CGCCCCTTTCTCGGCGAAGACTTCGCCGAACAGCTCGGAGCAGCCATTGGTCACCAGGTGGTGCTCGACGAAGTCGGCAGCGCTGTTGACGAGGCTCGTGATGCGCACGATCCGCTCGACCTTGTCGAGATCGCCGACCGCCGCGTGCAGCGTGCCGAGGAGGTCGATCGCGACCGCGCGCGCCGCCTTCTTGCCCGTCGACGTGTTCATGTCGCGGCCGAGCTGGCCGGCCCAGACCTTGCCGTCGCGCTTGGCGATGTGGCCCGACAGGAAGACGAGGTTGCCCGAGCGCACGAAGGGAACGTACGCACCCGCGGGAATCGCGAGCGGCGGCAGCGAGATGTCGAGGTCGGTCAGACGGTCGTAGATCGAGGCCATGGCGAGTCGGGCGCGAAGTGCGTCGAATCCTACACTCCCGCATGGCTTCACCGGGCGACGGCGGCTGGCGGCTCGCGGCATTGCCGATCAGCTGGCTCGCCGGCGTCGCGTTGCAGCTGCAGGAGCGTTCGCTGCTCGCGACCGCCGGGTACGTGGCGATCGCGGCTGGCGCGGCGCTCGCTGCGATCGCATCGCCCTGGCTCGGTCGACGCCTGCGCAGCGCAGTCGCGAGCGCCGCCGCGCTCGCGCTCGGCTTCGCGATCTCGGGCTGGCACGCGAGCGCGGTCCTCGCCGATGCATTGCCGCCCGATCTCGAGGGCAAGGACATCGTCGTCACCGGCGTCGTCGCGAGCCTGCCGCAGCAGGGCCCGAGCGGGCTGCGCTTTCGCTTCGCGGTCGACCCTGACGGCGCACCGGTCGGCGTGCCGCCGTCGCTCGCGCTCGGCTGGTACGCGGGCTTCCACGAGGACGCCGCGCTCGCGCTGCCGCGCCAGGCGCTGCGCGCCGGCCAGCGCTGGCGATTCACGGTGCGCCTGCGGCAGCCGCACGGGACGATCAATCCGCACGGCTTCGACGTCGAGCTCGCGTGGCTCGAGCAGGGCGTTCGCGCCACCGGCTACGTGCGCGACGCGCCGGCGACGCTCGTCGACGCCAGCGCCGCGTATCCGGTCGAGCGCGCGCGCCAGCGCGTCCGCGACGCGATCGATGCGCACGTGACCAACCGGCGCGCCGCCGGCGTTCTCGCCGCGCTCGCCGTGGGCGACCAGGGCGCGATCGAGCGCGACGACTGGGAGCTGTTCCGCAACACCGGCGTTGCCCACCTGATGTCGATCAGCGGGTTGCACATCACGATGTTCGCCTGGCTCGCGGGGCTGCTCGTCGCCGCGGCGTGGCGACGCAGCGAGCGCGCCGCGCACCTGCTGCCGGCGACGAGCGCGGCGCGCTGGGGCGGGCTCGCCGCCGCCGCCGCGTACGCGCTCTTCGCGGGCTGGGGAGTTCCCGCGCAGCGCACGGTCTGGATGCTCGCGACGGTGACCTTGCTGCAGTCGTTCGGGCTGCGCTGGCCTTGGTCGCTGGTGCTGCTGCTCGCTGCGTTCGTCGTCACGCTGCTCGATCCCTGGGCGCTGCTGCAGCCGGGGTTCTGGCTCTCGTTCGTCGCGGTCGCGCTGCTCATGTCGTCGTCGCCCGCGAGCGCCGGACCCGGCGACGCGCCGGCGCGCGACGCCGGCTGGCGCAGCTGGCCCGCACGCGTCGTCGCGGCAGCGCGCGGCGGGGTTCGCACACAGCTCATCGCGACGCTCGGGCTGACGCCGCTGACGCTCGTCATCTTCCAGCAGGTCTCGCTCGTCGGCGTCGTCGCCAACCTCGTCGCGATCCCGCTCGTCACGCTCGTCGTCACGCCGCTCGCGCTGCTCGGCATCGCGCTCGCGCCGCTGTGGTCGATCGGAGCATGGCTCGTCGACCTGCTGAGCGCGCTGCTCGCCGCGCTGGCTGCGATTCCCGGCGCCGTCTGGTCGGCGCCGGTCGCTCCGGCGTGGGCGCGCATCGCCGGCCTCGTCGCCGCGGCGCTCGTCGTCCTGCCGCTGCCGTGGCGGGCGCGACTCGTCGCCGTTCCGCTCGCGCTCGCGCTGCTGCTGCCGCCGCTCGAGCGGCCCGCCGCGGGTGCGTTCGACGTCGTCGCCGCCGACGTCGGCCAGGGCACCGCGGTGCTCGTCCGCACGAGAACGCACGCGCTCCTCTTCGACAGCGGCCCGGTCTACTCGCGCGAGAGCGACGCCGGCCAGCGCGTCCTCGTCCCGCTCCTGCGCGGACGCGGCGATCGACGGCTCGACCTTCTCGTTCTCAGCCATCGGGACAGCGACCACACGGGCGGCGCACGGTCGTTGTTCGCTGCGCTCGACGTCGCCGCGCTGGCGAGCTCGCTCGAGGACGGCCATCCGCTGCTCGACGGCGCGAGGCCGGCGCGGCGCTGCGTCGCCGGCGAGCGCTGGCAGTGGGACGGCGTCGACTTCGCCGTGCTGCATCCCAGCGCCGGCGACTACGAGCGCACGGCGAGGCCGAACGCGATGTCGTGCGTGCTGCGCGTCTCGGGCGGCGGGCGCAGCATGCTGCTGACCGGCGATATCGAGCGCGACCAGGAGTCGGCGCTGGTCGTCGCCGGAGCGGCGCTGCGGAGCGACGTTCTCGTCGCGCCGCACCACGGCAGCAGGACGTCGTCGAGCGCCGCCTTCATCGACGCCGTCCATCCGCGGATCGCGGTGTTCCAGGCCGGCTATCGCAACCGCTTCGGCCATCCGGCGCCGGACGTCGTCGAGCGCTATCGCGAGCGCGGCATCGCGATCGTCGCCACCGCCGCGTGCGGCGCATGGCAATGGCGCGCCGACGGCGCGGCCGATGGCAGCTGCGAGCGCGACGTCGCTCGCCGCTACTGGCATCACCGCATCGACGCCGATCCGCGTTGACGCGCGCCGGCTGCTCGGATGGCGCAGACTTTGCTACCCTCGGCGCCGGAGGCAGCATGAAGCCGGGCTTCGACGAGATGCACGACCCGAGCGGCGCGGTGCGCGAGCACTACGGCGGCTACGACCGTTGGCTGAAGGGGCAGCCGCCGCAGGTGATGCGGACGCGCCGCGACGAGGCGGAGGTGATCTTTCGCCGCGTCGGCATCACGTTCGCCGTCTACGGTGCCAAGGACGACGGCAGCGGCACCGAGCGGCTGATTCCGTTCGACCTGATTCCGCGCGTCATCCCGGCGCACGAGTGGAGCGAAATGGAGCGGGGGCTGCGCCAGCGCGTCACCGCGCTGAACCGCTTCATCCACGACGTCTACCACGGCCAGGAGATCCTGAAGGCCGGGGTCGTTCCCGCCGACCAGGTGCTCGGCAACGCCCAGTACCGCGCCGAGATGCAGGGCGTCGCCGTCGCGGGCGACATCTACTCGCACATCGCCGGCGTCGACATCGTGCGCGCCGCCAACGCCGACGGCAGCGGCAGCTACTACGTCCTCGAGGACAACCTGCGCGTGCCGAGCGGCGTCTCGTACATGCTCGAGAACCGCAAGATGATGATGCGGCTGTTTCCGGAGCTGTTCGGCCGCCATCGCGTCGCGCCCGTCGCGCACTATCCCGACCTCCTGCTCGAGACGCTGCGCTCGGTCGCGCCTGCCGCGGTCAACGATCCGACCGTCGTCGTGCTGACGCCGGGCATGTACAACAGCGCGTACTTCGAGCACGCCTTCCTCGCCCAACAGATGGGGATCGAGCTGGTCGAGGGACAGGACCTCTACGTCCGCGACAACTTCGTCTACATGCGGACGACCCAGGGCCCGAAGCGCGTCGACGTGATCTATCGCCGCGTCGACGACGACTTCCTCGACCCGCGCGCGTTCCGTGCCGACTCGACGCTCGGCTGCGCGGGTCTGCTGGCCGCGTACCGCGCCGGCAACGTCACGCTCGCCAACGCGATCGGCACCGGGGTCGCCGACGACAAGTCGATCTATCCGTACGTGCCGAAGATGGTCGAGTTCTACCTCGGCGAGAAGCCGATCCTCAACAACGTGCCGACGTACGTCTGTCGCGATCCCGACGACCTCGGCCACGTCCTCGATCATCTCGGCGAGCTCGTCGTCAAGGAAGTGCACGGCGCCGGCGGTTACGGCATGCTCGTCGGACCGGCAGCGACCGCGGCCGAGATCGAGCACTACCGCGGCCTGCTCAAGGCCGACCCGGGTCGCTACATCGCGCAGCCGACGCTCGCGCTGTCGACGTGCCCGACCTTCGTCGAGAGCGGCATCGCGCCGCGCCACATCGA
>DATJIM010000021.1:0-21872 GCA_035493195.1 Caldimonas sp.
CGGCGACGAGGCCGCAGGATTCGCCGGCAAGGCCGCCGCGAGCTCGGCCTGCAGCGGCTGCGGAAGGCGCGCGAGCTCGGCGTGCTGGCTGAGCTGCAGCGCCCGGATGTAGGCGACGATCGCCCAGCGGTCCTCCGGCGCGACGCGATCGGCGTACGACGACATGACGCCGTAGCCGTTCGTGATGACGTCGAAGAAGTGGCGGTCCGGCGCCGCGCGCAGGCGATCCTGGTGGTACGTCGGCGGCGCCGGAAAGCCGCGTCGCACGACCGTGCCGTCGCCGTCGCCGACGACGCTGTGGCACGGCGAGCAGACGATCTCGAAGCGCTCGCGGCCGCGCGCGAGCATGGCCATCGTCGGCGCCGCCGCCGACGACGCCGCGTACGCCGCTCGGCGCGCTTCGCTCGCCTGCTCGACGCGCCGGCCGCTCGACGTCATCGCGAGCGTTCCGCGTGCGACCGCGACGCTGCCGGGCGGCGGCGGCCGCGTCGCGCGGCCGTCGGCAAAGAGCGTGCTCGGCTCGTTCGGGTCGAAGCGCGGCTGCCGGTACATGTCCTGCATCTCGCGCTCGCACGACGCGAGCGCAACGCAGCCGGCGAGCGCGAGCAGCGTGCGCACGATGCCGCTCACCGAAGCACCTCCGCGCGGCGCATCGGCTTCAGCTCGTCGAGCAGCCGCTCCGCAGCGTCGCGGTCGAAGCCGGCCTCGTCGCTGCGCAGGCAGAGGAAGAAGCGGTTGCGCGTCGCGAGCTCGAAGTCGGGCGCATCGGCGATCGGGTGGCGCAGCCGCGGCAGCCCGCTCGCGAGAAGCATCGCGAGCACCGCCGCGATCGCGCCGCCGAGCACCGCGAGCTCGAACGTCACCGGAATGAACATCGGCCAGCTGTTGAAGGGCCGGCCGGCGACGTCGATCGGATAGTCGATCGCCGCCGCGTACCACTGCATGAAGTAGCCGCCGAGGCCGCCGACGAGCGCGCCGCAGAAGGTGAAGAAGGCGACGCTGTCGTGGCGAAAGCCGAGCGCCTCGGCAAGGCCGTCGACGTCGAACGGCGTGTACGCCTCGACGCGGACGTAGCCAGCGTCGTGGACGCGCCGCGCCGCCGCGATCAGCTCGTCGGCGGTCGCGAACTCGGCGAGCAAGCCGTAGAGGCGCGGCGCCGTCATCGCTTCTCCTCGACGCTCTCGCGCGCCAGCGCGCGCATCTCCGAGATCGAGATCGACGGCAGCACGCGGATGAAGAGCAGGAACAGCCACGCGAAGCAGCAGATCGAGCCGATCAGGAAGATCCAGTCCCAGACCGTCGGGATGTAGATCCCCCACGCGGACGGCATGAAGTCGCGGTGCAGGCTCTGGACGACGATCGTCACCCGCTCCATCCACATCCCGAGGTTGACGACGAGGCTGAGAAAGAAGAGGAGCACGGCGCTCCGCCGCGCCTTGCGGAACCACAGGATCTGCGGGCAGACGACGTTGCAGAACATCATCGACCAGTACACCGGCGCATACGCACCGACCCAGCGGTCGACCGTCATCGCGATCTCGAAACGGTCGCCGCTGTAGAACGCGGTGAAGATCTCGGCGAGGTAGCCGTAGGCCAGCAGCGTCCCGGTCGCGAGCATCACCTTGGCGGCGTGGTCGAGGTGGACCTCGGTGATGAAGTCGTAGAGGCGAAAGACCCGGCGCAGCGGGATCGCGAGCGTCAGCACCATCGCGAAGCCCGAGAAGAGCGCGCCGGCGACGAAGTACGGCGGAAAGATCGTCGAGTGGTAGCCGGGCGTGTTGCCGATGGCGAAGTCGAGCGAGACGACCGAGTGCACCGAGACGACGAGCGGCGTCGCGAGGCCGGCGATCAGCAGGTACGCCGAGCGATGCCGCTTCCAGTCGCGCGCCTCGCCGGTCCAGCCGAGGGCGCCGAGGCCGAACACGATCTTCTTCCAGCGCGACGCGGCGCGGTCGCGCAGCGTCGCGAGGTCGGGCAGGAGGCCCATGTACCAGAAGAGGAACGAGACGACGATGTAGGTGCCGATCGCGAAGAAGTCCCAGACCAGGGGGCTCCGCCACTGCGGCCAGAGGTCCATCCGGTTCGGGTACGGCGCGATCCAGTACAGGAACCACGGCCGGCCGAGGTGGAGGACCGGGAACAGCCCCGCCATGCCGGCGGCGAACAGCGTCATCGCTTCGGCGAAGCGGTTGATCGAGGTGCGCCAGCGTTGCCTGAGCAGCAACAGGATCGCCGAGATGAACGTCCCGGCGTGGCCAATGCCGATCCACCAGACGCAGTTGGCGATCGCGAAGCCCCACGCGACCGGGATGTTGACGCCCCAGATCCCGATGCCGCGGATGAAGAGGTACGCCATCGCGGCGAGGAAGATCGCGGTCGCGAGCGCGGTGCCGACGAACGCGGCGCGCCAGCCCCAGTGCGCGGGCCGCGTCAGCACGATGTCGGCGATCTTGTCGCCGATCGACGCGTAGCCCCAGCCGGCGTGGAGGACGCCGATGTCGCGCGAGATCGGCGGCGCTGCCATGGCTCAGCTCTTCGGCTCCGTCTTCGCCGCGATGCGCGCGAGGTACGTCGTTCGCGGCCGCGTGTTGAGCTCGCCGAGGAGGGCGTAGTGGCGCGGCGATGTCCTGGCGCGGACGACGTCGCTCTGCGCGTCCTGCAGGTCGCCGAAGCGGATCGCGCGCGTCGGGCACACCGCCTGGCACGCGGTGACGACGTCGCCGTCGGCGATCGGCTCGCCGGTGGTCTGCGCGTGCTGGCGGGCGCGCGCGATTCGCTGCAGGCAGTAGCTGCACTTCTCCATCACGCCGCGCTGGCGAACGGTGACGTTCGGGTTGCGCTGGCCCTTCAGCGACTCGGTCTCGCGGTCGACCCACTGCAGGAAATTGAAGCGCCGCACCTTGTACGGGCAGTTGTTCGAGCAGAAGCGCGTGCCGACGCAGCGGTTGTAGACCTGCACGTTGAGCCCTTCGGCGTCGTGCACCGTCGCGCCGACCGGGCAGACGAGCTCGCACGGCGCGCGCTCGCAGTGCATGCACGGGACCGGCTGGAAGATGCTGCCGGCAACGTCGGGGGTCTCGTAGCGATCGACGCGGATCCAGTGCATCTCGCGTCCCTTGATGACCTCGTCCTTGCCGACCGTGGGGATGTTGTTCTCGGCCTGGCAGGCGATCGTGCATGCGTTGCAGCCGATGCACGCGTCGAGGTCGATCGCCATCGCCCAGGCGTGCTCGGGGCTCGTGGAACGCGGATAGAGCGACGCGTGGTCGAGACCGGGATCGGCGATCCGCTCGCCGGGAGCGACGGTGCGCGCGAGGTCGCGGCCCGACTGCGAGATCGTGTGCTGCGTGACGGCGAAGTCGTGGCGTCGGTGCAGCCGCTCGATGCGGGCGTGCGCCGTCGCAGCGTCCGTCGGTCGCACGCGATAGGCGTCGAAGCCGACGCCGTTGCCGACGCGGCCGGCGTCGCGGCGGCCGTAGCCGAGCGGCAGCGTCAGCACGCCTTCGGCGTGCATCGCGCTGACCCACACCGGGGCTTCGAGCGCGCGGCCGTCGATCGTCGCGCGGACGACGTCGCCCGTCTGCAGCTGCTGCATCGTCGCCGTCGCGGGACCGAGCAGCAGGGCGTTGTCCCACGTCAGCTTGGTGTGCGGTCGCGGCAGCTCCTGCAGCCACGCGTTGTTGGCGAAGCGGCCGTCGTGCGCCGACGGGTCGGCGGCGAACACCGCGACGAGGTCGTCTCGCGGCGTCGGCGCGTCGTCGGCGGGCCTGCCGACGCTTGGCGTGCGCGGCGTCAGCGCGAGCGGCGCCGCGGCGCTGCCGGCGACGACGCCGCGCCGCAGGCTCTCTTGCCACCACGTGTCGAAGTCGCCGCCACCGGCGTGCGCGCGCCACTGGCGCTGCACGAGCCGGTGGCCGTCGCGCTCTTCGTCGCCGCCGACGAGCGCCAGCAGCTCGGTCGCCGAGCGGGTCGCGTAGAGCGGCGCGATCGCCGGCTGCACGAGCGTCGCGCTGCCGTCGTGCGCGAGCGCGTCGCCCCAGCGCTCGCAGTCGTGCGAGAGCGGCAGGTGCCACGTGCTGGCGTGTGCGGTCTCGTCGCGGTAGAGGCCGGCGTGGATCGTCGTTCGCACCTTCACGAATGCGCCGGCGATGTCGAGCGCTGCCGGTGCGTCGGAGAGGGGGTTGGCGTCGACGACGAGCAGGGTGTCGACTGCGCCGTCGGCGATCGCTTCGACGAGCTCTGCGAGCGAGCCGGCTTCGCTCGCCATCGCGAGCGGCGCGACGAGGTCGATCGTGCGGCCGCTGGCGCCGATGCGCTGGTGGATCGCGTGGATCGCGGCATGGCTCTCGGCGGCGAGCGCGGCGCCGGGAACGATGACCGCGTCGCTGCCGGCGCTCGCGAGCGCGGCGACGAGTGCCGTCTCGAACGCGAGCTCGGCTGGCGCCGCAACGAGGTTGCCGTCTCGTCGGCTGCCGTCGACGATGCGCGCAGCGAGCCGCCGCACCAGCGCGTCGATCCGCGCCGGCGGCAGGGCAACGCGCACGTCGGCGCGCGCGCCGAAGAGGCCCGGGCCGACCTCCGCGGCGAACAGCTGCGCCAGCTCGCCACCGCCGTTGCGGTCCGCATCGCGACGTGCCGACCAGTCGAGCGCGCTGCGCACTGCGCCGGGACCGTCGCTGAACGGATCGGCGGCGAGCGCGACGATGCAGCGCGCGCGATCGAGGTGCAGCACCGTCTGCACCGGCTGTCCGAATGCTGCACGCGCGCCGGCATCGGCGGCGACGTCGCGCAGCGGCCAGTGCTGGTGCCAGCGTGCGCGCGGCAGGCGCTCGAGCAGGCCCGCGAGCTGGGCGCGCATCGTCGGCGAGCTGACCGGCCCGGTCAGAATGCGCAGGCCCGCGCCTCCTTCGGCGCGCAGCCGCGCGGCGCGGCCGCGCCACATCGTCTCGAACGCTTCCCAGCTCGACGTCGCCGCGGGCGGCGGAGCGTCGCGCTCGCGCGGCGTGCCGAGCCGCTGCAGCACCGCGCTCGAGCGGTCCGGATCCCACAGTTCGAGCACCGACGCCTGCGCGAAGACGTCGGTCGCGCCGAGGCTCGACGGGTGCAGCGGGTTGCCCTCGATCTTGATCGGCCGGCCCTGCTGGGTGCCGATGCGAACGCCGAGGGCGTGGCCGTCGCGAACGGACGCGCTCGCGTAGTAGAGCGGGCGCTCGCCGGGGGCGTCTTCGGGCATCCCCACCGCCGGGTAGATGCGCTCGCGCGGCGGCCGCGAGCACGCGCCCGACGCGAGCGCGAGCGACGCCGCCATGACGCCGAGCGCGCTCCGCCGCGTCAGCGCGGTCGCCTCGCGCGGATGGAAGTGCAGCGGTTCGTCGTCGGCGTGCATGTCGCGAGGCTCAGCGGTGGCAGGTCGAGCAATCGGTGAGCCGGCGGGTGCTCTCGATGTGCAGCGTGGCGGCGAGGCGGCGTCCTTCGTCGCCGCCCGGCGCGACGCTCGCCATGTCGAACACCTGGCTCGGCGGCCGCAGACGCGGCGCCGGATCGCGGTGGCAAGCGAGGCACCACTGCATCTGCAGCGGCTGCGCGCGCCAGGTCAGTGCCATCTGGTCGACGCGGCCGTGGCACTCGACGCAGCCGACGCCCTTCGCGACGTGGACGCTGTGGTCGAAGAAAACGAAGTCGGGCAGGTCGTGGACGCGCCGCCACGCGATCGGCGTGCCCGTCCGCTCGCTCTCGTGCAGCGGCCGCAGCATCGCCGCATCGCGGTAGAGCTGCGAATGGCAGGTCAGGCAGATGTGCGTCGACGGCAGGCCCGCGTGGCGGCTCGTCTCGACGGTCGTGTGGCAGTAGCGGCAGTCGATGCCGTCGTCGCCGACGTGGTGCTTGTGGCTGAACGGGATCGGCTGCTCGACCGGCTGGCCGAGCGCCTGCACCCAGTGCTCGCGCCAGACGCCGCCGGCGACGACGACCGCGACGAACGCAGCGCCGATGCCGACGAGAACGAGCTTGACGACGAGCGCGCTGCGCCGCGAGAAGACCTGCGGCATGTCGCGCGCTCTAGCGTGGGCCGCTCGCCGGAGCCTTGCTCGGCGCTTCTGTGCTCGTGTCGCCTGCGCGGGTCGCCGAGCTGCCGCTCTCCACCGCCGACGCCGCCGGCTGCGCGCTCGCCGCCGCCGGCGCCGCGCGGCCCGCCGCCGGCGTGCCGTTGTCCGCGCTCAGCGTGTCGGCGGGCGCATCGGTGTTCGGCCCCGGCCGGCTCATCGGTGTCGTCTTCGCCTCCTCGGTTTCGGTGCGGCTCGGTCCGAAGCGAAGCTTCGCGCGCAGCTTGGCGACCTCGTCGGCGGAGACCGCGGCCGCCTGGTTGCCCCAGCTGTTGCGCGCGTAGGTCGCGACGGCGGCGATCTGGTCGTCGTCGAGCTTCCAGTAGAACGCCGGCATCGCGAGCGGCGTCGGTGCGCGCTCGGTCGGCGCACGGTGCGCGCCGGCGAGGATGTAGTGCAGCACCGTCATCGCGTTCGCCTGCTGCACGTTCGCGCTTGCCTTGACCGGCGGGAAGTAGCGCGGCACGCCCGAGCCGTCCATGCGATGGCAGGCCGAGCACTCGTCTTCCCAGATCGCCTTGCCCTGCTGCATCACCGCGTCGGCGGGCCGTGCGATCTGGGTCTCGGGCGACGGCGGTCGGTCCTCGAGGTACGCGACCAGCGCCGCGAGGTCGGCGTCGTTCATCTGCGATGTCGAGAAAGCGACGACTTCGCCCATCTCCGCGGCCGCGGCGCTGTGGCCGTTGAGGCCTTGGCGAAGAAAGTCGAGCAGCGCGTCGCGCTGCCAGCTGCCGAGGCCGGTGCGGCGGTTGGGCGTGAGGTCGGGCGCGAACCATTCGCCGAACGTGCCGCCGCGATACGCCTCGTCCTTCTTCGGCGCGCCGAGCATGTTCTTCGGCGTGTGGCAAGCCTGGCAGTGGCCGAGGCCCTCGGCGAGATACGCGCCGCGGTTCCACTGCGCCGACTTCTGCGCGTTCGGCTGGTATGGCCCGCGGTCGAGGAACAGCCAGTTCCAGATGCCGGTCAGCGCGCGGATGTTGAAGGGGAAGTGCAGCTGGTTGCGGTCGAGCTCGTTCGACACCGGCTGAATCGTCCGCAGATACGCGAAGATCGCGTCGGAGTCCTCGCGCGTCACGTTGGTGTAGTAGTTGTAGGGAAACGCCGGGAAGAGATGGCGGCCGTTCCTGTCGACGCCTTCGTGCAGGGCGCGGTAGAAGGTCTCCTGCGTGTAGCGGCCGATGCCGGTCGCCTCGTCCGGAGTGAGGTTGGCCGACAGCACGGTTCCGAACGGCGTCTCGATCGGCCTGCCGCCGGCAAAGCGCGCACCGTCCTTCTTGGTATGGCAGGCGACGCAGTCGCCGACCGACGTGAGGTAGCGGCCGCGATCGACGAGCGCCTTGTCTGCGCCTTGCACCGGTTTCGCTTCGTCCGTCGGAGTCTGCGGCGACGACTTCGGCTGCGCCAGCGCGAGCGTCGCCGCGAACGCAGCGGCGACGATGCCGCCGCCGAGTGCCGATCGGGCCGGGGTGGACATGACGTCAGGCCAGCGGCCCGGGACTACGCAGGTAGCGCGTGCGGATCTCGTTCGCCGACCAGTAGGCGAGTGCGGCGACCGTCCCCGTCGGGTTGTAGCCCGGGTTCTGCGGGAACGCGCACGCTCCGTAGACGAACAGGTTCGGCACGTCCCAGCTCTGCAGGTAGCGGTTGACCGCGCTCGTCGCCGGGTCGGTGCCCATGATCGCGCCGCCGGTGTTGTGCGTCGTCTGGTACGGCACGACGTCCCAGCTGCCCTTGCGCGGGTTCGCCTTGATCGACGCCGGCTTCATCGCCTTCGCGAGCTCGGTCGCGCGGTCGGTCAGGTAGTCCGACATCTTGTGCTCGTTGTCGGTGAAGTCGAACGTCATCCGCAGCAGCGGCCGGCCGTAGACGTCGCGGTACGTCGGGTCGAGGTCGAGACAGTTGCCGCGGTGGCTCATCACCGCGCCGTGCGTCACGACCGACGTCGACTTCAGGTAGTTCTCGGCGATCGCGCGCTTCCACTTCGAGCCCCACGTCGGCGTGCCTTCGGGAGTCGAGTGCGACTCGATCGGGCGTGCGCCCGTCTGCACGATGCCGATGAAGCCGCCGCCGATGAAGCCGAGCCCGGAGTGGTCGAAGTTGTCGCCGTTGTAGTCGTCGATCAGCATGCCGTGCGCGCCGGCGCCGATGAACGGGTTGAGGATCTTGTCGCTGTAGAACACATTGACCGACGACGTGATCTGGTACGCGTAGTTCTTGCCGATCACGCCTTCGCCGCTCGACGCGTCGTACGGCCTGCCGATCTTCGAGAGCAGCAGCAGCCGGACGTTGTGCAGGATGTAGGCGGTGAGCAGGATCAGTTGGGCCGGCTGCTCGAATTCCTCGCCGGAGGCGTCGACGTAGGTGACGCTGACCGCGCGCTTGCCGGTCGAGTCGAGGTTGACCTTGATCGCCTCGCACTCGGTCTTCAGCGTGAAGTTGGGCTTGCGCATCAGCACCGGCAGGATCGTTGTCTGCGCGGTGGCCTTCGAGTAGTTGCCGCAGCCGAACTTCTCGCAGAAGCCGCAGTACGTGCACGGCCCGAGCTGGACGCCGAGCGGGTTGGTGTAGGCGCGCGACATGTTCGCCGACGGCTGCGGGAACGGCTTGTGGCCGAGCGAGCGCGCCGCTTCGGCGAACAGCGTCGGCGGATACGTCATCTCCATCGGCGGGTTCGGGTACTCGCGCATGCGCGGGCCTTCGAACGGGTTGCCGCCTTCCTGGATCGCCCCCTTCAGGTTGCCGGCCTTGCCGCTGATGCCGCACAGATACTCGAAGCGGTCGTAGTGCGGCTCGAGCTCGTCGTACGACACGCCCCAGTCCTGGATCGTCATCGTCTCCGGGATCGCGGCCTTGCCGTAGCGCGCGACGTTGTGGCTGCGCGCGACGAAGTCGGATGGCAGGAAGCGCCACGTCTGGCCGTTCCAGTGCACGCCCGCGCCACCGACGTTGGTGCCGGGCAGGAACGAGCCGAGATGGCGCATCGGCAGCGCGGTCTCGCTCGCGTTGTTGCGGATCGTCAGCGTCTCGTGCGCCGCGCGCTGGAACAGCTCGTGGCGGAAGTAGTAGCGCAGCTCGTCCTGCGCGAACGTCGTCGCGAAGTCGGTCGGCGTGTCGCGCCAGGCGCCGCGCTCGATCGCGAGGACGTTGATGCCGGCGTCGGTCAGCTCCTGCGCGAGGATCGCGCCGGTCCAGCCGAACCCGACCACGAGCGCGTCGACCGGAGGCAGCCTGGTCGCCATCGCTAGCTCTTTTTCGGCATCCACTCGGGCCGGCCTTTCAGGCCGACCGGCGGCAGCGGATAGCGCTCCCCGTGGCGCTTGACGAACGCCGAGTGGTCGTAGCGCGCGCCCGGAAATCCGATCAGCTTCCAGCCGACCATGTCGCGGTTGCCGCCGTAGATCGGATCGGACCAGAAGCCTTCCTGCGTGTTCTGCAGCAGCATCTTGAAGAAGGCCTTGGCATCGACGGTCGACAGCTTGGGCTTGCCGTCCTCGAGGTCCTTCAGCCAGCGGTCCTGATCGCTCGTCGAGAGCTTGGCGAACGTGGCGGCGCGCTTCTCGTCGGCGACCGCCTGGTCGATCTCGCGGATCGCGGCGCGGTACATCCCCGCCGGCGTGTAGCGGCTCTGGTAGCCCTGCGTCTTCTCGCCTTTGGCCCACGGCCCCTGCATGTACCAGCGCGACGCGCGGCCATATTCACCGGCGAGCTGGCGGTCGATGAAGACGACGGCGCCGGCCTCGAGCGCGCCGGGACCGAGGTCGTCGGCGGGGATCAGCCTCGCCACCGCTGCGGAAATGAACTCCGCCTCGGCCGGAGTCAGGTATCCGTAAGCATTCGTCGCCGGCTGACTCTGCGTCGCTGCATCGGGCGCGCTCGCGGTGCCTTCCTGCCACGGCATCTCGCGCCGGATGACGACGGCGCCGGCGGTTGCAGAGAGCGGAAGCGCGATCCCTGCACCGAGCAGTTGCCTTCGCCGCAGCACGACGTTCGCGTCGGCCGGAGTCTCGACCGGCGGCGTCTCTGTCTTCTCGCGCGGCGCAGCGCGGAGCCAGATCGTCTTCATGGAAATTTTTCGAGCAACCCACATGCCTGCACCTCGTCTTTCACGCCAACAGATGCATGCCGAGGTCGCGCGTCGAGCTCGCGCCGAGCAGACCCATCGCGTCGAGCGCTTCGCGCTCGACGATCGCGAGCGCGCGGCGAACGCCCGGCGCTCCCGCGGCGCACAGACCGTAGAGCGGAGCGCGACCCGCCAGGACCGCACGTGCGCCGAGCGCGATCGCCTTCAGCAGCTCGGTGCCGCGTCGCAATCCTCCCGTGACGTAGAGCTCGGCGCGATCGCCGACGATCTCGCGCGCCTTCGGCAGCAGCTCGATCGCCGCGACCGTGCCGTCGAGCTGGCGGCCGCCGTGGCTGCCGAGGACGATCGCGTCGGCGCCTGCGTCGAGCGAGCGCCGCACGTCGTCGAGGTGGAGGATGCCCTTGAGGATGAACGGCTTTCGCCAGCGCTCGCGGATGCGCGCGACGGTGCGCCACGACAGCGACGTCGGCTGATGGTCGCGGATCCAGAACGCCGAAGCGAAGAAGCTGCGATGCTCGCGCGGCACGAAGTCGATGACGTTGCGAAACGACGGCATGCCATGCGCGACGAGCGTCGCCGCGAGCCAGCGCGGATGGAGCGCGGCGTCGAGCGTCGACGCGAGCGATGGCCGGCTCCTGGTCGCCATCGTCCGCGTCGACCACTCGCGGTTGCCGAAGATCTGCGCGTTCGTCGTCAGCACGAGCGCTTCGCAGCCGGCCGCGTCGGCGCGCCGCACCAGTTCCTGCCAGACCTCGTCGCCGCCGAAGACGTAGAGCTGCCACCAGTGGCGCAGGGTGGGCACGCGCGCCACTTCCTCGATCGTGTCGTTCGACATCGTGCTCTGCACGAACGGCACGCCGGCGTGCGCGGCGGCGTCGGCCAGCAGCGTGTCGGCGTGGTGGCAGAACAGGCCGTTGAGGCCGGTCGGCGCGACGACGAGCGGCATCCTTGCCGGCCGCGCCAGGATCGTCGTCGCCAGGGTGCGATCCGAGACGTCGACGAGCTGAAGCGGCGTGAAGCAGCGCTCGGCGTACGCGGTGCGCTCGCGCTTCAGCGTCTGCTCGTCCTCGGCGCCGCCTTCGAGGTACTCGAGGACGAAGCGCGGCATCCGCTGGTGGGCGCGTGCGCGCAGGTCGGCGATCGCGACTGCGCGCGCCAGGTCGGGGCCGGTGTAGTAGCGGCGGCGCGGCGTGCCCTCGAGCTGCGCGATCGAGACGTCACGGTTCGGGTCGCCCATGCCGTTTCCGTTCGTCGGCCCCGCGTCAGCGCACCAGGAGGTCGGTCGGCACGCCCTGGACCAGCTGCGCGTCGGCGTTGTTGCCGGCAATCGTCTTGAACAATTTGCCGACGTCGCGCAGCTTGCGGTCGAGCGTGGCGAGGCCGTTGGCGTTGACGTGGCCGCGGATCTCGACGAGCTGGATGTCCCAGTCGACCTGGTCGGTGAGGCTGTACCAGGTGAAGCCGATCACCGGAACGCCCTGGTGGCGCAGGTGGTGCGCCTGGCTCCACGTCTGCTTCAGCCAGCGCGTGCTCTCGCCGTGGCCGAGGTCGATCGCGTTCGTCTCGGTGAGCATCATCGGCCGCAGGCAGCGCGTGTAGTAGTCGCGCGCGATCGCGTGCCAGCCGAGCATCTGGCCCTGGCTCTCGAGCGAGCCGTCGGCCTCGACGACGACCTCGTTCACTCCGTAGTAGTCCATGCCCATGATGCAGTGCGGCGCTGCCGCCTTGCCGTGTTCGATGAACCAGCGCAGCTCCTCGTCCCGCAGGCCGTTCTCGAGCAGGTGGCGCTGCACCGCGCCGCTCGGCGTCTGGCCGTAAAGATGGTCGAAGGTGAGGAAGCGCAGCTCGTTCAGCAGGTCAGCCTTCGCCTTCGCTTCGGGAGCGAGCTGGACGTACGCCTCGGTCACCTCGCTCTGGATGAAGACGGCGTCGGGCCTGCGTTCGAGGATCGCGTCGATCGCGAGCAACGTCGCCCGGCACTGGTTGGCGTGGGCGCGGATGAACGCGGCTTCGCTCTTTTCCTGCTCGTTCCACGCGCCGAGCTTGCCGCTGAAGCGCGCGCAGACGAGCATCTCGTTGACGGGCGTGTAGAACTTGATCCACGGATAGCGCGCTGCGAACGCGCTGCAGTACTCGGCGAAGTGCGCCGGCCACTCGGTGTTCTGGAAGCCGCCGACCCAGTCGGGAACGCCGAAGTGGCAGAGGTCGACGATCGGGATCAGGCCGCGGTCCCAGAGGTGCGGCAGCGTCTGGTCGGCGAACTCCCAGTCGTAGCGGCCCGGGCCGGCGTGGCTGCGGTAGTACGGGATGCCGTAGCGCACGAAGCGGGCGCCGATCTCGCGGCAGAGCTCCATGTCCTCGCGCCAGTGCGTGTAGTGGCCGGTCTCCGCGAGCTCGTCGCGGCGCTTGCCGCCCTGCACGGTCGGATAGCTGCATTCGATTCCGGTCGCGATGACGTAGGTCGGCTTGTGCGTCGCCGGATGGTCGTCGGCACGCGTCAGCCGCTCGGGCGAGCGCTGCAGGCTCTGCAGCGAGACCGTCATCTGCGGCCCGCGAGGTAGGCGCCGCGCAGCATCGCTGCAAGCACGAGCGCGAGCGCAGCGCCGGTCGCGATGCGCGCGTGCGATGCGTCGATCGTCACCGCGGTCGGCTTGGCGCGCGCCGAGAAGCGGCCGCGCGCGCCGACGTCGGCGCGGACGGGCCGATACAGGTTGTCGGGACGGCCCGGCGGCTCGGCAACGTCGCTGATCTGCTCGTCGAAGCCGCTCTTGCCGACGACACGGTCGAGCAGCGGCGGGTACAGCAGCTGGCCGACGATCGCCTCGATCGCGCTGCCGCCGACCCAGAGCTCGCGCGGCCCGTCGCGCACCGCGCGCCACGCCGCTTCGGCGGCGACGTCGGGGTCGAAGACGTCGCCGACCGGCTGGTACTTGTGCGCGAACAGGTTCTTCGCCCAGTCGAATTGGATCGTGTTCATCCCGGGCATCTGCAGCATCGAGACGGTGATCTTCGAGCCGGCGTGGAGCAGCTCGGCGCGCAGCGAGTCGGTGAAGCCGCGGATCGCGAACTTGCAGCTGCAGTACGCCGACTGCAGCGGGATCGCGCGGTACGCGAGCGCCGAGCCGACCTGGACGATCGCGCCGCGGTCGCGCGGTCGCATCACCGCGAGCGCCGCCTGCGTGCCGTGGACGACACCCATCAGCGTGACGTCGACGACTCGCGCGAAGTCGGCGGGCGCGATCTCGTCGATCGGGCCGACGACGGTCGCCATCGCGCAGTTGATCCAGGCGTCGATCGTTCCCCACGCGGCGACGACGCGGTCGCGCGCCGCGAACACGGCGTCGGCGTCGGCGACGTCGGTCGGCAACGCGAGCGCCTCGCCGCCCGAGCGCTCGATCTCGTCGGCGGCGGCGCGCAGCCGCTCGGGGTCGCGCGACAGCAGCGCGACGCGCCAGCGCTCGCGGCCGAAGCGGCGCGCGATCGCGCGCCCGGCACCCGCGCCGGCGCCGGTGACGACGACGACGCGGGGCTCTCGATCGTCCATGGTGTTCTCCTCTCCGGCGCTAGAGCGCACGCTCGTTGGCGAGCGCCTCGATGCGGTCGGCCATCCGCAGCGCGAGCGCCTGGATCGTCAGCGACGGATTGACGGCGCCGCTGGTGACGAAGATCGAGCCGTCGCAGATCCACAGGTTCGGCACCTCCCAGCTGCGGCCGTCGGCGTCGACGACGCTCGACTGCGGATCGGCGCCCATGCGACAGGTGCCGAGGAGGTGGCTGGTGTCGACGCTCGTCCAGAGGCCGCGGCCGCCGGCGACCTCGAGCATCTCGGCCATGAAGTCGATCGCGTGGCGCTGCAGGCGGCGGTCGTTGTCCGAGTAGCCGAAGGTGACGCGCGGGATGCGCAGGCCGAGGGCGTCGACGTCGTCGGCGAGCTCGACGCGGTTCTCGGGCCGCGACTCGACCTCGGCGACCGCAACGTACCCGGCGGTGCGGTTGTAGTCGCGCATCGCCTCGCGCAGCTGCTCGCCCCAAAGGCCGCGCGCGGTCGTGACGACCTGTGCCCAGGCGCGCGGCAGCGGCCCCTGGCTCATGAACGCGTAGCCGCCGTGGAAGTCCTTGCCGTCGTCGCAGTAGTTCCAGTGCTCGCAGACCGCCATGTTCGGCGGCCCCTTGTTCCAGCGGACCTCTTCGTCGAACGTCGCCCAGACGCCGGGGCCGGCGTGCGTCGTCAGGTGCGTGCCGACGAGACCCGAGCCGTTGCCGAGGCCGCGCGGGTGGCGTGACGTCGCCGAGTTCAGCAGCAGGCGCGGCGTCTCGATCGCGTAGCCGGCGACGACGACGTTCTTCGCGCGCTGGAACCGCCAGCGCCCGGCGCGGCGGTAGTGCACTCCGGTGACGCGCGCACCTTCGGCGTCGGTCTCGACGTTGCCGACCATCGCCAGGTCGCGGATCTCGGCGCCGGCGCCGACCGCCTGGTGCGCCCAGACGACGAGCGCGCTCTGCTTGGCGTTGGTCGAGCAGCCGAAGTTGCAGAAGCCGCGGTACACGCACGGCGGGCTCTTGCCACGCGGCGCCGAGACGGTCGCGAGCGGCGTCGCCGCCCATGGCACGCCGAGCGCCTCGGCACCGCGCGCGAGCAGGAGGCCCGGTGCGTTGAGCGGATGCGGCCGATAGGGATACGCGCCGCGCGGCGGCCCCCACGGATAGCGCACCGGGCCGGCGACGGCGAGGGCGCGCTCGGCGGCGCGGTAGTACGGCGCGATCTCGTCGTACCCGATCGGCCAGTCGAAGCCGTGACCGAGCAGCGTCCGGGCGCGGAACCACTCGGGCCTGAAGCGCAGCGAGATCATCGAGAAGTGCACCGTCGAGCCGCCGACGCCGCGGCCGCAGTTGTTGCCGCCGAGCGCGATCGGATCGTCGCCGCCGCTGATGCGATCGTCGGTCCAGTAGAGCTTCTGCTGCTCGTTCTCGTCGGACGCGAAGTCTTCGAGCGGCCGCCAGTACGGGCCGGCGTCGAAGCAGACCACCGAGAAGCGCTTCTTCGCGAGCGCGCACGCGAGCGTCGCACCGCCGGCGCCGGCGCCGACGATCGCGAAGTCGACCGCGTCGTCGTCGTCGTGCTCGCGCATCGGCTGCCAGCCGCCGCGGGCGAAGACGTCGGGGGCGCGGCCGCCGAGCGCACGCGGAAGGCCGGCGACGGCGCTCATGGCGTGCGGCGCGACCGCGGCGCGAACGGCGCCTCCCACGGATCGCGCTGGTCGAGACCGATGCGAACGTAGCCGCGCGGGCTCGCCGGCCCGCCGAAGCCGATCTCGCTCCACGCTTCGGGGCGGCTGTAGTAGTGCGCCGCGACCGCCTTCAGCAGCACGTCGGTGAAGAAGCGACGTGCGTCGATCGCAACGAAGTGCGCCGTGTCGACGTCGCCGTGCTGCAGCGCGTGCAGGATCGCGTCCTGGGCATCGCCGTCGAGGAGCGCGAACCCGACGCCATCGTGGCGTTGCCGCGCTTCGGCGTCGAGGCCGTCGACGCCGCTGCGCCAGACGACGTCGTCGTGCGGCACGTCGGGTGCGCGAAAGCCCTCGCCGCGGCCGGCGTGGAGGTCGTCGTCGATCGCGTTGGCGATCGGTGGCTCGCCGCGCGGCGTCGCGACGAGCCGTGCGCACGCGGCCTCGAGGACGTCGAATTGCGCCGGGGTGAAGAAGCGCGGCGGCGGCGGCGGGCCGAGCCGTCGCGCGAGCACGGCGCGCGTGAGGTCGTCGAACGACACGCTCGACCACTTGGCGACGACGTCGTAGCCGTCGTAGTCGCCGGGTGTCGCGATCGTGCGCGCCTCAGCCATCGTCGCCCTCGCGGAGACGAAGCGCTGCGAGCGCGGCGAGCGCGAGCGCCGAGAAGCTTGGCGGCGCCGGCAGCGGCGGTCCGTCGAGCACGTTCTGTCGCCAGTTTCGCCAGCCGCCCATCGCGCGCGAGACGCCGAAGGCGTGCAGGCCGACGCCGCCGATGCCGAGCCACGCGGTCAGGCGCAGCCAAGCGCGCGCGAAGCGGCGCTCGCGCGGTGCGCTGCGCTCGGCAGCGGCCTTGGCGGCGAGCGCAGCGGCGATCGGCGGCACGCTCACCGGCAGCCACATCAACGGGTTCTGGAAGCTGCCGCGCCAGTGCAACAGCGCGACCTCGCCGACCGTGCCGGCGAGTCCGATCGCGGCCACGCCGCAAAGCGCGCGCCCTGCGGGAATGCCGGCGATGCGCAGCGCGCCGCCGCGCGCTGCGTTCGCCGCAACGTGGTCGGCTGCGCTGCCGAGGACGCCGGCGAGCGCGAGCGCGGCGGGCGCGCCGAGCGGCGCGGCGTAGAAGAGGTTCAGCCAGTCGAGCCCGCCGGGACGCTTGACGACGTTGTAGAGATGAAAGCCGAGTCCGGCCGCGCCGACCGCGATCGCGAGCGCGAACGCCGTGCCGTGCGCGCGCGCCGGCGCGCGCCGCCCGAGCGCTGCATCGGCGGCGGCGACGAGGCCGATCGCCGACGCGGCGAGCGGCGCGAACATCGCCGGATTCGCGAAGCCGCCGCGGTAGTGCTCGATCGCGCTGTCGACCAGGACCGATGCGCACAGCGCCGCCGCGGCCGCGTGCAGGTCGCGCGCCTCGGGGACCTGCCTCGTGCGCGCCACGGGCCGCCTCATCGTTCGGGGTCGGGCGTGACCTTCGCGAGGACCTGGCGCAGGGTGCCCTTGATCATTGCGTCCTGGTCGGGATCGCCTTGCATCATCGTCTTCACGAACTGCTTGGCCTGCTCGAACGTCACGTGGGGCGGCAGCGGCGGCACCTCGGGATCGGTCTTCACCTCGAGGACGACCGGAACGCCGGCCGCGAACGCCTCGTCCCATGCATGACCGAGCTGCTCGGGGTCGTCGACGTAGATGCCCTTCAGGCCGATCAGCTCGGCGAAGCGGTGGTACGGAACGTTCGGCAGCTGCTGCGTCGACTCGAACCTCGGAAAGCCCGCCATCACGCGCTGCTCCCACGTCACCTCGTTGAGGTCCTCGTTGTTCCAGACGCAGCAGATCCAGGTCGGATTGCTCCACTGCCGCCAGTACTTCGCGACCGTGATCAGCTCGGCGAGGTTGTTCATCTGCATCGCACCGTCGCCGACCAGCGCCACCACCGGCCGCCCGGGATGCGCGAACTTGGCGCCGATCGCGTACGGCACCGCGGCGCCCATCGACGCGAGCCCGCCGGAGAGCGAACACAGCATTCCGCGCTTGATGCGCAAGTCGCGCGCGTACCAGTTCGCGCAACTTCCCGAATCGGACGTGACGATGACGTCGGCCGGCAGCCGCGGCGAGAGCTCCCACGTGACGCGCTGCGGGTTGACCGGGCTCGCGCGCGCGTGCGCGCGCTTTGCCATCAGCTCCCACCAGTCGTCCATCGCCTTGGCGATGCCGTCGCGCCAGGCGGTGTCGCTTTTCTGATCGAGCAGCGGCAGCAGCAAGCGCAGCGTCTCGGCGCTATCGCCCTGCAGGTTGACCTCGGTCGGGTAGCGGATGCCGAGCATCGTCGGATCGATGTCGATCTGCACCGCGCGCGCCTTGCCGCTCTCGGGCAGGAATTCGGACCAGGGAAAACCGGTGCCGACCATGAGCAGCGTGTCGCAATCGTCCATCAGGTCGGACGACGGCTTCGAGCCGAGCAGGCCGATCGTTCCCGTCACCCACGGCAGGTCGTCGGGCAGCGCCGCCTTGCCGAGCAGCGCCTTCGCGGCGCCGGCCTGCAGCCGGTCGGCGACCGCGATCACCTCGTCGGTCGCGTGCAGCGCGCCGGCGCCGACGAGCAGAGCGACCTTCTTGCCCGCGTTCAGCAGCTCGGCGGCGCGGCGCAGGTCGCCGTCGCGCGGCACGACGCGCGGCTGCGCGTAGCCGGGCGCCGAGCGCGTGAAGCCGTGGCTGCGCGGCGGCTCCTCGTACTCGGACTCCGACAGGTCGTTCGGCAACACGACGGCGGCGACGCCGTTGCGGCCCTTCGCGGTCCGAATCGCGCGATCGAGGATCAGGCCGATCTGCTGCGGCGTCGTGCCTTCCTGGACGTACTCGGCGACGTCGCTGAAGGCGCGGTCGAGGTTGAGCTCCTGCTGGTAGTGCGCGCCGCGAACCGATCGCGACGCCTGCCCGGCGATCGCGAGCACCGGCGTGTGGTCGAGCTTGGCGTCGTAGAGGCCGGTGAGCAGGTGCGTCGCGCCGGGCCCGCCGGTCGACAGGCAGACGCCGAGATCGCCCGAGAATTTCGCGTACGCGCACGCCATGAACGCCGCCATCTCTTCGTGGCGCGCCTGCACGAAGACGAAGTCGTCGCCGGCCTTCGCGAGCCCCTGCAGGACGCCGTTGATGCCGTCGCCCGGGTAGCCGAAGATCGTGCGAACGCCCCATTCGCCGAGACGCTGGACGAAGAACTCACCGACGGTCTGTGCCACTGCGCGGCTCCTTGAGGTTCATGTAGCTCGTCGGCAATCCGGGCGCCGGCGCCGGCAGCGCGAACAGGCCGCCGGCGGCGGGGTTGCGGTCGGTCTTGCCGCTGCGGTGCGGGAACGAGGCCGACGTGACGTAGAGCGTCGCGAGGTCGGTGTCGCCGAACGCCGGCATCGTCGGGTAGCGCACCGGCAGCGCGATGCGCCGCTCGAGCTTGCCCGCGGGGTCGAAGCGCAGCAGGCAGCCGCCGCCGAAGACGGCGCAGACATAGAAGCCGTCGCGGTCGACGGCGGCGCCGTCGGGGCCGCCTGCATCGCCGCCTTCGTCGACGCGCGCGAAGACGCGACGGTTCGCGACCGCGCCGCTGGCGGCGTCGTAGTCGCACGCCCAGATCGTCTTCTTCGGCGTGTCGGCGTGGTAGAGCGTGCTGCCGTCGGGGCTGAACGCGAGGCCGTTGGCGGTTCGCACCGGCGGCAGCGCGAGCGGCGACAGCGCGAGCGCGTCGTCGGAAGCCCGCCAGAGCGGCGCTTCGCTTGCGGCGCCGTCGCTGGCGACGTCGCCGGCGAGCGGATGCAGCATCGGGCCGACCAGGAAGTGGCCGTCGCGGTCGCAGCCGCCGTCGTTGAAGCAGAAGCGGCGCTGGTCGTACGGCGCTCCGGCGAGCGAGCGCAGCGAACCGTCTTCGGGATCGAAGAGAGCGAGCCCGGTGCGCAGCGCGCAGACGATGCGGCCGTCGCGCAGCAGGCCGAAGCAGCCGATCCAGGCCGGCATCTGCCACGAGACGCTGCGGCAGCCGGCGGGCTCGAACGCTCGCAGCGACGGCCCGCGCATGTCGACCCACCAGAGGCGGTTGCGCAGATCGTCCCATTGCGGCCCTTCGCCGTTGATCGCCTCGGCGGCGTCGACGAGCAGCGCTTCCGGCGCGGCGATCGTGGAATACATCACGTCGTGATATACATACGGTGCGTCGCGCGCAACTCGCATCGCGTTTGACCCTGACCTGAACATGCCATCGCGGCCGCTCAGCAAGAGAAAGTTCGAGGAGCTCTCGGACCTGCGCTACGCGCTGCGCAAGTTCCTGCGCGTCAGCGAGGACAACGCGCGCGCCGAAGGGCTGACGCCGCTGCAGTACCAGGCGCTGCTGCAGGTCAAGGGCGAGCGTCGCCGCGGCTGGGTGCTCGTCGGCGAGCTCGCCGAGCGGCTGCAGATGCATCACCACGGCGCGGTCGCGCTTGTCTCGCGTTGCGAGCGCGCCCGGCTCGTGCGGCGCGTTCGCAACGACGAAGACCGGCGCCGGGTGCAGATCCACCTGACCGCGGCGGGCGAACGCGCGGTGCAGCGGGTCGCGTCGCGCAACCGCCCCGAGCTGCTGTCGCTCGCGCGCGTCGTCGAGCTCGCCGCCGGCGCGGTCGAAGGCGTGCGCGGCGCGCCCGCGCGCTAGCGATCCGCCGCGCCGATCGGCGCGGCGATCAGAGATACGTCCACAGCATCTTGCTCGCGAGGACGTAGAGCAGACCGGCGAAGACGCGGCGCAGCGTGACGACGGGCAAGCGATGTGCCGCGCGCGCGCCGACCGGCGCCGTGAACATGCTGGCGGCGACGATCGCGAGCAGCGCCGGCAGGTAGACGAAGCCGAGCGAGAACTGCGGCAGCTCGGCGACGCTCCAGCCGCTCAGCACGTAGCCGATGGTGCCGACGGCGGCGACCGGAACGCCGAGCGCGGCGCCGGTGCCGATCGCGGTCGTCATCGCGACGCCGCAGAAGAGCATGAAGGGCACCGTCATGAACGCTCCTCCCGCGGAGACGAGGCCGCTGACGACGCCGATCCCGAGTCCGACGGCGAGCAGCGCTGGCGTGCCGGGCAACGAGCGCGCGGCGGCAGGCTTGCGGCCGAGCAGGATCTGCGTCGCGCCGGCATAGACGATCGCGGCGAAGGCGAGCGCGAGAACGCGTTGCGGCAGCCGTCCGGAGAGCGCGCTCGAGAGCAGGGTGCCCGCGACCATGCCGGGGCCGATGCGGCGCACGAGCGACCAGTCGACGCCGCCGAAGCGTTGGTGCGCGCGCACGCTCGACGTCGACGTGAAGAGGATCGACGCCATGCCGGTGCCGAGCGCGAGGTGCACGGTGTGCGCGGGAGCGAAATGCTGCGCCGCGAACATCGTCGCCAGCACGGGGACGAGCGTCATGCCGCCGCCGATGCCGAGCAGGCCCGCGAGAAAGCCGACCACCGCGCCGGCCGCGAGATAGGCGAGCATCCAGGCGGCGATCACCGGGCCAGTATGGCATCTCGTTTGCCAAGGGCCGCCTCGCTTCGCATGCGTTGCGATGCGCGCCGCGCGCATTGCACAACTCGCGCGAACGCGCAAGTGCGCGGTGAAGCAATTGACAGCGCGCAATCGGCTGCGCAAAGATCGACGCACGGCATGACGCGCAGCGCGCGCCGCACCCCTCCCTTCATTCCCACGCACAGCCCATGACACCCTGCCGACAACGCGCAGCGTTGCTGCTGCTCGCAGCAACCGCCGGATCCGCCTGGGCGCAATCGCCCGGACCCAACAACGCGATCACCGACGTGCCCGGCATCAGCGTCGGCCACTACACCGGTCTCGACTCGGGGACCACGGTCGTGATCGGTTCGAGCACCGCCGGCCAGGGCGTCGGCGGCGGCGTCACGCAGCGCGGCGGCTCGCCGATCACGCGCGAGACCGACCTGATGCGCCCCGACAACATGGTCGAGACGATGAACGCGATCGTGCTCGGCGGCGGCAGCGCGTTCGGCGTCGCCGCGGCGAGCGGGGTGATGCGCTGCCTCGAAAGCCGCGGCGTCGGCTTCCCGGTCGGCGGACCGAACGTCGTGCCGATCGTGCCGACGGCGACGACGTTCGATCGCGCCGCATGCACGCGAGGACCGTCGCGGCCCGACTTCACCGCGGGGATGCAAGCGTGCATGGCGGCGAGCGACGGCGCCGTCGCCGAAGGCAACGTCGGCGCCGGAACCGGTGCGGTCGCCGGCGGCGTCAAGGGCGGCATCGGCACGGCGAGCGTCGTGCTGCCGAACGGCGTGATCATCGGCGCGATCGTCGCCGTGAACTCGGAAGGCGCGCCGTACAACAGCGACGGCGACCTGCGCGGTGCGTCGTTCGGGATCGGCAACGAGTTCAGCGTGCTGACGCCCGCGGGCGGCCACGGCAGCAAGGTGCCGCCGAACTATCCCGGCGGGCCGCTGCGCAGCGGCAC
>DATJIM010000022.1:0-11440 GCA_035493195.1 Caldimonas sp.
CGGCGAGCACGGGGACGACCGCCTGCGCGACGATCGGCCCATGGTCGAGGTCGGCGGTGACGAAATGGACGGTCGCGCCGCTCGCCTTGCAGCCGGCTTCGATCGCGCGCCGGTGCGTGTGCAGGCCCGGGAACGCGGGCAGCAGCGACGGATGGATGTTGACGAGCCTGCCGTCGAAGCGGCGGACGAAGTCGACGCCGAGGATCCGCATGAAGCCAGCGAGCGCGACGACGTCGGGTCGATGGCGCTCGATCGCGTCGGCGAGCGCGCCGTCGAACGCGTCGCGCGCCGCGAACGCGCGGTGGTCGACGACCGCGGCCGCGATGCCGCGCTCGCGCGCGAACGCCAGACCCGCGGCGTCGGCGCGATTGCTGACGACCGCAGCGATGCGCGCGTCCCAGCGCTCGCGCTCGCACGCGCGAACGATCGCTTCCATGTTCGAGCCGCGGCCGGAGACGAGGACGACGATGTTCTTCATCGGCGCCGCAGTGTATCGGCCGCGATCGCCCGCAAACCTACAATCGGCCGCTTTGCCGACCCCCTGAGCAGATGAGCGAACCCTCCTCCGCAGCGAGCGAAGCGGCGACCCGCGCGCCGGGCACCGCGCCGCGCAAGCGCGTCCTCTCCGGCATGCGGCCGACCGGCGCGATGCACCTCGGCCACTGGCACGGCGCGCTCAAGAACTGGGTGCGCCTGCAGGACGAGTACGAGTGCTTCTTCTTCGCCGCCGACTGGCACGCGCTGACGACGCACTACGAGGAGCGCGAGGTGATCGAGACGTCGGTCTACGAGATGGTCACCGACTGGCTCGCGGCCGGCCTCGACCCCGACAAGGCGACGCTCTTCATCCAGAGCCGCCTGCCCGAGCACGCCGAGCTGTTCACGCTGCTCGCGATGGGGACGCCGCTCGGCTGGCTCGAGCGGATGCCGACGTACAAGGACCAGATCGAGCGCCTCAAGGACAAGGATCTGGCGACGTACGGCTTCCTCGGCTATCCGCTGCTGCAGGCCGCCGACATCCTGATCTACAAGGCTGCGTACGTTCCGGTCGGCGTCGACCAGGCGCCGCACGTCGAGATCACGCGCGAGGTCGCGCGCCGCTTCAACCACCTCTACGGCCGCGAGCCCGACTTCGCCGACCGCGTCCGCGCCGCGCTGAAGAAGCTCGGCAAGGACCGCGCGAAGGACTTCGAGGCAGCGCGCCACGCGTTTCGCGAGAACGGCGACGCCGCAGCGCTGGAGCGCGGCCGCGCGATCGTCGCGGCGAGCGCGTCGCTCTCGGCAAGCGACCGCGAGCACCTCGACGGCGAGCTGCGCGGAACCGGCAGGACGATCCTGGTCGAGCCCGAGGCGCTGCACACCGAAGTGAAGACCCTTCCGGGCCTCGACGGCACCAAGATGAGCAAGAGCTACGGCAACGCGATCGCGATGCGCGAGGAGCCGGCCGAGGTGACGAGGAAGATCCGCCACATGCAGACCGACCCGGCGCGCGTGCGCCGCAGCGACCCCGGCGACCCCGAGAAGTGCCCGGTCTGGCAGCTCCATCAGGTCTATTCCGACGCGCCGACCAAGGCGTGGGTCGTCCAGGGCTGCACGACCGCCGGGATCGGCTGCCTCGAATGCAAGCAGCCGGTGATCGACGCGATCCTGCGCGAGCAGGCGCCGTGGCGCGAGCGCGCCGAGCCGTATCTGACCAACCCGAAGCACGTCCACTGGATCGTCGAGGTCGGCACCGAGCGAGCGCGCACGGTCGCGCGCGAGACGATGCGCGAGGTGCGCGACGCGATGGGGCTCAGCTACTAGGCCGAGCCAAGCAGCCGCGAGCGCGACCGCTCAATGCCGAGCGGCGCGGCGGCCCTTCTTCACCGGGTGCACGGCGGCGACGGCGGCCTTGCCGCCGAGCCGGCTCTCGGTGCCGGCGAACAGCCGCTTGATGTTCGCCTCGTGCCGCCAGAGCAGGAGCAGCGCCATCGCGATGAGCGCGAACGCGATCGGCCCGCCGCCGTCCGTGAGCAGCTGCCAGAACGGCGCGAACACCGCGGCGACGATCGACGCCAGCGAAGAGTAGCGGAAGAACGCGGCGATGATGAGCCAGGTCGCGAGCGTCGCTGCACCGAGCAGCGGGTCGATGCCGAACAACGTTCCCGCCGCGGTCGCGACGCCTTTGCCGCCGCGAAAGCGGAAGAAGACCGGATAGAGGTGGCCGAGGAACGCGGCGAGCGCGACGAGCGCGATGGTGCCGTCGCCGAGGCCGTAGCGCGGGCCGAAGACCACGGCGAGCAGCACCGGAACGTAACCCTTCAGCGCGTCGAGGACGAGCGTCAGGATCGCCGCCTTCTTGCTTCCGGAGCGGAGCACGTTGGTCGCGCCGGGATTGCCCGAGCCGTACGTGCGCGGATCGGTCAGGCCCATCGCGCGGCTGACGATGACGGCGAACGACAGCGAACCGACGAGATACGCGGCGAGCGCGGCGAGCGCGGGCAGAAAAGGCGTGATCGAGGCAGGCATCGCGGCGTCGATTCTGCGCCTCTCGCGTCAGAGCGCGCAGGCGACCGGCGTGGCGCCGAGCAGAGTGACGAGGACACCGGGCGCGATGCCGACGAGATAGCCGCGCCGGCCGCCGTTGATGCAGATGCGTTTGAGATCGAGGATCGTCGACTCGACGTAGACCGGCATCGCCTTGCGCGTCGCGAACGGCGAGGTGCCACCGACCTGGTAGCCGCTCGCGCGCTCAGCGGCGTCGCGCGCGCACGGCGAGACGCTTTTCGTGCCGATCGCGCGCGCGAGGTTCTTCGTGCTCACCTCACGATCGCCGTGCATGAGGACGATCAGCGGCTCGCCCTTGTCGTCCTGCATGACGAGCGTCTTGACGACCGCGTGCTCGTCGACACCGAGCTGGCGCGCCGATTCGGCGGTGCCGCCGCGTTCGACGTAGTCGTAGACGTGCTCGCTGAAGGCAACGCCGTGGCGACGCAGCCAGTGCGTTGCCGGCGTCTCGCTGACGTGCGCGGTCTTTTTCGCCATCTCCGGGTCGTGCGGCGAGCATTCTGCCGCCGCACGGTCCGGAACGACGACGATCAGAAGCTCGGCGGCGCCTCCTCGTTGCCGTCGGGCGCGCCGACGACGGCGGCGGCGTCGGGCAGCGAAGGATCGGTCGCCGAAGCCGGCATCGCGACATCGTGCGCCCAGGGCGACCGCATCGCACGCCAGGCGTCCTTCGGGCTTGCGCTGACGCGATGCTCCGCTGCGGCAACGGCAGCATCGCCCGCAAGCGACTCGCCGACAGCGCGCGACAACGAGGCGTTGCTGTGCACCGGGCGCTCGGCGAGCGCCACGGCGCCGGCGACGGCGGCCCCGGCGCTCGCGACGGCAACGGCAGCGATCAACCGCCGCAGCTGCGGCGACCGCAACGGATCACGGATCTTCTTCATGCTGGCTCCTTCGTCGAATGCGTGCACGGGCCGGGCGAGACGCTGACCATCTCCGATCGCAGCGGCCCCTGCTCTTGTTAAAACGCAAAGCGCCGGCGAAACCCGCCATCGCCCGGCGAATTTCGCACCGCCCCTCAGAAGGTCGGCGAAGCGTCCTCGTCGCGCAGCTTCTCGCGACCGAGCGTGTCCGCGGCATCGGGAAGCGAGTCGTCGTGCGCCGCGGCGCCGGCGATGCCGGGCGATGCAGGCGACGCGAGCGAAGCCGCGCGCGCTCCTTCGCCGAAGTCGGGATGTCGGCCGACTGCGAAGCCCGCGCCGGCGCTGGCGACGACGAGCGCGAGCGTGACGAGCAGCCGGTGCGAGCGCATGCCGGTGGGCCGATGGGTTTCGAACATGGCGGATCTCCTCGCTGAAGCGACGAGGCGATCTGACGCCATCGCGCGTCTTGCGTCACCCGCAGAACTGGGGACGTCCGCGCGACAGCCCGGCGCCCGCTCCGGCCGCGACGCGTTCGCGCTACCTACAAGCTCGCGAGCAACGTCTTCGCTTCTTGCGTCGCCGGCGCACCGTCGCCGGTCGTTGCGCGAAGCTGCGCCACCGCCTCGGCCAACGTCGCTCGCGCGGCCTTGTCGCCGAGCGCGTTCTGCACCTCGGCCTCAGCGAGCAACGCCTCGCCCAGCCACGCGCTCTGCGCGAAGCCGCCGAGGGCCGCGCGCGCCTGTGCGACGGCACGGCTCGCATGCTCCGCAGCCGCCGTCTTGTCGCCGAGTTGCAATTCGGTGCGCGCAAGCAGCGTCAACGTCCGCAGCCGGTTCGGATTCCATTCCGTCCTCGCCTCGAAGATCGACGACGCGCGCAGCAGGCGCTCGCGCGCAGTCGGCAGATCGTGGCGCGCGAGCGCGAGGCCTGCCTCTTCCATGCCGAGCGTGCCGAGCATCGTGTGTTGAGGCGGCAAGGTCGCCTGCAGCTGCTCCCGGGCGCGCGCAAGGAGCGCTTCGCAGCGGGCGAGGTCCTTTTCCGCGCACCAGGCAGGCGCGGCGAGCAGCGCGGCGAGCGCGAGCGCGCGCGGATGACCGCGCTCGGTGGCGGAGGCCAGCGCGCGCTCGAACAACGGCATCGCCTCGCGCGGGCGGCCGAGGTCGACGAGCAGCTTGCCGTAGTTGGTCTCGATCCCCGGCCCGACGTTGTCGGCGGTCGCGATCTCGCGCGCGATCGCCATGCCCTTCTCATACGCGGCCGCGGCACGCAACGTCTGGCCGGCCCTCGAGAGCCGCAAGCCGAGGCCGTTGAACAGGCCCACCGCCTGCGACGTCCGGCCGCGTCCCATGGCGTCGAGCGCGTCGATCGCGCGCTGGTACTCGGCGACGGCCAGTGCCAGCTCGCCGCGCATGCTGCGCGCATCGGCGAGCGCGGAATACGCCGTGACCGCCAGGCTGCGCTGCCCGGGGCGCGGCGATCCGAGGCTCGCCAGCGCCGACTGGGCATCGGCGAGCGCCGCGTCGGCATCGCCTCGCAACATGCTCACCATGCTGCGCGCGGTCAGGCATTGCGCGAGCACGGCGAGATCGAGCTCGGGTTGTGCCCGAAGTCGCGCGACCGCGGAGTCGAACAGCGGCATGGCGCGATCGAAGGCACCGGTGTCGCCCAGATGCGCGGCCAGGCCACAGTCGACCTGCGCCTCGAGCTGGGGGTCGGCCACTGCCTTCGCCGACGCCTGCGCGCGCATGAGCAGCGCTTCGGCCTTGTTCGCCTCCATCGCATCGACGTAGAGATTGGCGAGCGTCAGCAGCAGGCGCGCGCGCAGACCCGGGTCGCTGGCGAATTGCCGGTCGATCAACTGCTCGCCGCGCTCGAGGAGCTGCGCCGTCGTGAATGGCTTCTCGGCGCCCTCCTGCAACAGAAAGCCGAGGAACTCGTCGGTCGCTTCGGAGTGCGCCAGTTCGTGCAGCGCCCGATCGCGCTCGTGGTGCGCTTGCCGCGCTTCGCTCTCCGCACGTTGTGCCTCCCTCGCGGCACGGTCGGCTTCCGTGATCGTCCCGACCAGCCCGGCGGCGATCGCCACCGCCGTCAGCGCAGCGGCGGCGACCGGCACCCGGTTGCGGCGCACGAACTTGGCGGCGCGATACACGATCGAATCGGGCCGGGCGCTGATCGGCTCGTGATCGAGATAGCGTCGAATGTCGTCGGCGAACGCGCTCACCGTCGCGTAACGCTCGCCGGCGGATTTCTTCAGCGCTTTGGCGACGATGTTGTCGAGGTCGCCGCGCAGCAGCCGCTGCAGCCGCTCGGGCGTCGTCGATCGGCTGGCTGCGTTGGCAGCGAGGGCGTCATGCGGCATCGACCTGGCGGAGACGACGGCATCGGAAAGGCGCGGCGCCGGCGTGTCGATCACCGTCTTGACGAGCTCGGCCGTCGACCGCGCGCCCGGCCCGACCGGATGCTGGCCGCCGAGCAGCAGATAGAGCAACAGGCCGAGCGCGTAGACGTCGGTGGCGATCGTCACCGGTTGGCCGAGCAGCTGTTCGGGCGCCGCATACTCGGGCGTGAGCGCGCGGCCGCCGGCGCGGGTGAGCTCGGTCGCCTCGCCCGCGAGCGCGTCGTCCTCGAGCAGCTTCGCGATCCCGAAATCGAGCAGCTTGACGCTGCCGCCGCTGGCGACAAGCACGTTCATCGGCTTGATGTCGCGGTGGACGATCAGGTTGGCGTGCGAATGCGCAACGGCCGCGAGCACGTCGAGGAACAGGCGCAGTCGCGCCGCGACGTCGAGCCGGGCGGCGTCGCAGAACACGTCGATGCGTTTGCCTTCCACGTACTCGAGGACGAGAAACGGCTGCCCCGAGCCGGTGACCCCAGCATCGATCAGGCGAGCGATGTTGGGATGCGCCAGGCGCGCCAGGATCGCGCCTTCGCGCTTGAAGCGCTCGCCGCCGTGCTGGCCGATCAGCGAAGCGTTGAGCAGCTTGATCGCGACCTTGCCGGCGTAGCGGCCGTCGCTTCGATGCGCAAGCCAGACGCTGCCCATTCCGCCTTCGCCGATCGGGCGCTCGAGCGTGTAGTTGCCGAGCGTCTGGCCGGCGAGGCTCGCGACCGGGTCGGGTTCGCGGGGCGGAATCCAGGCGGTGCCGGTGAGGAACTGCGAAGCGACGCTCGCCGCGTGGTCCGCGAGCAGCGCCTTGATGTCGCCGGCCAGATCGGGCTCGCTCGCGTCGATCCGCTCGAGCCACGCCGCGCGCTCTCCAGCGTCGAGGTCGAGCGCTTCGTCGAGCCGCGCACTCAGGCGACGCCAGCGTACTGGGTCCGTGCCACGCGCGATCACGTTGCCGTCGGCGAAGAAGTCCCGGCGCCGCTCAGGGCTGGTTGGCGAGCGCGCGATAGAGCAGCATTCGCGCCTTCTCCCACTGTCGTTGCACGGTACGCTCCGAGACGCCGCGCAGGCTCGCGATCTCGGCGACCGAGAAGCCGCAGAAGAACTTGAGGTCGACGACGTTGGCAAGCTCGGGCTCGATCTCGGCGAGCTCGTCGAGCGCGTTGCCGATCTCGGAAAGCACGGCCGGCTCCGCGACCCCCTCGGCAGTCTGGGTGTCGAGCGAAGTGATGTCGAGGCCGCCGCCGCGCTTTTGCGTCGCGCTGGCGCGGGCTCGGTCGATCACGACGCTGCGCATCGCGCGCGCGGCGTAGGCCAGGAATCGCGCGCGATCGGGAAACGCCAAGGCGTCGCGGTGCGCCATGTCGAGGTACGCCTCGTGCAACAGCGTCGTCGGGCTGAGCACCGCGCCCGGACCGGCGCGCGCCGCCTCGCGCCGTGCGAGGCGATGAAGGTCGCGGTACAGCGTCGTGAAGAGCGCATCGTTCGCGGCCGCCGCGCTGCCCGGGCGCGCGGCGGGCGCGGCATCGTCGACCGGCGCAGATGGCTCGGGCGCGTCGTCCATGGCGGCGATTGTGCCCGGCCGCTGTCGAGCGAGAGGCACTTCGCCTCCGGCCATCACGGCGACCGGGCAGGGCCGGTCCGGCCTCTGGCATCGCCCGCTCTACAACGCCTTCAGAAAGGCGACCAGGTCCGCCCTTTCCTGCTCGGTGAAGCCGATGCCGAAGCGCTCGTCGTAGAACCGCACCACCTCGTCGAGGTCCTTTGCCGAGCCGTTGTGGAAGTATGGCGCCCGCGCGGCAAGTGCGCGCAGCGTCGGCCCCTTGAAGCGGCCGATGTCCTGCCACCGCCCGGTGATGAGGGCCCGGCCCGGGTCGGTCGTTCGCACTTGCTCGCCGGTCGCCTTGTTGCGCAGCGTGTAGAGAGGCAGGTCGGGCGTGCGCCGCGACGCGTCGGCGACACCGATGTCGAGCGGCATCGGAATCGAGTGGTTGCCTGCGTTCGGCGTGTTGTGGCACGTCGTGCAGGTGCCGAGCAGCGCCGGAACCCGGAGATCGTCGTTCAGGCCCTTGACGCCGCGGATGACGATCGGCTTCGTGTTGAAGAGCGCCTCGCCGCGCGCGATCGCCCGCCGCGCGACCGCAACGCCGCCGTCGCGGCGCTCGGGGTCGGCGTTCCTGCGATCCTCGACGTACGACTGCCAGCCGGCATAGAGCGACATCGCGCTCGACGTGAAGCTGGCGTGGCTGCGGTAGTCGCCGACCAGGGTGTCGTTGATGCCGAAGTACGACGGCACGGTCGACAGGAATGCGGGGCCGCCGCGCGCGCCCTGGACCGAGAGGGTGCCCGCAGCGTCGTCGCGTTGCTGCGCAGTGAACAGGCCGAGCTCGAAGTCGACGATGGCGTTTCGCTGCTCGGTCGTGAGCGGCGTCGTGCCTTGGGCATGTCCGGTCGTCGCTCCGTTCGCCTGGTCGGCGAGATCGAAGGGGAGCGAGGCAAAACAGGTCATCGTGCCGAACAGGCAATCGGTCGATGCGGCATCGGGGAACGTCTCGCGCCCGTCCCACATGACGGTGCTCAGGAAACGCAGATTGGTCGAAGGCAGAGGCCTGCGAAAGAGCGACAGTTGGGCGGCGCTCGCGAATCCATACGGGTCGTCGACGTCGACCAGCTCGAACTCCGCGCTAGCGGGAATGCCGATGCCGACCCGGATGAGCGCCTTGCTGAGCAGCATGGTGTAGGCGCGCTCGCGCGCGGCTCGGGTCGACACGTCGGCGAGCGGCGAATTGGCGCCGTCGTTCGGGCGAAACACCGGGTCCGTCCCGTCGGTCCGATCGAATCGCTCGCGCAGCCCTTTCGGCGTCATCGACCACCCTTCTTCCGGGACGTGGCACGACACGCAGCTGCGTCCGTTCGAACCTAGCTCGCGAAAGAACAGGCTGCGTCGGTCGATGAACCCCCGGGTGCTGATCGTGACCGCGACCCCGCTGTCGTTGACAGCGCGATGCATCTGCGCGCCCTCCGAGGGGAGGCGATCACCGTCGGCCGCAGCGGCCGCGCCTGGCAGCGCGCACGCCAGCACCGCCCACGCCAGAGCGTGCCGTCGAATCGTTGGATGAGCCATCGCGTCCTCCTGCGTCCCGAATCGAACCTGATATCCGGCAAAGCGCGAATGGACAGTGGAAACCGCCAGGCATCCGCTGCCCACCCCTCGCCGTGGGGAAACGATCCTCAGAGCTGAGGACGGTCGCGCAGCGCGGGAAAGACGCGCCCTTCAGGCGCGATCAGGCATCGTCGGCGCAGGAGCGCGCGCTCCCGGCGACGCATCGCTCGCCGCGCCGTCGATCGGCAACGGCAGCGTCTGGCACTCCTCGAAGACGCGGATCGTGCAGTGCGCGCAGATGCCGCGATCGAGGCGATCGAAGATCGTCGCGATGGCGATCCTCTTGGCGGGAAAGATGTGGTCGCTGCCGAGCTCGCTCATGAAGCCGACGCGCTGCCAGAGCTCGAGCACCGGCGCGCGCGGCCGGTGGAAGTAGAGATCGCCTCCCGCGGCGCGGCGCGCGACCAGCTCGGCGCGCCACATCTCGGCGGCGGCGAGGTCGATGAAGTTCATGCTCTTCGACATCACGAGCAGGTGCCTCGGCGAGTTCGCCGGCGCGCGCAGGTCGCGCAGCAGGTCGCTGACGTAAGAGACCGCGCCGAAGTAGACCTCGCCCTCCATGCGGATCATCTTCAGCTGCGGGCACTCGGGAAGCGGCTCGGCAACGTCGGCGCGGACGATGAACGGCCGCGCCGGGCCGGTCGTGTCGAACCCCATGATCCGGATCGCCGGCTTCGACGTCCGGTAGAGGTAGGTGACGAGCGACAGGATCGTGCCGAGCAGGATCGCGACCTCGAGCCGGATCGACACCGTCGCGACGAACGTCGCCGCGGCGATCGCGAAGTCCTGCCTGCTGTGGCTGAAGAGCCGGCGCCAGCCTTGCCAGTCGAACAGCGACCACGAGATGAGAAGCAGCAGCGCCGCGATCGCGGGCATCGGGATCCACGCGAGCAGACCGGCGGTGAACGCGACGAGGACGAGCAGCCAGAGCGCCGCGAAGACCGCGGCGAGCGGCGTCCGTGCCCCGGCTTCGTAGTTCGGCAGCGACCGGTTCAGCGAGCCGCACGACACGTACGACGAGAACATGCCGCCGACGATGTTCGACAGCCCCTGGCCGCGGAACTCGCGGTTGGCGTCGATGTGCTGGCCGGAGCGCGTCGCGACCGCCTTGGCGATCGAGATCGACTGGCCGAGCGCGACGATCGTCAGCGCGAACGCGATGCCGATGAGGTCGGGAAGCAGCCGCAGGTCGAACGTCGGCAGCGCGAAATGCGGCCAGATCGGCGGCAGCGCGCCGACGATCGCGATGTGGTGGCCATCGGAGAACCAGCGGTCGATCACGAACGCGAGCAGCGTCGCGAGCACGAGCGCGAGCAGCATGTGCGGCGCGCGCCTGAGCTCGTGCTTGAGCAGCAGCGCTGCGACGATCGTGAAGATGCCGACGGCGAACGCCGCCGGCGAGACGCGGCCGAGCTGCGCCCACAGATGCTCGGCGAGATTGCCGAGCCGGTGCGCCGTCGGCGGCGGCAGGCCGAGCAGGTCGGGCAGCGCGTAGAGCGCGATCAACGCAGCGGCCCCGGCCATGAAGCCGCGCAGCGCCGCCGGCGAGATGAAGTTCGCGATCGCGCCGAGCCTGAGCGCCCCGATCGCGAACTGCATCGTGCCGACGAGAACGGTGACGGCGAGCGCGAGCGCGATGTAGTGCGGCGAGCCGACCACGGCGAGCGGCGCGAGCGTCGCAAAGAGCGCGAGCGAGTTCGCGTTGGTCGGCCCCGAGACGACGTGCCAGCTCGAGCCGAACAGCGCCGCGACGACGCAGGGGACGATCGCGGTCGAGAGGCCGTACTCGGGCGGCAGGCCGGCGAGCGTCGCGAACGCGATCGCCTGCGGCAGGACGAGCAGCGCACCCAGCAGGCCGGCGACGCCGTCGGCGCGCACGACGGTGCGATCGATCCGACGGACCCACGGCCCGAAGACGCGCGCAGCGAGCTCGTTCACCGCCGCCGATTATCGGCGCGCATCGGCGCCGAAGCGGCTAGCGCGCGCCGCCGCTCGCCTTGGCGACGTAGCGCGCGAGCGCACGCATCTGCGCTTCGCTCAGCGAAGACTGGTACGAAGGCATCATGCCGATGCCGCTCTTCAGCGCCGTGACGACGCGATCGGCGGTCGGCTGCAGGTCGTCGAGGACGGGACCGATCGCGCCCGTCGTCGCCGCGTCCTTCAGCGTGTGGCACGACCCGCAAGGCGGGATCGCGCCGACGGTGAACAGGGTCTTGCCGAGCTGGAGCTCGTTGGCGTCGCCGTCGTCGGCGCCGCGCGCCGCGCCGGCGGCAACGAGCGCGAGCGCGGCGCTGCAGGCCGCCGCGAGCGAGCGTCGCACAGCCGATGGCACCGTGGCCTCAGGCGACTGTCAGCAGCACCGCCGGGTCCTTCCAGCTGTTGTTGCCGTAGCCGTGCGCGTTCTCGACGCGCTGCTCAGGCTGGACATTGCCGGCGGCGTCGGTCGCGCGGCTGACGAGGACGTAGTTGCCGGCGCTCATG
>DATJIM010000023.1:0-6155 GCA_035493195.1 Caldimonas sp.
CGCCATGAAGAGCATCGGCGATTCCATCGGCGTGGATCTTTCCGCGGCGGTGGGCGGGCCG
This sequence comes from Caldimonas sp., assembly GCA_035493195.1. Taxonomy (GTDB): domain Bacteria; phylum Pseudomonadota; class Gammaproteobacteria; order Burkholderiales; family Burkholderiaceae_C; genus Schlegelella_A. The sequence continues at coordinate 62 of DATJIM010000023.1, forward strand.
AAGGGAGGAGGCCCGACCCCGGGAGCTCCTGATTCCGGAAGCGCGAGGTCGCAGCCCAAAGACTGACGCCGGGCCCGCAGCGTTCGTTGCCATCCGGCGCATCAACAACCGCAGGAGATTCTCATGTCGTTCTCACGTCGCCTCTTCATCGCCTCGACATCCGGCGCGGCCGCCGGCATCGCCCTTCCCTTCCACGTCTTCGCGCAGGGCGCGCCGATCAAGCTCGGCTCGGTGCTCGACAACTCCGGCAACCTCGACGCCTACGGCAAGCCCATGGTGCTGGCAACGACGATGGCGGCCGAGGAGATCAACGCCGCCGGCGGCCTGCTCGGGCGGCAGATCCAGGTGGTGCAGTACGACACCCAGTCCGACATCGCGCTCTACACCAAGTACGCGCAGCAGCTCGCCCGCGACGACAAGGTCGACGTCGTTCACGGCGGCATCACGTCGGCATCGCGCGAGGCGATCCGACAGACGTTCCGGCGCGCCAACGTGCTCTACTTCTACAACGTGCTCTACGAGGGCGGTGTCTGCGACCGCAACTGCTTTGTCACCGGCACGACGCCCGCGCAGGCCGTCGAGCCGATCGTCGAGATCTCGCAGAAGCAGTGGGGCAAGAAGGTCTACGTCCTCGCCGCCGACTACAACTACGGCCAGATCACGGCCAAGTGGGTCGCGCACTACGTCAAGCAGCGCGGCGGCGCCGTGCTGCAGACCGACTTCTTCCCGCTCGACGTCGCCGACTTCGGCTCGACGATCGCCAAGATCCAGGCCGCCAAGCCCGACTCGGTCTGCGCCGCGCTCGTCGGCGGCGCGCACCTCTCGTTCTTCCGCCAGTGGGCGGCGCAGGGGATGAACAAGAAGATCCCGCTCTACTCGACGACGTTCGGCGTCGGCAACGAGCACCTCGCGCTCTCGCCCGCCGAGGGCGACGGCATCCTGATCGCCGGCAACTACAGCCAGGAAGACCCGTCGCCGGCGAACAAGGACTTCCTCGCGCGCTGGGGCAAGCGCTTCGGCGACACCAAGATCGTCCACGAGATCGCGGTCTCGCAGTACCAGGGCATCAAGCTCTGGGCAGACGCGGTCACCAAGGCCGGCTCGCTCGACCGCGACAAGCTGATGAAGGTTCTCGAGTCGGGTGTCGGCATCCAGGGGCCCGCGGGACTCGTCAAGATGGACCCGGCCACCCACCACGCCTCGCTCGACATCAAGGTGATGGAGGTCAAGGGCCAGAAGCTGACGATCAAGCAGGCGTTCAACCAGCGCCCGCCGAGCGACACCGCGGCGTCGTGCAACCTCACCAAGAACCCGAACGAGAACAAGCAGTTCGAGGTCACCATCTAGGCCTGACGTCGACGACGGAGCCACTGCTTCCTTGGACTACGCCGCCGTCGTCTTCCTCGAGATCCTCTACATGATCGCCTTCCTCGCGCTGATCAGCGCGGGGCTGGCGGTCGTGTTCGGGATGATGCGCGTCATCAACCTCGCGCACGGCGAGTTCGTGATGATCGGCGGCTACACGACGATCTTCGCCAACCGCGCCGGCGTCGACATCTGGTTCGCGATGCTCGTGCTCGCGCCGCTCGTCGTCGGCGTGATCGGGATCGTCGTCGAGCGGATCGTCATTCGCCACCTCTACGGCCGGATGATCGACACGATGCTCGCGACCTGGGGCCTGAGCCTGCTCATGGTCGGCCTGGTGACGCTGGTCTTCGGCAACACCGCGGTGAGCGTGCCGGCACCGATCCAGTCGTACCAGGTCGGCGCGTACCAGATGGGCGGCTACAACCTCTTCATCATCGCGGTCGCGATCCTCCTGATGCTCGTGCTCTGGCTGGTGCTGCGCTACACGCGCGTCGGCCTGATCGCCCGCGGCGCGATGCAGAACGCCGACGTCGCCTCGTCGCTCGGCCACAACCCGCAGCGGATCTACATGTGGACGTTCACCGCCGGCGCCGCGCTCTCGGGGCTCGCCGGCGGCGTGATGGCGCCGCTCACGGGCCTGCTGCCGTCCTCCGGCTCGCTCTACATCGCCAAGGCGTTCATCACCGTGATCACCGGCGGCGCGGCGATCATCTCGGGGACGCTCGCGAGCTCCGTCATCTTCGGCACGATCAACCAGATCGTCTCGTTCGGCTCGACGCCGGTGATCGGCGAGATCGCGATGCTCGCGCTCGCGATCATCCTGCTGCGGCTGATGCCCCGCGGCATCACCGGTCGCTTCTTCAGGAACTCGACGTGACGGGCGGCCCTTCGTTCGGGATCGGCCGCATCCGCTGGCCGTGGCTCGTCGCGGCGGCGATCGTCTTGCTGCTGCTGCCTGCGGTCACCGGCACGAACACGCCGGCGCTGCTCCTCATCTGGGCGCTCTTCGCGCTGTCGCTCGGCCTGATGTGGGGCTTTGCCGGCATCCTCAGCTTCGGACACGCTGCGTACTTCGGCCTCGGCGCGTACACGTACGCGATCGCCGCGATGATGGTCGGCGAGAGCACGGGGCCCGTGCTGCTCGCGATCGTCCTGCCCGCGGCGGTCGCCGCGGTGATCGGCGCGATGATGTTCTACGGTCGGATCAGCGACGTCTACCTCGGCGTCATCACGCTCGTCGTCACCCTGATCCTGTTCAAGTTCATGAACGCGACCGCGGGCGACGCGTACCACATCGGGTCGGTCCGGCTCGGCGGCTTCAACGGCATCCCCGCGTTCCCGATCCTCAACCTGCCCGGCGACCCGAACATCACGGCGTTCGGGACGCCCTTCTACTACGTCGTCAGCGTCGCGCTCCTGCTCTGCTACCTGCTCTGCCGCTGGATCCTCGGCTCGCTCTTCGGCCGGGTGCTGATCGGCATCCGCGAGAACGAGGCGCGCGTCGAGCTCCTCGGCTACAGCGTGCCGCTCTACAAGACGGCGATCTTCACGATCAGCGCTTCGATGGCCGGCCTCGCCGGGTGCCTGTTCGCGAACTGGGCCGAGATCGTGACGCCCGGCGTCTTCAGCCTCGGCCAGTCCGCCGAGGTCCTCATCTGGACGATCGTCGGCGGCCTCGGCACGCTCGTCGGGCCGATCGTCGGCGCGATCGTGCTCGGGTTCCTCAAGCTGCTGCTTGGCCAGCAGACGGTGATCGACAACTCGCTCGTCCTCGGCGCGATCCTCGTCCTCGTCGTCCTCCTGCTGCCGAGCGGCCTCCTGCCCGCGCTCGGCCGCTGGCGCGCGCGGCGCGAGCGCGCGAGCGTGAGCCGCCGGCAGGCGACGAGCACGCGGCGAAGGCGCGGCGTGCGCGAGCGAGAAGTCGCGTGAGCGAAACGGTGCTCGATACTCGCGACCTGTCGATGCGTTTCGGCGGCGTCCAGGCGGTCAACAACGTCAACTTCTCGCTCGCCGACCGCGAGCTGCGTTGCCTGATCGGCCCGAACGGCGCCGGAAAGAGCACGTTCTTCAAGTGCCTCACGGGCCAGATCCGGCTCGACCACACGCACGGCCGCGTCTTCATCCGCGGCCAGGACGTCACCGGGTGGCGCGCGTACGAGATCGTCCGCCTCGGCGTCGGCATCAAGACGCAGGTGCCGTCGGTGATGAACGGCCTCACGGTCGAGGAAAACCTGTGGCTGTCGGCACGCCGCGTTGCGGGCCGCGAGCAGACGCAGGCCGCGGTCGCCGAGGTGCTGCGGCAGATGTCGCTCGAGCCGATCGCGCGGCGGCTCGTCGGCGAGCTCGCGCACGGCCAGCGCCAGCTCGTCGAGATCGGCCTCGTCCTCGCGCAAGGCCCGTGGCTGCTCCTGCTCGACGAGCCCGCCGCGGGCATCACCGGCGCCGAGGCCGACCAGCTCGTGCGCATCATCCACGAGGTGAACCAGAAGGCGACGATCGTCGTCGTCGACCACGACATGCAATTCGTGCGCATGCTCGGCGGCAAGGTCACGGTCATGCACCAGGGTGCGGTGCTGCGCGAAGGTCCGGTCGACGAGGTGCTCGCCGACGCCAAGGTGCGCGAGGTCTACATCGGGAGCCGCGCCAAGTGAACGAGCGCGCCGCGAACGCAGCAGACGCGACGATCTCCGGCGCCGCCGACGACATCGCCGACGAGCGACAGGAGAGCGACGTCATCCTCGACGTCGCCGGCCTGCGCGCCGGCTACGGTCACGTCCCCGTGCTGCACGGCGTCAACCTGCAGCTGCACGCCGGCGAGGCGATCGGCATCGTCGGCCACAACGGCGTCGGCAAGACGACGCTGATGAAGACGCTCGTCGGCCTCGTCCGCGCCAATGCCGGGCGAATCTCGGTCGACGGCATCGACGTCACGCGCATGCAGGCGCACGAGCGCAGCCGGCTCGGCGTCGCCTACGTTCCGCAAGGGCGCGGCATCCTGCCCGGGCTGACGGCACTCGAGAACCTCCGCCTCGCGTGGACTCCCGACTCGGGCGACACCGAGCAGGCAGCGGTCGAGCGCGTCACCACCACGCTGCCTCGCCTCGCCTCGCTCCTCGACCGCAAGGGTGGCACGCTCTCCGGCGGCGAGCAGCAGATTCTGGCGCTCGGCCGCGCGCTCATCGCCGCGCCGTGGCTGCTGCTTCTCGACGAGCCGTCGGAAGGGATCCAGCCGTCGATCGTGCAGGAGATCGGCGAGATCCTGGTCGGCCTGCGCCAGCGCGAGAAGCTCTCGCTCGTCGTCGTCGAGCAGAACCTCGACCTCGTGCTCGACGTCGCCGACCGCATCGTCGTCATGGAGCGGGGCCGCATCGAGCGCGAGGTCGACGCGCGAACCGCGCAGGCCGGCGGCCTCGCCGAATTGCTCGGCATGGGCGCGATGCGGATGTCTCGCGCGCGCGCCGGCGGCCCCGCCGCGCCGCCGCGTCCGACGAGCGCGACCGTGCGACCGGCAGTGCGTCCGCCGACGACGTCGTCGCCGGTCGCGCGGCCGAGCGCTGTACCGACGATCGCCGCCACGCCGCCGGCGGGGCGCGTCGCGCCTGCGCCTTCCCAGCCGGCGGCAACGTCCGCGGCGCCTTCCCGAGGTGATGTCATGACGATGGTCAAGCGCCCCACGCTCGAGCAGATGCGAACGATCGTCGCCTCGCTGCACATGAGCATGTCGGACCACGAGATCGGCGAATATCTCGACGTCCTCGAAGGCACGATGCAGTCGTACGACCGCGTCGACGCGTTGCCCGACTATCTGCCCGAGGTGCGCTACCCGCGCACGCCGGGAACGCGGCCGCCGCCTTCGGAGAACCCGCTCGGCGCGTGGTACGTGAAGTCGGAGGTCAAGGGCGCACCCTACGGGCCGCTCGCCGGCAAGCGTGTCGTGCTCAAGGACAACATCTGCCTCGCCGGCGTGCCGATGATGAACGGCGCGTCGACGCTCGAAGGGTACGTTCCCGACGTCGACGCCACCGTCGTCACGCGCATCCTCGACGCCGGCGGGACGATCGTCGGCAAGGCGCACTGCGAGTACTTCTGCCTCTCGGGCGGCAGCCACACGTCGGCGTCCGGCCCCGTGCACAACCCGTACAAGCTCGGCTACGCGGCAGGCGGATCGTCGAGCGGCTGCGCCGCGCTCGTCGGCGCCGGCGAGATCGAGATGGCGATCGGCGGCGACCAGGGCGGATCGATCCGGATGCCTGGGTCGTTCTCCGGCTGCTACGGGATGAAGGCGACGCACGGGCTCGTGCCGTACACCGGCGTGATGCCGATCGAGGCGACGATCGACCACACCGGGCCGATGACGACGACCGTCGCCGACAACGCGCTCCTGCTCGAGGTCATCGCCGGCGCCGACGGGCTCGACCCGCGCCAGTACAACGTCCGCGTCGACAAGTACACCGCGGCGCTCGGCCGCGGCGTCGCGGGGCTGCGCATCGGCGTCGTCACCGAGGGCTTCGAGTTCGAGTCGTGCGAGCCCGACGTCAACCAGAAGGTGCGCCAGGCCGCGGAGCGGCTGCGCGGGCTCGGCGCGATCGTCGAGGAGATCTCGATCCCGATGCACGTCGACGGCCTCGCGATCTGGACGCCGATCGCGCTCGAGGGCCTGCAGGCGCAGATGATGCGCGGCAACGGCATGGGCTTCAACTGGGAGGGCCTGTACACGACGAGCCTG
>DATJIM010000024.1:0-2137 GCA_035493195.1 Caldimonas sp.
CAACCTGCCCGGAAGGCACAACGTCCTCAACGCGCTCGCCGCGATCGCCGTCGCCGCCGAGCTCGAGCTGCCCGACGACGCCGTCGTCAAGGGCCTCGCCGAGTTCCACGGCGTCGGCCGCCGCTTCCAGCGCTACGGCGAGCTGCCGGTGGGCGACGGCGGCACGTTCACGCTGATCGACGACTATGGCCACCATCCCGCCGAGATGGAGGCGACGCTCGCCGCCGCGCGCGGCGCCTTCCCCGGCCGCCGCCTTGTCCTCGCGTTCCAGCCGCACCGCTACACGCGAACGCGCGACTGCTTCGAGGACTTCGTCAAGGTGCTCGGCGGCGCCGACGCGGTGCTGCTCGCCGACGTCTATGCCGCCGGCGAGCCGCCGATCGTCGCCGCCGACGGCCGTGCGCTGGCGCGGGCGCTGCGCGTCGCCGGCAGCGTCGATCCGGTCTTCGTCGACGAGATCGGCGCGATGGCGCAGACGATCGTCGCGCAGGCGCAGCCCGGCGACGTCGTCATCGCGATGGGTGCCGGCTCGATCGGCAACGTGCCGCAGCAGCTGGTCGATCTTCTCGGGAGGGCGCCATGAGCGACGCTGCCGATCCGTCGACATTCGGCAAGGTCGCCGTGCTGATGGGCGGCACCTCGGCCGAGCGCGAGATTTCGATCCTGTCGGGGACCGGCGTCCTCGCTGCGCTGCGCTCGCAAGGCGTCGACGCGCACGCGTTCGATCCTGCCGAGCGCGAGCTCGGCGAGCTCCGGCGCGACGGCTTCGCGCGCTGCTTCGTCGCGCTCCACGGCCGCCACGGCGAGGACGGCAGCGTTCAGGGCGCGCTCGAGCTGCTCGGCATTCCTTACACCGGCTCCGGCGTGATGGCGTCGGCGATCGCGATCGACAAGGTGATGACGAAGCGGATCTGGATCGCCGAAGGGCTGCCGACGCCGAAGTTCGTCCGCCTCGCGCGCGACCAGCAGGCGCGCGAGCAGCTGCGCGCGGTGCCCGACGTGCTCGGCCTGCCGCTGATCGTCAAGCCGCCGCGCGAAGGCTCGTCGATCGGCATCACCAAGGTGCAGGGCTACTCGCAGATGCAGGACGCGGTCGCGCTCGCGGCGCGCTTCGACAGCGACGTCCTGTGCGAGCAGTTCGTCGAAGGCGACGAGGTGACGTGCCCGGTGCTCGGCGACGGCGAGGACGCGCATGCGCTGCCGGTGATCCGCATCCTCGCTCCCGACGGCGCGTACGACTACCAGAACAAGTACTTCACCGACGTCGTCCGCTACGACTGTCCGAGTGGCCTGCCGGCGGACGAGGAGAGCGAGATCCAGCGCATCGTGCTCGCCGCCTACCGCGTGCTCGGCTGCCGCGGCTGGGGCCGTGCCGACCTGATGGTGCGTCGTTCGGACAGGAAGCCGTTCCTGCTCGAGATGAACACGTCGCCGGGCATGACGTCGCATTCCCTGGTGCCGATGTCCGCGCGCGCCGCGGGCATCAGCTACGAGGCGCTCTGCGTCCGCCTGCTCGCCGCGGCGACGCTCGATTCGGCGGCGGTGCCGCCGGCGAAGACGGAAACGCCCTGACGATGGCGACGCGGCCGGCCCCGAACGAAAGCGCGAACGCGGCGTTGACCGACGTGCGCCTGATGAACGCGACGGCGGCCGTGCTCGGCGCCGCCGCTGCTGCGCTCGTCGTCGCGACGCTGGTTCTCTGGATCGCGCGGCAGCCTTTCTTCGCGATCCGCGCGATCACCGTCGAGGGAGACGTCGCGCGCAACAGCGTCTCGACGATCCGCGCCAACGCGCTGCCGAAGATCGCCGGCAACTTCCTGACGGTCGACCTCGGCGCGGCCAAGCGCGCGTTCGAGTCGGTGCCGTGGGTGCGCGTCGCGGTCGTCCGCCGCGTCTGGCCGAACCGGCTGCGGGTTCGTCTCGAGGAACACAAGCCGGTCGCGCTCTGGGGCGCCGACAGCGGCGAGAAGCTCGTCAACAGCTTCGGCGAGGTCTTCGAGGCGAACGTCGGCGACGTCGAGGACGACGCGCTGCCGACGCTCTCGGGACCGAGCGGCAGCTCGGCGCACGTCCTCGCGATGCTCGGCCGCTTCGATGCCGGTTTCGCTCCGCTCGGGACGCACGTCGACGAGCTCGC
>DATJIM010000025.1:0-3824 GCA_035493195.1 Caldimonas sp.
CAGAACCAGCGACCGAGCACGTCAACATGCGCCTATGTGAACCGCTCGGGGCCAGCGCTTGGCAGAGCGAACTGCCTTAGACCGAAAGCAGAAGACCACAGGTCAGAGCTGTCCCTGCGCGACGCCGTTGTGAAGAGAGGGCCGATCGCGTGGCGCCCGCGGGAAACCACGCATGGCGACCGCCGGGTCGCCTTCCTAGAGTCGGTCGGACTGTCCGACAATGGTCCCGGACTCAATGGGCATCGCTCTTGCGACCGCGCATGATGTCCCGGCGGCTTCGCTCGCCGGAGCGTCGCTGCGGTTCCGCTCGTTGTCGCGCGAGCCGGCCTACAAGGCGGTGTCGAGCGTGCTCGAGCAGCACATCCTCTCCGGAGAGCTGAAGCCGGGAACGCCGTTTCCTGCCGAGCAGGAGCTGGCGACGCAGTTCGGCGTCAACCGCTCGACGATCCGCGAAGCGATCCGGCAGCTGGAGCAGGAGGGATTGGTCGAGCGCCACCACGGTCGGCGCCTCTTCGTCGTGCTGCCCGGGCTGTTCGACCTGGCGCCGCGCGCCGCGCGGTCGTTGATCCTGCACCAGGTGACGTTCCAGGAGTTGTGGGAGGTCGCGGTCGTCGTCGAGCCTGAGGCGGCGCGCCTCGCGGCGCAACGCGCCGACGAACAGGAGCTGCGCGAGATCGACGAGAACGTCGCCGCCGCGGCCGCGACGGTGGGCGGCAAGCCCGACGCAGCGCGCATCCGGCGCCACTGGGAGCTCGACGCCGCGTTCCATGCGCTCGTCGCGCGCGCGTCGAAGAACCGTTCGCTGATGATGTCGCGCGAGTCGTTCAGCCTGCTGTACCGGCCGCTGGCGACGCTGCTGCAGCATTCGCTGCCGCAGTCGGCCGCGCGCAATCGCGATGCCCATCGCGAGATCGCCGCGGCCTTGCGCAGTCGCGACGCGCAGCGCGCGCACGAGTGGACGCGCAAGCACCTGGTCGACTTCCGCAAGGGCTTCGAGCAGGCGGGTCTGCCGATCGATGCGCCGGTCGACCGCGTTCCCGACCCGACGCTGCGCCGCGGCGCGCGCGCAACCGCACCGCGATGAAGTCGCCGCTCGGCACCGCCCGGCTCAGCCAGCAAGGGATCGTGTTCGCGATCTTCGTGCTGATGTTCGTCGGCTTCGCGTTGTTGCTGCCGGGTTTCCGCACCGCGTCGAACATGCTCGGCCTGCTGCAGAACGTCGCCATCCTCGGCATCCTCGGCCTCGGCATGGCGATCGTCGTCATCGGCCGCGGCATCGACATCTCGATGGTCGCGGTGCTCGCGGTGCCGGCCGGGCTCGTGTTGCAGATGGTGCAGGACGGGCACTCGCTGCCGGCCGCGTTCGCCGCGGCGCTCGCGCTGGCGCTCGTCTTCGGCCTCGCCAACGGCTGGCTGATCGCCTACGCGGAGGTGCCGTCGCTCTTCACCACGCTCGCGTCGGGCCTCTTCCTCGCCGGGCTCGGCCAGGTCGCGCTCTTTCGCCTCGACATCGTGCAGTGGAGCCCGCAGCTCGATGCGTTCGCCTGGATCGGCCGGGGCACGCTCGCCGGAATACCGATGCCGGTGATCATGTTCGGCGCCGTCGCGCTGCTGGTGAGCTTCTTCTTGCGCAAGACCCGGCTCGGCACCTACGTCTACGCGATCGGCGACAACCCGTTCGGCGCGCGCACGACGGGCATCCCGACCCGGCCGGTGATCGTGCTGCAGTACGTGCTCGCGGCGCTGATCGGCATGTTCGCCGGCCTGGTGATGGCAGCCTCGGTGAACAGCATGCCGACGCGCATCTACAACTCGACCATGATCTACGACGTGATCCTGGTCGTCGTGCTCGGCGGCATCGGCCTCTCGGGCGGCCGTGGCGGCGTCGGCAACGTCGTCATCGGCACGCTCCTGATCGGGACGCTGCTGAACGGGATGACGATCCTCGACGTCTCGTACTCGGCGCAGAACCTGATCAAGGGCGTCGTCCTGCTCGCGGCGATCCTGATCGACTCGTTCGTCAATCCGCGCAACGAGGAAACGGCGCAGCAGGGCGACATCTGAACAACGCGGCGGCCGGTTGCCGGGCTGCCGCGCGGACTTCATCCATCGAGGCAACGACAGGAGGTATTGCATGACCAAGCACGTGATCCGCCGAGCGATCGGCACGGTGGCGCTGACCGCTGCGGCGCTTGCCGCCGGGCTCGGTGCCAGCCTGAGCGCTTTTGCCGAGGGCAAGGGCATCGACGAACCGTTCCGCGAGGGCTATCGCAAGGCGCTGGCTGGCAAGACGGTCGCCTATGTGCCGGTGGCGCTCGGCTTCGATCTCGCGCAGGGCTGGCTCGAAGGCCTGAAGAAGGAGCTCGAGCCGCTCGGCGTGAAGATCGTCGTGCGCGACCCGAACTGGAACACCAACGCCGGCGCGCAGGCGGTGACGACGCTGATCAACGAGAAGCCCGACGTGATGGTGCTGCACAACCCCGATGTGCAGACTTACGCCAAGCTGATCCAGAAGGCCGAAGCCGAAGGCATCGACGTCGTCCAGATCAACATGCGCTCGGCGTACCCATCGGTCGTCTATGTCGGTGCCGACTGGATCGAGATCGGCGAGAAGGCGACCAACGCCGTCGCCGACGCGTGCAAGGGCAAGTCGAACAAGATCGCGATCGTGCAGGGAGCGCTCTCGGCCGCGGCCAGCGCCTACACGCTGAAGGGCGTCGAGAACGTCCTCGCCAAGCACCCCGAGCTGAAGGTCGTCTCGAGCCAGGCCGCCGACTGGGACGCCGCCAAGGCCAAGGGCATCACGCAGACGGTGCTGAAGCAGCACCCCGACCTCTGCGGCATCGTCGGCTTCTGGGACGGCATGGACTCCGGCACCGCGGCCGCGATCAAGGCGGCGGGGCTCACGGGCAAGGTGTTCCTCGCGACCTCCGGCGGCGGCGAGCAGAAGGGCGCGTGCGACCAGGTCAAGAACGGCGCCTTCGACCTCGACATCAGCTACGACGTGCCGACGCAGGCGAGCAACATGGCGGCGCAGATCAAGTGGCTGCTGCAGAACAAGGGCAAGCACAAGGACGCCAAGGGCTCGATCTACACGACGCTGATCCCGATCACCAAGGCCAACGCCTCGGTCGAGGGAACGTGCTGGAAGCTCGGCAAGACCTGACGCACCGCCCGGGATGGACGAGACGCTGACCTCGGCCGCGGCGACGCCGCGCGCCGAGCTGCCGCACGCGCCGACGCTGACGCTCGGCGACAGGCTGACCGAGCTGCGCTACCGCTGGTGGCCCGACCACGTGCTCGGCGAGATCCTCGCCAAGCGCTGGATGGAGACCGCCATCCCGGTGGTCGTCTTGATCGCGGTCGCGCTCGTCCTCTCGAGCGCGATCCCGAACTTCCTGTCGGCGGCGAGCCTCGCCGACACCGGCCGCCAGGCCGGCGAGATCGGCTTCATCGTCCTCGGCATGGCGCTCGTCATGATCGTCGGCGGCATCGACCTCTCGGTCGGCTCGACCTTCGCGCTGACGAACTTCTGCGCGCTCTACTTCATGCACGTGCTGAAGTGGCCGGTCGCGGGTGCGGTGGTCGCGACGCTCGCGTTCGGCGCGCTGCTCGGCGCCGTCAACGGCGTGCTGATCGGCTACTTCCGGCTGCGCGCGTTCCTGACGACGCTGATCACGCTGATCATCTACCGCGCGCTCTACGACCTGCTGACCGCCGACTACGCGACGCTGATCGCCGCTGGCTTTCCCGACTCGACGGTGTGGGACTTCGTCGGCAACGGCGCGTGGCTCGGCGTGCCGACGGTCGTCTACGCATACGCC
>DATJIM010000026.1:0-2571 GCA_035493195.1 Caldimonas sp.
GTCGACCGCCTTCATCAGACCGATGTTGCCTTCCTGGATCAGGTCGAGGAACTGCAGCCCGCGATTGGTGTACTTCTTGGCGATCGAGATCACGAGGCGCAGGTTGGCCTCGATCATCTCCTTCTTGGCGTCGCGCGACGCCTTCTCGCCTTCGTTCATCCGCTTGTTGATCTTCTTCAGGTCCTCGAGCGGAACGACAGCCCTGGCCTGCTGCTCGATGAGCTTTTTCTGCAGCTCCTGGACCGGCGGGAGGTTGCGCGCGACGATCTGGCTGTACGGCTTGCTGGCGGCGACTTCCTTTTCCGCCCACTTGAGGTTGAGGACGTTGGGCGGGAAGTTCTTGATGAAGTAGTCCTGCGGCATGCCGCACTTGTCGACCAGGATCTTGCGCAGCTCGCGCTCGTAGCGGCGGACGTCGTCGACCTGCGAACGCAGGATGCCGCAGAGCTTCTCGATCGTCTTCACGGTGAAGCGGATCGTCATCAGCTCGGCCGAGATCGACTGCTGGGCGCGGTTGTAGGCCGGCGACTGGTAGCCGTCGCGCTCGAACGCCTTCCTCATCTTCTCGAAGTTGCCGCGCAGCGAGTCGAACTTGACGAGCGCTGCCGTCTTCAGCTCCTCGAGCTTCTTGGTCAGCGCCTTCGAGCCGCCGTTGCCGTCGTCGTCGTCCTCCTCGTCGAAGAAGTCGACGTCCTCCTCGGCAACGTAGTCGTCGGCCTCGCCTTCGGAGACGAAGCCGTCGACGACCTCGGAGATCTTCATCTCGCCCGAGGCGATGCGATCGGCGTACAGCATGATCTCGGCGATCGTCGTCGGCGATGCGCTGATCGCGAACATCATCGCCTGCAGGCCGCTTTCGATCCGCTTGGCGATCTCGATCTCGCCCTCGCGCGTGAGCAGCTCGACGGTGCCCATCTCGCGCATGTACATGCGCACCGGGTCGGTCGTGCGGCCGAACTCGGAGTCGACGGTCGAGAGCGCGGCCTCGGCGGCTTCCTCGGCCTCTTCTTCGGTGGCGGTGGTGGCGCCGCCGCCGGCGATGAGCAGCGTCGCCGCGTCGGGCGCCTGTTCGTAGACCGCGATGCCCATGTCGTTGAGCATCGACACGATCGCCTCGAGGATCTCGTGGTCGACGAGCTTCTCGGGCAGGTGATCGTTGATCTCCTGATGCGTCAGGAAGCCGCGCGTCTTGCCCATCTTGATGAGCGTCTTCAGCTCCTGGCGGCGCTTGGCGACCTCTTCTTCGGTGAGCTGGGTCTCGTCGAGCCCGAACTCGCGCATCAGCGCGCGCTCCTTGGCGCGGCTGACCTTCATGCGCAGCGGCTTCGCCTTGACGACGGCCTCGACCTCGGCCGGAACCGGCTCGCCCTCGAGATCCGACTCGAGATCCGAGAGATCGACGTCGGTGGCGTCGGCCTTGGCCAGCTTCTCGTCGGCCTTGCCCTTCTTCGCCGCCGGGCCCTTCGCCTTGACCGGCTCGGCAGCCTTCGCTGCCGGAGCCTTCTTCTTCGGCTCGACGACAGCGGGCTTGGCCTTGGCGGCCGGGCGGGCGGCTTTGGTCGTTGTGGGCTTCTTGACGGTCATGCGGTTCCTCGAATCGATGCGGGCTGTGCCTCGGCAGGCCCAGATGTCGAACTGCGCGCTTTCATGCGGAATTCAAGCTCGCGACGACGGCACGACGCGAGGAAACGACTCGCCGCAGCGCCACCCGAAGGTCAAACGCCGGTCGAGGCGATGCGGGGTGACCGGACGAGGGCTGGCAAGCCGTTCGTCCGCCGTTTGCAGCCCTTGCGGGGAAGGTGGCCGATGAGGTTGACCCTGTTCGAGGGTGGCCGGGGCCGGAGGTGCTGCCGTCACGCTTGCCGCGTTCGAAAAGCCTTCAATTATACCGTCTCGCCCGCAAGACCACCCTCAAATCCTGCCGAGAACGCGCATCGCGTCGCGCTGCTCGGCAGCCGAGCGCAGCTGGTGGAGCGAACGCGGCAGGTCGTCGGCGACCGGCTCGATCGCCGGATCCTCGGAATCGACGACGGCGAGCGCTGCCGGCGCCCACGGCTCGGTCGCGATCCGCTCGCGCAGCGCCGCCCACGGGCGCACCCCATGCTCGGCCGTCTCGCGGTCGAGGAAGCGGAACAGCTCGCCGTGCCAGCCCGGCAGCTCGCACAGGAGCGCGTGGTCGGCGGCCGAGAGCGTCTCCCACCAGCCGCTTTCGAGCAGCAGCATCCAGGCGATGCGGTCGGCCGGTTGGCGTGCCGCTTTCCGCCCGGCGGCGCCGACGCGGGCCGGTCGCGCCGACGCTCCCGGCCGCGCCGGGGCGATTCTCGCCGCCCGCCATGTGGCTGCGAGCTCGTCGATCGGCAACGCGCCGCGCGAAGCGAATTCGCCGAGCAACTGGCGCTTGAGCATGCCTTGGGGAAGCGCCGACCACACCGGCTTGGCGTTGGCAAGGAAGCGCGCGCGGCCCTCGGCAGTCGCGAGGTCGAGGCCCTCGGCCGCGCCGGCGACGATCTGGCGCGACAGGGGCACCGCGCCCGCGACCGCCTCCTCGAACGCCGCCGCGCCGAGCTCGCG
>DATJIM010000027.1:0-32487 GCA_035493195.1 Caldimonas sp.
GCGCCGGCGATCTTCTTCTCGCCGCACTCGATCAGCGCGCCGGCGACGAGCTTGGCCGGGATCGCGAACACGGCAGTGTCGATCTCGCCCGGAACGTCCTTGACGCTCTTGTAGGCCTTGTGGCCCATGATCTCGGCCGCCTTCGGGTGGATCGGATAGATCTGCCCCTTGTAGCCGCCGTTGATCAGATTCTTCATCACCGAGTTGCCGATCTTGCCGGTCTCGTCGGATGCGCCGATCACCGCGACCGCCTTCGGCTGCATGATCCGGTTCATCGACGTGACGACGTCGGCCTCGGCCGGGCGATAGCGCGCCGGCTTCTGGTTGAAGTCGACGACGATGCGGACGTCGGCGGCGACGGCGCCCTGCGCGGTCGCGAACACCGGGTTCAGGTCCATCTCGGAGATCTCCGGGAAGTCGCTGACCAGCTCGCTGACGCCGACGATGATCGCGGCGAGCGCATCGCGGTTCACCGCTTCGCCGCCGCGCACGCCCTTCAGCATCTCGGCCGCCTGGATGCCGTCGAGCATCGAGAGCGCGTCGGCCTTGGTCGCCGGCGCGAGGCGGAACGTGATGTCCTTCAGCACCTCGACGAGGACGCCGCCGAGGCCGAACGCGACGAGCTTGCCGAAGCTGCCGTCGGTGACGGCGCCGACGATCACCTCCTGGCCGCCCTTCAGCATCTGCTGGACCTGGATGCCCTCGATCTTGGCGTCGGCCTTGTACTTCTTGGCGTTGGCGAGGATCTGGTCGTACGCCTTCTGCGCCTCGTCGGCGCTCTTGACGCCGACGATCACGCCGCCGGCTTCGGTCTTGTGCAGGATGTCGGGCGAGACGATCTTCATCACGACCGGAAAGCCCATCCCCGACGCGAGCTTCGATGCGTCGGCGGCGCTTTTCGCGACGCCTTCGCCGGGCACCGCGATGCCGTACGCGTCGCAGACCTGCTTGCCCTCGGGCGCGGTGAGCGAGGTGCGGCCCGACGCCTTGACGGCGTCGAGGACCTTGCGGACGGCGGCTTTGTCTTTGTTCATGGCGTCTCCGGTCTCTTTGTCGGTCAGATGATCTTCGACTCGCGCAGCGCGGCGATGTCGCTCTTCGAGTAGCCGAGCTCGCCGAGGACTTCCTCGTTGTGCTCGCCGAGCAGCGGCGACCGCTTGACCTCGGTGATGCTGTCGGAGAGCTTGATCGGGTTGCCGACGGTGAGGTACTTGCCGCGCTTGGGATGGTCGACCTCGACGACGGTGCCGGTCTTGCGCAGCGAAGGCTCCTCGGCGATCTCCTTCATCGACAGGATCGGGCCGCACGGGATGTCGAGCTTGTTGAGGATGTCCATCGCCTCGAACTTGGTCTTGGTCATGGTCCACTCCTCGATCCGCGCGAAGATCGACTTCAGGTGCGGCAGCCGCGCCTTCGGCGTCGCGTAGTTCGGGTCGGTGATCCAGCCCTCCTCGCCGATCACCTTGCAGATCGACGCCCACACCGGCGCCTGCGTGATGAAGTAGACGTACGCGTTCGGGTCCTTCTGCCAGCCCTTGCACTTGAGGATCCAGCCCGGCTGGCCGCCGCCGGACGCGTTGCCGGCGCGCGGCACCGCATCGCCGAATTCGACGTCGGGGTACTGCGGGTACTCGGTCAGCTCGCCGACGCGCTCGAGGCGCTGCTGGTCGCGCAGCTTGACGCGGCACAGGTTGAGGACGCCGTCCTGCATCGCGGCGAGCACCTTCTGACCCTTGCCGGTGGTGTTGCGCTGATAGAGCGCGGCGACGATGCCGAGCGCGAGGTGCAGCCCGGTGCCCGAATCGCCGATCTGCGCGCCGGTGACGAGCGGCGGGCCATCGTCGAAACCGGTCGTCGACGCCGAGCCGCCCGCGCACTGCGCGACGTTCTCGTAGACCTTGCAGTCCTCGTACGGCCCCGGGCCGAAGCCCTTCACCGAAGCCACGATCATGCGCGGGTTGAGCGCGTGGATGTGCTCCCACGTGAAGCCCATGCGGTCGAGCGCGCCGGGCGCGAAGTTCTCGACCAGCACGTCGCACGACTTGATCAACCGGTCGACGATCTCCTTGCCCTTCGGGTCCTTGGTGTTCACGGTGATCGACCGCTTGTTGTGGTTGAGCATCGTGAAGTAGAGGCTGTCGACGTCGGGGATGTCGCGCAGCTGGCCGCGCGTCGCGTCGCCTTCGCCGGCCTTCTCGAGCTTGATGACGTCGGCGCCGAACCAGGCGAGCAGCTGCGTGCACGTCGGCCCCGACTGGACATGGGTGAAGTCGAGGATGCGGACGCCGTCGAGTGCTTTGCTCATCTGTGGTTCCTGAGGTGTCGTTCGGAAATTCGCGTCACTTCTTCTTCGCGATGGTCGGGTTGAGGCTGGTGATGCGGCCGCTCTCGGTGCCGGCGGTCTCGTCGATCACGGCGTTGATGAGCGTCGGCCTGCCCGACGCGAGCGCGTCGGCGAGGCCTTTCTTCAGTTCGTCGGGAGTCGTCGCGTTGACGCCGACGCCGCCGAACGCCTCGATCATCTTGTCGTAGCGCGCGCCCTTGACGAACACCGTCGGCGCGACGTCGCCGCCGCGCGGGTTGACGTCGGTGCCCTTGTAGACGCCATTGTTGTTGAAGACGACGACGCACACCGGCAGGTCGTAGCGGCACAGCGTCTCGACCTCCATTCCGGAGAAGCCGAACGCGCTGTCGCCTTCGATCGCGATCACGCGCTGCTTGGTCGTCACCGCGGCGGCGACGGCGAAGCCCATGCCGATGCCCATGATCCCCCAGGTGCCGACGTCGAGGCGTTTGCGCGGCTCGTACATGTCGACGATCGAGCGCGCGAAGTCGAGCGTGTTGGCGCCTTCGTTGACGACGATCGCCTCGGGGTTCTGCTTGACGACGTCGCGGATGACGTTGAGCGCGCTCTGGAAGCTCATCGGCGACGGGCTCTTGGCGAGCGTCTCCGCCATCTTGGCGAGGTTCTTCTCCTTGCGCTCGCCGATCGCGCCGGTCCACTCGGCCGCAGGCTTGGTCCATTGCGCGCCGAGACCGGCGACGAGCGCGTCGACGCACGAGCCGATGTCGCCGACGAGCGGCGCAGCGATCGGCACGTTGCTGTCCATCTCGGTCGGCGAGATGTCGATCTGGACGAACTTGCGATTGACAGCGTTCGCGCCGCCCCAGGTCTTGCCCTTGCCGTGCGAGAGCAGCCAGTTGAGACGCGCGCCGATCAGGACGACGACGTCGGCCTCGGCGAGGACGTACGAGCGCGTCGCCGCCGCCGACTGCGCGTGCGTGTCGGGCAGAAGGCCCTTGGCCATCGACATCGGCAGGTACGGAATGCCCGACTTCTCGACCAGCGCGCGGATCGACGCGTCGGCGCGCGCGTACGCCGCGCCCTTGCCGAGGATGATCAGCGGCCGCTTGGCGTCCTTCAGCACCGCGACCGCGCGCTGCACGGCGTCGGGCGCCGGAATCTGGCGCGGCGCCGGATCGACGACCTTGACCAGCGAGCGGCGACCCGCCGCCGCGTCGATCGTCTGCGCGAACAGCTTCGCCGGCAGGTCGAGATAGACGCCGCCCGGCCGCCCCGACACCGCGGCGCGGATCGCGCGCGCAACGCCGATGCCGATGTCTTCGGCGTGGAGGACGCGAAACGCCGCCTTGCACAGCGGCTTGGCGATCGCGAGCTGGTCCATCTCCTCGTAGTCGCCCTGCTGCAGGTCGACGATCTCGCGCTCGCTCGAGCCGCTGAGCAGGATCATCGGGAAGCAGTTGGTCGTCGCGTTGGCGAGCGCGGTGAGGCCGTTCAGGAAGCCGGGCGCCGACACCGTCAGGCAGATGCCGGGCGTGCCGGTGAGAAACCCTGTCGCCGCCGCGGCGTTGCCGGCGTGCTGCTCGTGGCGAAACGAGATCACGCGCAGCCCCTCGGCCTGCATCTTGCGCGTCAGGTCGGTGATCGGAATGCCGGGAAGGCCGTAGACGGTCTCGATGCCGTTCAGCTTGAGCGCCTCGATGACGAGGCGGAAGGCGTCGATCGTCTCCGCCTGGGCGCCGCTCGCGGGCGCTTCGGACGCCGCGGCGGTGCCTGGCTCGAGGACTGCGGACATGGATCTCTCCTTGAAATCGAACTGAACTGCTGCCGGCGGATCTGCTTCGCGCAGCGAGCGGAAACGGGCGCGCAGGAGCGGCGTGGGCGCGGACTTATCATAGAAAGCCGCCCCGCAAAGCGCCGTTGACCCGGGTCAACTTTTCCAGTTTGAGCGCGTCCCGGCATCGAGCGCTGCCGCCGCCACCGCATGCCAGCGATCTCCCTCGACAGCCATCCGGAACGGAACGTCATCCGCGTTCAGCTGGCGCAGAACGTCGTCCTCAAGGAAATGCTCGAAGGCGAGCGCAAGGAGCTCGAGCCGCACCTCGTCGTCGTCGACTGCGCCAAGGGCGAGACGCTGCTCAACCAGGGCGTGCACGAGATGGAGCAGTACTTCGTGCTCGACGGCATCCTGAAGCGCGTCGTCGCCAACGCCGACGCGCGCGAGATGATCCTTCGCTTCGCCGACGAGCGCGACATCGAGACGAGCTACGCCGCCTGGCGCCTGAACACGCCGACGCCGTACAGCATCGTCGCGCTGACCAAGGCGCGGGTCGCCAAGCTGCCGATGCCGACCTGGGTCGACTTCATCGATCGCCACCCGAAGTTCAAGGCGACGTTCGAGCACGAGGTGATGCGGCTGATGAGCGAGATCATGGCGCACACGATCACGCTGCACCTGCTCGACGCGCCGGGCAGAGTCCGCCGCTTCGTCCGCAAGCATCCCGAGCTCACCGAGCGGATCCCGAAGAAGGAGCTCGCGACCTACCTCAACCTCTCGGCGGAGACGCTCAGCCGGCTCAAGCAGCGCGGCAAGATCTGAGCGCTGGCGGGTCAGGCCGGCTGGGCGGCGGGATCGCCGCGCACCGTCGCTGAGTCGTTGTGCGCCATCTGCAGGCGCATGGGCTTCAGCACCGCGATCGCGAGCACGGCGGCGACGAGGTTCATGACCGCGGCGCTGTAGAAGACCGCGTGCCAGCTCCCGGTCGCCGTCGTGAGCACGCTCGTCAGCGGCACCAGCAGCGACGCGGTCCCCTTGGCGGTGTAGAGCAGGCCCGCGTTCGTCGCGGCGAACTTCGGTCCGTAGGAGTCGCCGATCGTCGACGGAAAGAGGCTGTAGATCTCGCCCCAGCCGAAGAAGACGATCCCGGTGAGGACGACGAACAGCAGCGGGTCGTGGCCGAACTGGCTGAGCGCCCAGATGCCGACGCCTTCGAGCGCGAACGCGATGAACATCGTGTTCTCGCGTCCGATGTTGTCCGAAACCCAGCCGAAGAACGGCCGAGTCAGCCCGTTCAGGACACGGTCGATCGAGAGCGCGAACGTGAGCGCCGGCAGCGTGAGCCCGAGGATCGAGACCGGCACGTCAGCGATCTTGAAGTCCTTCGCGATCGGCGCGAGCTGCGCCGTCGCCATGAGGCCGCCTGCCGCCATCAGGACGAACAGCAGGTACATCAGCCAGAACACCGGGGTGCGGATCATCTCCGTCCAGGTGTAGCTGCGCGTCGTGGCGACGAGCTTCACGTCCTGCGTCGGCGCCCTCGCCGGGGCGGCGAGACCGAACGAGAGGAGGAAGACGATCAACCCCTGCGCGATGCCGAAGTAGAGGAACGCCGACTCGTACCCGCTCGACCTGATGATCGCCTGGATCGGAATGATCGTGAGCGCCGAGCCCATGCCGAAGCCGGCGGCGGTGAGCCCCGCGGCCAGGCCGCGGCGGTCGGGAAACCACTTGAGCGCGTTGCCGACGCAGGTGCCGTAGACGGCGCCGGCGCCGATGCCGCCGACCGCAGCGGCGATGTAGAGCACGGCGAGCGACGACGCGTACGCATTCATGACCCAGGCGATGCCGACGAGGATGCCGCCGAGCATGACGACCGGCTTCGGCCCGAAGCGGTCGACGAAGTAGCCCTCGAGCGGCACCAGCCACGTCTCGGTGATGACGAAGATCGAGAACGCGACCTGGATGGCAGCGCGACCCCAGTGGTACTTCGCGTCCATCGGGTTGACGAACAGCGTCCAGCCGTACTGCAGGTTGGCGACCATCGCCATGCAGACGATGCCGAAAAAGAGCTGCAGCCAGCGGTAGTGGTTGACGCTCTGGGTGGGAACCGAAATCGTGCCCGTCGTCGTTGCCATCGCCTGTCTCCGTTGGCGCCGACGTTGCGACGCGGCGGCGCGGGTGGCCTGCTAGAAGCCGGGGAAGAGCTTAGATTTTGCGATCACGCGCAGCCGGTTATCGACCGCGGTGACGCCCGGCACCGCGGCAGCGACGCGGTCGGCCGCCGGTACCTCGGCGCCGGCAAGCACCATTCCCGAGAGGACGACCCGGCCGCGCTCGCTGGCGACCGTGACGTCGACCTCGCGCGTCGCCTCGTCGGCGCGCAGCGCGGCACGCACGCGGGCGTCGAGCGCGAGGTTCTGCAGCGTCGTCCGCGACGCCTCTGTCTCGGCGAACTCGGGTCGGCGCGAGAGCGCAACGATCTGCTCGGCGCAGCTCTCGACCGAGACGCGCTCGGTATTGAGGACCAGGTCGTAGAGCAGCGGGTCGCCCCAGGTGACGCCGAACTGCGCCTGCATTCGCGCCGCGTGCGCGCGATCGCTGCGCCGCACCTCCTCCTCGGCGGCGTCGACGTCGTCGGTGCCGAGCCGCTCTTGCAGCCAGGCGACGCGCTGCGCGAACGGCCGCGTGACGCGGACACGCAGGACGTGCGGCACCGAACGCAGCAAGAGCGTCGCTCCCCAGCCGCGCAGCACGACGTTGCCGCGCGCCGCCGCATCGAGCACCTCCTCGGTCATGTAGACGGCCAGGCTCGTGCGGTCGGCGCGCATGCGCTCGATCGTCCCCGCCTGGCCTTCGCGCAGGCGGTTGATGAGGCTCGTCGGCACGTGCATCCGCGACGAGACGGTGTCGACGACCTCGTGGCGCATCAGCGCGAGGCCGAGCTCGCTCGCGACGCGCTCGGCGACGTCCTTGGCGAGCGAGCCCATCTCCTGCGTCAGCGCGATCACCGTCATGGCGATGTCCTCAGTCGACGGGCTGCTCGGCGAGCACCGGGTCGACTGTCTTCGGCCGCCGCAGCAGCCCGACCAGCTTCGAGAACAGCGGCCAGAAGAGCAGCAGCAGCGCGAGCGTCGTGATCGAGCCGACCAGCGCGTTCGACCACATGATCATGACGTCGCCCTGCGAGACGAGCATCGCCTGGCGGAACGAGTCCTCCGCCTTGTCGCCGAGGACGAGCGCGAGGACCATCGGCGCGAGCGGGTAGTCGAGCTTCTTGAAGACGTAGCCGACGAGGCCGAACCCGAGCATGAAGAAGATGTCGAGCATCGCGTTGTGCACCGTGTAGGCGCCGATCGCGCAGATCACGATGATCACGGGCGCGATGATCGAGAACGGGATGCGCAGGATCGACGCGAACAGCGGCACCGTCGTCAGGACAACGAGGAGACCGGCGATGTTGCCGAGATACATGCTCGCGATCAGCCCCCAGACGAAGTCCTTCTGCTCGACGAAGAGGAGCGGACCGGGCTGCAGGCCCCAGATCAGGAGGCCGCCGAGCAGCACCGCCGCGGTCGGTGAGCCGGGGATGCCGAGCGCGAGCATCGGCAGCAGCGCGCTCGTTCCGGCGGCGTGCGCCGCGGTCTCCGGGGCGACCACGCCCTCGAGCTCCCCGGTGCCGAACTTCGCGCCGTTGCGCGACATCTTCTTGGCGAGGCCGTAGCTCATGAACGAGGCCGGTGTCGCGCCGCCAGGCGTGATGCCCATCCAGATGCCGACCAAGGCGCTGCGCAGCGACGTCACCCAGTAGCGCGGAAGCACCTTCCACGTCTCCCAGACGACCTTCGGGTTGATCCGCGCTGCCTTGCCCGAGAACGCGAGACCCTCCTCCATCGAGAGCAGGATTTCGCCGATGCCGAACAGGCCGATGACGGCGATCAGGAAGTCGAAGCCGCGCATGAGATCCGAAATGCCGAACGTCATCCGCAGCTGGCCGGTGATCGTGTCCATGCCGACTGCGGCGAGCGCGAAGCCGAGCGCCATCGAGGCGAGGATCTTGAATGGCGAGCCCTTGCCCATGCCGACGAAGCTGCAGAACGTGAGCAGGTAGACCGAGAAGAACTCGGGCGCGCCGAAGCGCAGCGCGAACCTCGCGACCAGCGGCGCGAGAAACGTGATCATCAGCACCGCGACGAGCGCGCCGAAGAACGACGACGTGAATGCCCCCGTGAGCGCCTGGCCGGCTTGGCCCTTCTGCGCAAGCGGGTAGCCATCGAAGGTCGTCGCCACCGACCACGGCTCGCCGGGGATGTTGAACAGGATCGACGTGATCGCGCCGCCGAACAGCGCGCCCCAGTAGATGCACGAGAGCATGACGATCGCCGTGGTCGGCGACATCGTGAACGTCAGCGGCAGCAGGATCGCGACGCCGTTGGCGCCGCCCAGCCCCGGCAGGACGCCGATCAGCACGCCCAGCGTGATGCCGACGAACATCAGGCCGATGTTGAGCGGCGTCAGGACGACGAGGAAGCCGTGCAGCAGCGAGTTCAGTGCGTCCATGCAGAAAATGCTTCTCGTGCGCTGGCCGCTGCGTTCGCCGCCGGCTCAGTAGCCCAGGAACGACAGCGGCGCCAGGCTGCCCTTGTAGAGCGGCACCTTGAACCAGACCTCGAACATGGCGAAGAAGAGCGCGTTGACGGCAACGCCGATCGCGACCGACTTCCACACCGGGTACTTGCCGAGCAGGACCATGAACGCGGCGATGTAGACCGCAGAGGCGACGTAGATGCCGACGAAGACGATCGCGACGACGTAGACGATCGCTGGCACGAACACGGAGAGGACGCGGGCGAGCTGCTCGCGGTCGACGAATGCGCCGCGGTTGCGCTTGGCCGAGAACACCGCCTGCCAGAAGATGCCGGCACCGGCGACGCAGAGGATGAGGCCGATGTAGAACGGGAAGTAGCCGGGTCCGGGACCGTCGTTCTGCCAGCCCGCGCCGAGCGCGCGCGCCTCGAAGACGACGACAGCGCCGATCGCGAACAGGATCGCGGAGACGACCGCGTCGACGCTGCCGTTGCGCGCCAGGACGCCGTGCGGCGTGTCTTCGGCGTCCCGTGCCTCGGCTGGGTCGCTCATTTCTTGGCCATGAAGCCGGCTTCGGTCATCAGCTGCGCGTGCAGGGCCTCGGCCTTCTCGAGCCAGGCGCGGTACTCGGCACCGCTCATCGACGTGGTGTTGAACGCGCCCTTCTCCATGAAGTCCTTCCAATCCGGCGTTTCGCGCACCTTCTTCAGCAGGTCGACGTAGAACGCGGTCTGCTCGGGGGTGACTCCCGGCGCCATGAAGATGCCGCGCAGCATCACGTAGGAGGTCGGGACGCCGGCCTCCTTGCAGGTCGGGATGTCGGCCCACGACATCGTGTCGGTGACCTTGGCCTTGTACGACAGCCGATGGTCGTCGAACAGGCACAGCGGCCTGAGCTTGCCGGCGCGCCATTGGGCGACCGCTTCGATCGGGTTGTTGACCGTCGAATCGACGTGATCGCCGACCAGCTGCACGGCGACCTCGCCGCCGCCCTTGAACGGAACGTAGATGAACTTCGTTCCCGTCGCCTTCTCGAGACCCGCGGTGACGATCTGGTCCTCCTGCTTCGAGCCGGTGCCGCCCATCTTCATCTTGTTGGGGCCGGCGGCCTTGACGGCGGCGATGTACTCGCTCGCGGTCTTGTACGGCTTGTCGGCGTTGACCCAGAGGACGAACTGATCGAGCGCCATCATCGAGACGGGCGTCATGTCCTTCCAGTTGAACGGCACGCCGGTCGCCATCGGCGTCGTGAACAGGTTCGACAGCGTGATGATGATCTTGTTGGGGTCGCCCTTGGAGTCCTTGACGTCGAGAAAGCCCTCGGCGCCGGCGCCGCCCGACTTGTTGACGACGACCATCGACTCCTTCATCAGCTTGTGCTTGACGATGATCCCCTGGATCAGCCGCGCCATCTGGTCGGCGCCGCCGCCGGTCCCTGCGGGGACGACGAACTCGACCGGCTTGGTCGGCTCCCACGCCGCGGCCGGCGCGACGAGACACGCGGCGAGCGCCGCAACTGCGCAGTGCACGGCCGGCGAAAGGCGGGCGAACAGCCTGGTGGTGGTCATCTTGTCTCCTGGCGGATGTCGGCACCTGCTCGGGATGCCTGGTTGGAATCGTCCGATGTCATGGACAGCGAACCGGCGGGGCGGTTCCGCGCCCCGGACTATCGCGAAGTTTCGCTCGCCGTTCGGTTGACCGGAGTCAATGACACGGGAAACTACTGACGCGCCTGTGGACTCAGGCGAAGAGCTCGCGCGCGCGGTCGACCGCGCCCTTCTTGATGCGGCCGGCGATCGCGAGCGCGACCGGCGTCGCGAGCATCGTCGCGAAGACGTCGCGGACGGCAGCGGCGCCAATCGCCTCGACGCGCGCGAGGGTTTCGCCGCGCGAGCGGACGCGGCCGTGGACGAAGAGGTCGAGCGCAGCGTCCTCGAGGCGGCGCACCGGTCGCTCCTGCGTGCGCAGGGTGCGCACCGCGATCTGCCGGCGCGCGCGCTCGAGGTCGTCGGCAGCGATCGCGTCGGCCTGTCTGGCGAGGAGCCTGCGCACCTCGGCGAGGAACTCGTCCAGCTGCGCCGGCGACGTCGACGCCTCGACGACGAACTGGCCGCAGACCTCGTTGACGTCGGCGGCGCACGACGCGTAGTAGACGAGGCCGCGGCGCTCGCGGATCTCGTCCATCAGCGGCGAACTCATCCCTTCGCCGAACAGCGCCGCCGCGACCATCGCCGGATGGTGGTTGTCGCGCAGCGACGGGACCGGATAGCCGAGGACGACGTGCGTCTGGCTGTAGCCGGGCTGCACCCGCGACGCGATGCCACCGCCGTACGCCGGCGGCTCGACGTGGTTCTCGGTCCCGGCGGCCACCGCAGCGAAAGCGGCTTCGGCGGCGGCGACGATCGCGTCGAGGTCGAAGCGGCCGGCGACGCCGACGACGATATTGGCGCCGCTGTACTGGCGCTCGACGTATTCCAGCAGGTCGCCGCGGCCGATGTGCTGGATCGTCAGGCGGCTGCCGATCACCGGCTGCGCCACCGGATGGCTGCCGAACGACAGCTTGTCGAACAGCTTGTCGGCGGTTGCCAGCACGTCCTCCTCGTCCTCGGTCAGCTCGTGCAGGATGACCTGGCGCTCGCGCTCGAGCTCGGCGTCGGGGAAGCTGCTCGCGAGCACGATGTCGCCGAGCATCGTGACGAAGCGCGGGCCGTCGGCGGCGAGGCCGCGCATGTGGTACGCGGTGTGGTCCTTGTCGGTGTGCGCGTTGACGTCGGCGCCGAGCCGCTCGGCGTCCCAGTTGATCTGCTGGCAGGTGCGCGTCCGCGTCCCCTTGAACGCCATGTGCTCGACGAAGTGGCTGATGCCGTTCAGCCGCCGCGGCTCGTGGCTGCTGCCGGTGCGCACGAACACGCTGACGTTGACGCTCTCGAGGTGCGGCAGCGCGATCGCGAGGACGCGAACGCCGTTCGCGAGGCGGACGACGGTGGTGTCGCTGTCTGCCGCGGTCGCGCTCACTGCGCCGCCTTCGGCGCGCCGCCGGCCGGCGCGAGCAGCACCGCGAGCTCGTGGAGGTCGAGCGGCTTGACGAGGTGGTGGTCGAACCCCGCGGCGGCGGTCTTCCGGCGGTCGTCGTCGCGGCCCCAGCCGCTGAGCGCGATCAGAAGCATGCGCTCGCCCCACGGCTCGCTGCGCAACCGCCGCGCGACCTCGTGGCCGTTGACGCGCGGCATGCCGATGTCGAGGATCGCGATCCGCGGCCGCAGCGCGGCGACCTCCTGCAGCGCCTCGTCGCCGTCGTAGACGACCGTCGTGCGGTAGCCGAGCAGCTCGAGCATCATCGCCATGCTGTCGGCGCTGTCGCGGTTGTCGTCGGCGATGAGGATGTGCGAGCCATCGCCCGGCGCCGCAGCGGCATCGCGTGCGCGCTGGCCGTGCGGCCGCGCCGCGAGCGCGACGGTCGGCAGGCGCACCTCGAAGCGGCTGCCCTGCCCTGGCCCGGCGCTTTGCGCGACGACACTGCCGCCATGCATCTCGACGAGCCGCCTGACGAGCGCGAGGCCGATGCCGAGGCCGCCCTGCGCGCGCGCCGACGAGCGCTCGACCTGCGCGAACATCTCGAACACCTCGGGCAGCCGGTCGGCGGGAATGCCGATGCCGGTGTCGCTGACGCGGATGACGGCGTCGTCGCCGTCGCGCAGCGTCGCCAGCGTGATGCGGCCGCCCGCCGGCGTGTACTTGGCGGCGTTGTTGAGCAGGTTGGCGACGACCTGGGTCAGGCGCGTCAGGTCGCCGTCGACGACGATGCCGGGCACCGGCCCCGGCTCGATGACGAGCTCGTGACGGCCGGCGTCGATCAGCGGCCGGCTCGTCTCGACGGCACTGCGCAGCACCGCCTGGACCTCGATCCGCTCGCGGCGCAGCTCGAGCTTGCCCTGCGAGATGCGGCTGACGTCGAGCAGATCGTCGACCAGGTGGACGAGCTGGTGCAGCTGGCGGTCGATCATCTCGCGCGCCCGCACCTGCGTCTTCTCGTCGCCGGCCAGCCGCATGATCTCGACCGCGTTGCCGATCGGCGCGAGCGGGTTGCGCAGCTCGTGCGCGAGCGTCGCGATGAAGACATCCTTGCGGCGGTCGGCCTCGCGCAGCGCCTCGTTGGCGGCGCGCCGCTCGCGGTCGGCGACCTCGCGCTCGGTGACGTCGCTCGCGACCGCGAGCACCGAGCCGACGCCGCCTTCGACTCCGACCTCGGGGATCAGGCGCGCCTCGAAATGGCGGACCTGGCCGCCGCTGCGCGCGAACGAGAAGCTCGTCTCGGCGACCTTGCCCGTCTCGAACGCGCGCTTCAGCAGCGCTTCCCACGTCTCGGCGAGCTCGGCGGGAACGCCGGTCTCGGCGTGGCGTCTGCCGACGAACGCCACCGACGGCCGGCCGGTGTAGGTCTCGACCAGCGGGCTCACGTATGTGTAGCGCAGCTGCCGGTCGAAGCGCGCGAAGATGAACGGCGAGTTCTCGACCAGCGTCGAGAACTCGCGCTCGCTGCGCGCGAGCTCGCGCATCGCGCTGCGCAGCGCCGCGGCGGCGTGGTAGCGCTCGCTGACGTCGCGGCTGACGATGAGCCGCCCGGTCGCCACGCCCCCGCCGTCGCGCAGCGTCGCCATGGTCGATTCGACGTGCAGCTCGCTGCCGTCGTTGCGGATGTGGACCGACTCGCCGCGCCAGGACCCCGCTTCGCGCATCTCGGCCTCGGCACGCGCGCCGTCGCCGTCGCCGTACCAGCGCAACCCGTAGAGCCGCTCGAGCGGATGGCCGAGCGCGCCGGAGGCGCCCAGGCCGTACTGGTTCTCGGCAGCGGCGTTGAGGTAGATGACGCGGCCGCCGAGGTCGACGGCGACGACGGCGTCCTTCATCTGCGCGAGGACGTCGCTGCGCAGCCGGTTCGACGCCGCGTGCGCGGTGTCGAGCGTGTAGACGGCGTCGTCGACGACGATCGCGTCGATCTCGCCCGAGCGGATCGCGCGCAGGGTCTGCTCTGCTTCGTCGAGCCGGATGCGCAGCGATGCGAGCTCGCTCGCTCGCTCGCGGTCGCCGGCTCGGCGCTCTTCCATGGCTGTCGCGCTAGGCGGCGACGACATCGAGGCCCCGCAGGATCTTGGCGCGGTCCGACATGTCGCCGATGAACTTGCGCTGCGGCAGTGGCCGCTCGCGAACGAGCGTCGGCGCGGCGACGATCTGGTGCTCCGACGCGAGCGCCGGCGTCTGCGACAGGTCGACGACCCTGAGCTCGTAGCGCCCGCGCAGCGCCGCCTCGCAGAGCTCGCGCACGTGGACGAGCGCCTCCGCCGAGCGCGGCGTCGGGCCGCTGATGTACAGCTTCAGCACGACGGGTTCGCTCCGCCGCGCCGCGACGGCCGCCTCGAATGCCGTGCTCATCTGGCGACCGGCTTGATGTCGAGGCCGACCAGGACGCGCTCCTCGCTGGAGAGGTCGCCGATGATCTTGCGGATCGGCTCGGGGAACTTGCGCACGAGCGTCGGCACGGCGAGGATCTGGTCGCCGGCGGCGAGCTTGGGGTTGACCAGCAGGTCGATCACCTCGATCTCGTAGCGGCCGGCAAGGTGCTCCTCGCACATCCGTTGCAGATTGGCGAGCGCGGCGACCGACTTGCTCGTCGCGCCCGCGACGTAGAGGCGCAGCTGCCACTCGGGCTCCGACGCCTTGGCCGGCTTGGCCGGCCGCTCGACGGTTCCGCTCTTCATGCCTTTCTCCTCCGCGCGACTTGGGCGCTCGGCGGCCGCCGCGCTGCGTTCGCCGCCTGTGCGCCGACGCGGCGACGCCCGGTCAGCGGCCGCCCTGCGTCGAGAAAGACGTCGACGATCTCGACGCCGCGGTCGCTGAAGACGAACTCGCGCACCAGGTTCGAGTGCGGCATCCCCCGCGACTTGATGATCTGCAGCGCGCGCGTGCGCTCGCCCTCGACCGCCACGTTCGACAGCATCAGCCAGACGTCCATCAACGACGAGACCCCGAGCTGCGTCTCGGCAAGCGTCGCGCCTTCGTTGCCGACCAGGTTGGTGTACACGCCCGTGATGTGGCTCTTCTTCATGAAGTCGATGAGCCGCATCAACATCGGCTTCAGGCCGGCGTCGTCGGTGTGCATCGTCAGGTTGCTGATCGGGTCGACGACGACGAGCGACGGCTGGAACTGGCGCACCGCCTCGTACATCTGGACGAGGTGCTGCTCGAGCCCCTGCAGCGTCGGCCGCGACGAGTGGATGCGCAGCAGCCCCTTCTTCGTCCAGCGCTCGAGGTCGATCGCGATCGAGCGCATGTTGCGGATCAACTGATTCGACGATTCCTCGTACGAGAAGATGAGGACGCGCTCGCCGCGCTCGCACGCCGCTTCGGCGATGCGGGCGACGACGCTGCTCTTGCCGGTGCCGGGAGAGCCGGAGATGAGCACCGCGCTGTTGCGAAAGAAGCCCTCGCCGGCGAGCATCGCGTCGAGCTCGCCGATCCCGGTCGGCAGGCGCTCGAGCGGCGCGTCGTGGTCGAGGGTCAGGGATGTGATCGGCAGGACGACAATCCCCCGGGGCCCGATCAGGAACGGGTACTCGTTGGTGCCGTGCGGCGAGCCGCGGTACTTGACGACGCGCAGTCGCCGCGTCGAGACCTGGTCGACGACGCGGTGGTCCAGCAGGATCACGCAGTCCGCGACGTACTCCTCGAGGCCGTAGCGCGTCAACGTCTCGGCGGCGCGCTCGGCGGTGATCACCGCCGTCAGGCCGCGGTCCTTCAGCCAGCGGAACAGTCGGCGCAGTTCGGCGCGCAGCACGGCGTGGTCGGAGAGCCCCGAGAACAGCGCCTCGAGCGTGTCGAGCGCGACGCGCTTCGCGCCGACCGACTCGACGGCGTGTGCCAGCCGGATGAAGAGCCCTTCGAGGTCGTACTGGCCGGTCTCCTCGATCTCGGCCCGCTCGACGCGAACGTAGTCGATCGCGACCTTGCCGTCGCGGACGAGCCGGTCGAGGTCGAAGCCGAGCGAGCGGACGTTGGCCACGAGCTCGTCGGCGGTCTCCTCGAACATCATGAAAA
Source organism: Caldimonas sp. (assembly GCA_035493195.1). Classification (GTDB taxonomy): domain Bacteria; phylum Pseudomonadota; class Gammaproteobacteria; order Burkholderiales; family Burkholderiaceae_C; genus Schlegelella_A. The sequence continues at coordinate 15,759 of DATJIM010000027.1, forward strand.
CGCCCGGCTCGCCGAAGCGCGTCGCGCCCTGGACGATGAACTCGGCGGCGAACATCGTCTTGCCGCAGCCGGGGCCGCCGATCACGAGCGACGGCCGGCCACGCGGCAGGCCGCCGGCGGTGATCTCGTCGAGGCCGTCGATCCCGCTCTGCGCCTTCGACACGGCGGCGCCGATGTCCCCCGGGGCGGCGCTCGCATCGCTTCGCGGGGCCTTCTTCGTGCTCTGCTTCATTGCTGCCGATTCGTGGCCGCCCGCCGCGCACGCGCGGCGGCGGCGGATTTCCGGCGACGATTATGTCGGCACGCGGCGGGATGCGACTTGCCGACCGGAAGGCTCCCGGCGGCGCGCGGCTGGACGCAGCGCTAGTCGTCGCGCCGGCCGCGGAAGACGACCGGCGCGCCCTGGTTGGCCGACGACGACACCTCGACCTCGTTGCCGCTGAAGGCGAACGCGTAGGTGCGAACGACGCCGTCGCCGAGCATGCGGACGACGACGTCGAACGTCTTCTCGTCGCGCCAGCTGCCCTTGGCGGCGAGCACCGGGCCGCCGGGGATCTCGCGTTGCCGGAACAGGCCGTCGAGGCCGATCCGCGCCGCGATGCGCAGCCGCTCGGCGGACGTGGCGCTGCCGATCTCGGCGACGAAGCCGGGGTCGCTGCCGACGAGATCGAACGTGATCGCGGCGAGCCCGAGGACGTTGCGCTCGAAGCTCCAGCGCCGGCCCGAGATCTCGCGCGCCAGCGGCGATGGCGGCCCGACCGCGCTCGCCTGCTCGGTCGCGGCGGCCTCGACGCGCGCGGCGAGGCGTGCGCGTCCGGCGTCGTCGTCGGCGAGCGGCCGCGCCGACGCCGCCGCCGCCGCGATCCGGTCGATCAACAGCAGGATCGGCCGGTTCCTCCGTCCGGTCACGACGGCGACGACGTCGACGTCCGGCAGCACGATGATCAGCTGGCCCAGGAAGCCGACCGCCATGACGACGTGCTTCTCGGGGACCGCCCACCAGCCCTTGCCGTAGCGAACCGCGACCGCCGCGCCGAGGTGCATGTCGACCGGGGCAGCGAAGACGCGCTCGGTCCACGCCCGCGGGACGACCTGCTGCCCGGCCCATTCGCCGTGGTGGAGGAGGAGGTAGCCGATCTTGGCCATGTCGCGCGGCTCGAGGTAGATGCCGTAGCCGCCGATCGGGATCCCCTGCCGGTCGCGCCGCCAGCGCACGTCGCGGATGCCGAGCGGCTCGAACAGCACGCGACGCGCGTAGTCGGCGCTGTCGAGCGGCGTCCTGCGGCCGAGGATCGCCGAGAGCAGGTGCCAGTCGCCGCTGTTGTAGTTGAACGTTTGCCCGGGCGGTTGCGCCATGGGGCGGTCGAGGATGAAGTCGATCCAGTCGCTGCTTCGCTCCATCTCGAGCAGCGACTCCGGCGGCGCGTCGGTCAGCGGCTCGCGCCACTCGAGGCCGGAGCGCATGTCGAGCAGGTCGCCGATCGTCATGGCGCGCTTGCGCGCGTCGACGTGCGCGACGGTGCGTTCGCCGAACGACGCGAGCACCGGCTCGTCGAGGCGGATCGTGCCGCGATCGACGGCGATGCCGACGAGCGTCCCGACGATCGCCTTGGTCACCGAGTTGACCGCGTGGCGCATGCCCGGCCGGAACGGCGCGTACGTCGCCTCGGCGACGATCCTGCCGTGGCGCACGACGAGCAGGCTGTCCATTTCGTTGGCGGCACCGAAGTCGACGAGGTCGGCGAGTGCCGCAGGCGAGACGCCTTGCGCTTCCGGGGTCGACACTTCCCAGCCCGCGGTGGGCCACGGCGTGGCGTCGGATGCCGCGGCTTCGGCGCCGGCAGCGCCGTCCGCGACGAGCGCGCAGAGCAGCGCCAGTGCGACGAGGCGCGCGTGTCGTCGGCGCGGCACGGCTCAGTCCGCGAAGTCAGCGGCCGGTCGCACGCAAGCCGGCCGAGCGCAGCCGCCCGACGACGCCGGTCGGGAAGTAGTAGACCGAGAGCACGAACAGGATCCCGAGCCAGAGCAGCCACCGGTCGGGCGACAGGATCTGCGACAGCACAGGGACATTCGCAACGGCGCCGGAGGCGAGCTTCATCAGGTCCTGCAGGTAGCTCTGCGCGAGGACGAGCAGCACGCTGCCGACGACGGCACCGTAGATCGTGCCCATGCCGCCGATCACGACGATCAGCAGCACGTCGAGCATGATCTCGAACGAGAGCGTCGTGGCCGGGCCGTTGTAGCGCAGCCAGAGCGCGAGCAGGCAGCCGGCGAGGGTCGCGAACAGCGCCGACAACACGTTCGAAAGGGTCCGGTAGACGACGGTGCGGTAGCCGATCGCCTCGGCGCGGAAGTCGTTCTCGCGAATCGCCTGCAGGACGCGGCCGAACGGCGAGTTGACGATCCGCAGCATCGCCAGCACGAGCACGACGGCGGCGACGAAGAGCACGTAGTAGGTGAGCAGGCGCCCGTCGATCGAAGCGCCGAGAACCGGGTTCTCGACGTACTGCGTGCCCGGCTGCAACGCCTCCGGCACCTTGAACGTGAGACCGTCCTCGCCGCCGGTGAGGTCCGAGAGCTGCGAGGCGAGCGTGAGAAACGCCGATGCGACGGCGAGCGTGATCATGGCGAAGAAGATCGCACGCACGCGCAGGCTGAAGAGACCGATCACGAACGCGAGCACGCCCGAGACGACAAGCGCGCACAGCGCACCGACCGCGACCGCAGCCCAGCCCGGCCCCATCGACGTGCTCGCGATCGCGATCCCGTACGCGCCGATGCCGAAGAACATCGTGTGCGCGAAGCTGACGATGCCGGTGTAGCCGAGCAGCAGGTCGAAGCTCGCGACCAGGACGATGAAGACGACGATCTTGGCGGCGACGTCGAGGGCCTTCGTGCCGCTGACGAGGAAGGGCGTGAAGGCGAGCCCGACCACGATGACCGCGAGCAGCGCGGCGAGCCAGACGCTGCGTGGGCGGTCGTGCGAAAGCAGCCGGTCGAGCATGGCGTCAGCGGCTCGAGACCGGATACAGGCCTTGCGGCCGCCAGAGCAGGATCGCGACCATCAGCCCGATGCTCGAGAACATCGCCGCCTTCGGCGCGAGGAAGCCGGTGTAGTTCGTCATCAGGCCGACGAGCAGCGCGCCGACGAAGCAGCCGAGCGTCGAGCCGAGGCCGCCGATGATGATGACGATGAAGATCAGGACGTTGACCTCGCCGCCGATCTGCGGCACGACGATCTGCCGGATCATTGCCCAGAGGCAGCCGCCGAGGCCGGCGAGCGCCGAGCCGGCGACGAAGACGCCGACGAACAGTCGCCGGATGCGGTAGCCGAGGCTCTCGACCATCTCGACGTCCTGGACGCCGGCGCGGATCAGCAGGCCGATCTTGGTGCGGTTGAGCGCCCACAGCAGCGCGACCAGGACGACCGCGCCGACGACGACGCCGAGGACGCGCAGCTTGTCGACGTTGGCGTTGCCGAAGAAGAGCGAGCCCTTCAGCGCCTCGGGCGGCGGCAGTGGGATCTGCGCCGGGCCCCAGATCATCTTGATGATCTCCTCGCCGATGATGAGGCCGCCCATCGTGACCAGGATCTGCTTCAGGTGCTGACCGTAGACCGGCCGCACGAGGACGCGCTCGAACGCCCAGCCGATCGCGCCGGCGAGCGCCATCGCGACCGCCATCGCGCAGGCGACGGCGATCAGGTTCCTGACGAGATCCGGCGAAGCGCTCCAGTCCGACATCGCCGCGAACACCGTCGTCGCGATGAAGGCGCCGATCGCGATGAAGGTGCCGTGACCGAAGTTGAGGACGTCCATCAGCCCGAACACGAGCGTGAGGCCCGATGCGGTGATGAAGATCACCATGCCGATCGAGAGCCCGGCGACCGTGAGCGTCAGCCACGTCGAGGTCGAGCCGACGAATGGCCACGCGACGAGCGCGACGGCCGCGACGAGCAGCAGCGGGATCGCGTCGAAGCGCGACTTCGGGATCGCGCCGGCGCCCGCGTCGGCTGCGGCTGCGGGCGTGGTGGCGGCGGCGGTGCCCATCGTGGCGCTCACTGGTGCGCGGCGAGCGAGAGGCCGAGCAGGCGCTGCTGCAGGCCTTCGTCGGCCGCGAGCTCGGCCATCGCGCCGCGGTGGACGATGCGGCCGTCGTCCATCACCGCGACGGTGTCGCCGAGCGCCTTGGCCATCGCGAAGTTCTGCTCGACGAGCAGCACCGTCGTGTCGGTGCTCTTCAGCTCGCGCAGCGCAGCGATCAGGTTCTGCACGATCGCCGGCGCGAGCCCCTTGCTCGGCTCGTCGATCAGCAGCAGCCGGCGCGGCTCGACGATCGCGCGCGCGATCGCGAGCATCTGCTTCTGCCCGCCCGAGAGCTTGCCCGCCGGATAGAGCCAGAACTTCTTCAGCGCCGGGAAGAGTCCGAAGATCCACTCGAGCCGCTTGCCGTCGAGCGCGTCGAGCTGGCGCGCGCCGCGCGCCGCGAGCAGCATGTTCTCGCTCACCGTGAGGTCGGCGAAGATCCCCATGTTCTCGGGAACGTAGGCGATGCCGAGCTGCGCGATGTCGGGCGTGCCGCGCTTGCCCTTGGCCGGATCGCCGGCCGCGCCCGGGCCGCCGATGCGCGCGCCGTCGAAGACGACCGAGCCCGCCGACGCCGCCCACAGGCCCATGATCGTGCGCAGCGTCGTCGTCTTGCCGGCGCCGTTGCGGCCGAGCAGCATCGTCACCTCGCCGGCGGGAACGTCGAAGTCGACGCCGTGCAGGATGTGGTACGCGCCGATGTGCGTGTGCACGCCGGACAGCTGCAGGATCGGCGCGGCCGTCATGCCGCTTCGGCCTGCGGCGCGAGGCCGAGGTACGCCTGCTGCACGATCGGCGAAGCGATCACCTCGGCCGGGTCGCCGTCGGCGACGAGCTTGCCGTTGTGCAGCACGACGATGCGATCGGCGAGCTCGCGAACGACGTCCATCTTGTGCTCGACGAGCAGGATCGTCTTGTCGCGCTCGGCCTTGAGCGCGCGCACGAGATCGAGGATGACCGGCACGTCGTCGACGCTCATGCCGGCGGTCGGCTCGTCGAACATGTAGACCGACGGCTCGAGCGCGATCAGCATCGCGACCTCGAGCTTGCGCTGGTCGCCGTGCGGCAAGCTCGCCGCGCGCGCGTCGGCGCGGTCGGCGAGGCGGACGCGCTCGACGAGCTCGCGCGCGCGCGCGAGCGTCTCCTTGCGGTCGAGCCAGACAGAGAAGAGGTCGAGCCCTTCGCGCCGCCGCGACTGCACTGCGAGGCGAACGTTCTCGAGCACCGTCAGGTTCGGAAACAGCTGCGTCAGCTGGAACGCGCGGCCGAGGCCGCGGTGCGTGCGATGCGGCGCGCTTTCGTTGGTGATGTCGACGCCGCTCAGCCAGACCGAGCCGCTGCCCGCGCGCAGCTGCCCGGAGATCAGGTTGAAGTAGGTCGTCTTGCCGGCGCCGTTCGGCCCGACGATCGCCGTCAGCGTTCCCGGCTGAAACGCGCACGACACCGAATCGACCGCGACGTGGCCGCCGAACCGGATCGTGAGGCCCTTCGTCTCGAGCATCGCTCCACCGCGGTGACCGGTGGGTCGAACGGCATCGCGATGCCGTTCGAACCCGCCGAGCTAAGACGGCACCGGAGGTGTCCGGCTCAACGCTTGTTCTTGATCGGAATGTTCATCTCTTCCGGCTTGATCTCGTGGACGAGCTCGGGCACGCCCCACGGGAACGCCGGATCGACCTTGATGCGGAAGTGGTACATCGACTGCATCGCCTGGTGGTCTTCCTTGCGGAAGGTCATCTTGCCCTTCGGCGTGTCGAAGCTCATGCCCTCCATCGTCTTGATGAGCTTCTCGGTGTTGGTGTCGCCGTTGGTCTTCTTCAGCGCCTCGACGATCGCCATCGCCGCCGCCATGCCGCCCGCAGTGAAGAAGTCGGGCGGCGACTTGAACTGCTTGTAGTGGTTGGCGACGAGCCACTCGTTGACCGGGTTCTTCGGGATGCCGAAGTAGTAGTAGGTCGCACCTTCCATGCCGGGGAAATTCTTGTACGCGACCATCGCCGGCAGGATGTTGCCGCCGCTGCCGACCTCGATGCCGTAGCGGTTCTTGAGGTCGAGCGCGCCGAGCGCGGGGAACGGCGTCGTCGCGCCGGCCCAGACGACGCCGATCACCTTGCGGCCGGTCTGCGGCTTGAGCGCATCGATGCAGCGCTGGATGCCGGCGGTGAAGTCGGTCGTCGCCGGCGGCAGGTACTCCTCGTGGACGATCTTCGCCTTCTTCAGCGCTTCCTTGAACGCCTTGACGGCATCGCGGCCGAACGCGTAGTCCTGCGCGAGCATGCACAACGAGAGTCCGGGGACGTCGGAGGCCACCGCATTCGAGATCGCGTCCTGCGAGCTGTTGCGCGCGGTGCGGAAGATGTAGCGGTTCCACTTGTCGCCGGTGATCGAGTCGGCGACGGCGGGCTCGACGAGCAGGATCTTCTTGTACTCCTCGGCGACCGGCAGCATCGCGAGCGCGACGTTGCTCGCGGTCGGGCCGACCGCGAGGTCGACCTTGTCGTCGCCGTACGCGGCGGCGAGCAGGCTCTTGCCGACGTCGGGCTTGCCCTGGTCGTCCTTCTCGATGACGACGATCTTCTTGCCGGCCACGGTCATCGTGCCGCCGGTCGCGTACTCGAAGCCGAGCATCAGGCCGGTCTGCGTCTGCTTCGCGTACGCCTCGAGCGGGCCGGTCTTCGAGTAGACGTGGGCGATGCGGATCTCGTTCTTCGCCTGCGCGAACGCCGCCGGCGCCGCCGCGACGGCGGCGACCGCGGCGAGCGCCAGCAGCGAGCGGCGGGATGCGAGGGTCGGGAAAGCGAGCGTCATGGAAGGACCTCCGGACCAGGCCCGCCTGGGAATGCGGGCGAATGGGCGCGGAGTTTAGGGGATCGTTTTGCGTTCGATCCGCTGAACGCGAACGCCGGGCGCTACAGCTTCATCTCGAGGCGAAGCTGGACGTTGATGAAGGTCGGCGCGCGCGTCGTCGCGGTCTCGCGGACCTGAACGCCGAGCGCGTCCGGGCCGTCGGCGGCGCTGCCGGTGACGTAGTCCCGCGGATCGAGGTTGCTGAAGGTGACGCGCAGCGCGAGCGCAGGGTTGAACGTCCACACGCCGTAGGCGTCGACGATGAGCTTGCTCGACACCGACGCTGCCTGGGTCTCGGTCAGCCGCGTCGCGTAGCCCGGGGTCCAGTTGACGTTGCCGCCGATCGTGAGCGGGATCGACGTGAAGCGGTGGTCGACGCCGACGTTGGCGGTCATGTCGGGCTGCTGGTCGAGGCGGTTGTCGGGCCCGGGAACGCTCTTCACGCGCGAGTGGAAGAAGCTCGCGTTGGCGCGGATGTCGGTGCGCGGCGCACCGGCGAAGACGTCACTGGCGCGGAACTTCGCCTCGAGCTCGACGCCCTCGGTGACGGCGTCGCCGATGTTCTGCGCCCGCGTCACCCAGCGCGGCACGTTCGCGTACGACACGGTCTCGAGCGTCGTCACGCTGCGCATGGTGTCGCTGATGTCGCGGCGAAAGACGTTGGCGCTGAGGATGCCGCTGCCCGGCAGGTAGCGCTCGATCGCGATGTCGATGCCGGTCGCGAGCTCGGGCTTGAGGTTCGGGTTGCCGGCGCGGTCGGCCTGCGTCGGCGTGTTCGGGCCCGGCACCGGATAGCGCGTGTTGACCGCCGGCCGCGCGATCAGATTGGCGAGCGTGGGCGAGCGGTAGCTGCGCGTGAGGCTGACGCGCACCTGGTCGCGCCCCTTCGGGTCGGGCTTCCACACCGCGTGGACGAGCGGCGACCAGACACTGCTGCGGTTGACCGCCTCGGGCTGACCTTCCTCGACCGAGCCGCGGGTGCGGATCCCTTCCCAACGCAGCCCCGCGTGCGCCGCCCAGTGCTCCGAGACCGGCCACTCGTCCTGCACGTACGCGGCGAGCCGCTGCACCGACGCCGAGATGTTCTCGGCGAAGTCGGTGAGGATCGGCAAGCCGTCCTGCAGGCTCGTGCGGGTGTCGTCGCGGCGGGTCGACTCGGCCTCGACGCCTGCCGTCGCGGTGTGCGTGCCGAGCATCGCCGCGATCGCCTTGCTGCTCGCGGTCACCGAGGTGTCGTGCGAGTCGCTCGTCTCCTCGAGCGTTCGCGAGGTGACGCCCGAGATCTGCTCGGTGCGAAAGCTGTGCACCGGCAGCACCGAGCGGCCGACGCCGAGGCGCGACTCGACTCGCACATCGGGCGAGAAGCGATGCGTCCATTCGCTGTTCAGCCGCCCGAGCGACGTTCCGGTGCGCGCCGTCGTCGTTGCCTGCTCGTAGGGCGCAGGCAGCGCGCCGACGGTCTGGACGAGCGTCGAGTCGCGCTCGGAATGGAAGCGGTTGGCGAACAGGATCGGGCTCAGCAGCACCGAGTCGGCGCCGCCTTCGGGCCGCCACTGGATGCGCGCCGACGCGTGGACGCCGCCGCCGCCGACGCGAACGCGCGAGTCCTCGAACTGCGCGAGCGTGACCGTGCCGTCGTCGAGCCGCTGGTCGATCGTCGTCGTCGCGCTGCTGTTGTCGCGGTCGATGTGGAACGCGCTCAACGTCGTGTTGACGATGAAGTCGCCGGCGGTGAAGTTGCGCGTCCACGACGCCGACGGCTGCACGCGGTCGTTCTCGAGCGCGGCGGCGACGCGGACGTCGTTGACGCGCCGCGTGTAGCCCCCGCGGGTGACGATGTTGATCGTGCCGGCGATCGCGCGCGCGCCGGTCTCGGCGGTCGGCGCGCGCAGGATCTCGATCCGCTCGATCTGGTCGGGCGGGATCGAGTCGAGCGAGAAGCCCGGCGGCACGCGCTCGCCGTCGAGCAGGATCTGGGTGTAGCCGTTGCCCAGGCCGCGCAGGCGGATCGCGCCGCCGCGCCCGGGCCGGCCCTGGATCGTGACGCCGGGCAGTCGCTTCAGGACATCGCCCAGGGTCGAATCGCCGAACTTGTCGATCTCGTCGCGGCCGATCACGATCTTGGCGGTCGTCGAGCTGCGACGCTCCTGGACGTCGTCCGGCCGGCTGCCGGTGATCTGCACGGGGTCGAGCCTGGCGGCGTCGGCGCCTGCCGGGGCATTGGCGCCCGGCGCAGGCGGAGCGTCGCCGGCCGGCTGCGCTGCCGCGGCGGCGCCGACGAATGCGGCGACGAGCGCAGCGAGCGTGACCGCTCCGCGCGAGCCGATCCCGCGCGGGCGTGCGACCTCCAGCATCCGCCGAGTCTATCGAGCGGATGCGAGCGATCGCTCCGCGGGCACCCGCAGGTGCGCGGAGCGTCGCGGCGTCAGCGACCGACGGCGCGCTCGAGCTGCGCCTTGTTCATCTTCGAGCGGCCCTTGATGTTGGCCTTGGCAGCCTCGGCGTAGAGCTGCGCGTAGGTGCGGCCGCCCTCGCCGCGGTGCGAGCGCAGGCCGCCGCGCCGCTCTGGCGAGATGTCGTCGAGCGAGGTCCGGCTCGCGGTCTCGGATTCACCGGCGCGCGCCCGGTCCTTGTTGACCGTGCGGGCAGCGATCTCCTCGGCGACCTTTTCGCCCTTGCCCTTGTCGAGCAAGCCCTCCTTGATGTGCTCGTACTGGCGTTCGCGCTTGGCGCTCCAACGTGCTTGTGGCATGGCGATCTCCATGAAGGGATCCGTTCGCGGGGCAATCCGGATGCCGACGCGTTCGCCCCGAATTGACGTGCCCGCCGAGAGCGCAAGAATCGTCCGGACACCGTCTTCCGGACGCGCACGCATGACCGCCGCCAACGCCAACCTCTTCGTCGCCCTGCGTGCAGGCTTTCCCGCCGAGCTCGACGGCGTCGCCATCGAGACCGTCGACAGCGGGCTGGTCTACACCTGGCGCGACCTCGAGCGCGCGACCGCGATGCTCGCCAATGTGCTCGAGTCGCTCGACCTGCCGCCGTCGAGCCGGATCGCGGTGCAGGTCGAGAAGTCGGTCGAGTCGCTCCTGCTCTACCTCGCGGTGCTGCGCGCCGGCCACGTCTACCTGCCGCTCAACACCGCGTACAAGAGCGACGAGATCGGCTACTTCCTCGGCGACGCCGAGCCGGCGGTCTTCGTCAGCGCGCCGAAGGACTTCGCGTGGGCGTCGCGGCTCGCCTTCGCCCGCGGGACGCGCTACGTGTTCACGCTCGGCGACGACCGCGGCGGCAGCCTGCTCGAGCGCGCGACGCACTTTTCCGACCGCCACGCGCCGGTCGAGCGCAAGGCCGACGACCTCGCCGCGATCCTCTACACGAGCGGCACGACCGGGCGCAGCAAGGGCGCGATGCTGACGCACGGCAACCTCGCCACCAACGCGCTGACGCTAAAGACGTACTGGGGCTGGCGCACCGGCGAAGCGCGCGACGTTCTCATCCACGCGTTGCCGATCTTCCACGTCCACGGCCTCTTCGTGGCGTCGCACGGCGCGCTGCTCGCCGGCGCGCGCATGCTCTGGCTCGCCCGCTTCGATCCGGCCAAGGTCGTCGCGCTGCTGCCGCGCGCGACCGTCTTCATGGGCGTGCCGACGCTCTACGTGCGTCTCCTCGGCGAGCGCGCGCTGACGCGCGACGCGTGCGCGAACATGCGTCTCTTCATCAGCGGCTCGGCGCCGCTCCTGATCGAGACCTTCGAAGCGTTTCGCGAGCGCACCGGCCACACGATCCTCGAGCGCTACGGCATGAGCGAGACGGTCATGCTGACGTCGAACCCGTACGACCCAAAGGACGGCGAGCGACGCGGCGGCACGGTCGGCTTCCCGCTGCCCGGAGTCGGCCTGCGCGTCGTCGACGGCGACGGCGCCGAGCTGCCGCGCGGCACGGTCGGCGCCATCCAGGTCCGGGGGCCGAGCATCTTCGCCGGCTATTGGCGGATGCCGGAGAAGACGCGGGAGGAGTTCAGCGCCGACGGCTGGTTTCGGACCGGCGACGTCGGCATCGTCGACGACCTCGGCTACGTCACGATCGTCGGCCGCAGCAAGGACCTCCTCATCAGCGGCGGCTACAACGTCTATCCGGCCGAGGTCGAGAGCTTCCTCAACGAGCTGCCGCAGGTCGCCGAGAGCGCGGTCGTCGGCGTGCCGCACCCGGACTTCGGCGAAGCGGTCGTCGCGGTCGTCGTCGGCCGTGGCGGCGCCGCCGTCGACGCCGACGAGTGCACACGCGTGCTGAAGGGAAAAATCGCCAACTTCAAGGTGCCCAAGGCGATCTTCGTCGTCGCCGAGTTGCCGAGGAACGCGATGGGCAAGGTGCAGAAGAACGTCCTGCGCGCGCAGCACGCGGCGCTCTTTTCCTGAGCGCAAAGAAAAAGGGCCGGCTTCGCCGGCCCTTCGAGTCGCGACGCCCGCTCAGCGGTCGTGCGCGTAGATGTCGACGTCCTTGGTCTCGCGGATGAAGAACGTGCCGATCACGAAGCTCATTGCGGCGACGACGATCGGGTACCAGAGGCCGTTGTACATGTTCCCCGTTGCGGCCACGATCGCGAACGCGGTCGTCGGCAGCATGCCGCCGAACCAGCCGTTGCCGAAGTGGTACGGCACGCTCATCGACGTGTACCGGATGCGGGTCGGGAAGAGCTCGACCAGCATCGCCGCGATCGGTCCGTAGACCATCGTCACGTAGATCAGCAGGATGAACAGGATGCCGACGATCTTCCACCATTGGCCGCTCATGAATTCGATCGGCTTGGCCTTGGCGGGATAGCCCGCGGCGGCGAGCACGGCGCCCATCTCCTTCTGGAACGCGGCGATCTTGGCGGTGCTCTCGGCGTCGAACTTGCCCTTCTCCACGGTCGCCGCCGGCGGATTGATCGTCTTGTCGCCGATCGTGATGGTCGCCGGGGTTCCGGCAGGAACGTCGACGTTGTCGTAGCTGACCGAGCTGCGTGCCAGGAAGCGCTTGGCGATGTCGCACGGGGTGCGGAAGTCGATCTCGCGGGCAATGGGGCTGCCCTGGAACGAGCAACGTGCCGGATCGGAGTGGACGACGACCTTGTTCTTCGCCTGCGCCACGGCGAGCGCCGGGTTGGCCGCTTCTGTCAGGGCATGGAACAGCGGGATGAAGGTGATCGCCGCGATCAGACAGCCGGCCATGATGATCGGCTTCCTGCCGATCTTGTCCGAGAGCGAACCGAAGACGATGAAGAACGGCGTTCCCAGCAGGAGGGCAGCACCGATCATGATCTGCGCGGTCGTCGGATCGACCTTGAGCTGGGCGGTCAGGAAGAACAGGGCATAGAACTGGCCCGTGTACCAGACGACCCCCTGGCCGGCCGTCAGGCCGAGCAGCGCCAGCAGCACGATCTTGCCGTTTTTCCAGTTGGCGAGCGACTCGGTGAGCGGCGCCTTCGACGTCTTGCCTTCTTCCTTCATCCGCTTGAAGGCAGGCGTCTCGTTCAGGCTCAGCCGGATCCAGACCGAAATGATCAGCAGGAAAAACGACAGCCAGAACGGAATGCGCCAGCCCCAGTCGTTGAACGCGTCGTTGCCGAGCATTTGCTGACAGGCGATGACAACGATCAGCGACAGGAAGAGGCCGAGCGTCGCGGTCGTCTGGATCCACGACGTGTAGGCGCCGCGCTTGCCGTGCGGTGCATGCTCGGCGACGTAGGTCGCCGCACCGCCGTATTCGCCGCCAAGGGCAAGGCCCTGCAAAAGGCGCAGGCCGATCAAGATGATCGGCGCCGCTGCACCGATCGTGCCGTAGCCGGGCAGGACGCCGACGAGGAACGTCGACAAGCCCATGATCGTGATCGTCACCAAGAAGGTGTACTTCCGACCGATCATGTCGCCGAGGCGGCCGAAGACGAGCGCGCCGAAGGGTCGGACGAGAAAGCCCGATGCGAACGCGAGCAATGCGGCGATGAACGCCGCCGTCGGGTCGAGCGCTGCGAAGAACTGCTTCGCGATGATCGTCGCGAGCGCTCCATACAGATAGAAGTCGTACCACTCGAAGACCGTGCCGAGGCTCGAGGCGAAGATGACTTTCTTCTCCTCGCGCGTCATCGGTCGCGCGCCTTCGGCGCGAACAGGCACCGCTGAAGTGACCATGCGATTTCCCTCCGTTAGAAGACGAATCGCCCCGCGGCGACGCCACCGCGAATCTTGACAAATATTTCCCTGCTGACGCTGGGGAAACAGCGACGACCGCCTTGGGTGAAACCCCGAGCCGTCGATGCGCGGAAGTGCGCTAGCGACTGCTCACGAGCGTCGCACGCCGGCGCGGGGCGCGCCTTCGCGCTCCCAGTGCGGTGCGTCGAACCAGGGGTCGTTCTTCAGCAGCGCCGCAACCATGTCGAGCGCATCGAAGCCCCAGAACCGCTTGTCGCCGACACCGATCGTCGGTACGCCGAAGACGCCGTGCGCGAGCGCGTCGTCGGTCGCCGCGCGCAGTTGCTGCTTGACCTCGTCCGACGCCGGATCGCGGCGCGGCGCGAGCACCGCGTGGAGCTCGGCGAGGCGCGCTGGGTCCTCGGCATCGGCGCCTTGCGAGCGCCAGACGTGGCGCAGCACCGTCTCGCACGCCCAGCGCGACGGCGTCGCTCGGTCGGCCGCGCTCGCCCAGAGCAGCCGCGAGAGCGCCAACGGATTGAACGGATGGCGCGCCGGGGTCGCGATCGGGATTCCGGCACGGTGCGCGAGCCAGTGGACCTGGCGAAACGTCCACGCGCGCTTCGGCTCGATCTCGGCGGGCCCCTTGTGCGCATGCGCCTTCAGCAGCGCGCCGAAGACGATCGGCCGGTACGCGACGCGGTACGAGACGCCGACGAACGCCTCCGGCAGCCGCTCGAACGCGAGGTACGCGTACGGCGAAACCGGATCGAACCAGAAGTCGACCGGCGTCATCGCGCGGCTTCGCTGGCGGCGGCGGCGGCGCGCCGGTCGCGCTCGGCACGGCGCACGGGCAGCAGCTTCCAGACCGCGCGCTTGCCGCGGTCGTCGAGGCTGCCCCACGCGGCGATCTCGTCGATGGTGCGCAGGCAGCCCGCGCACCAGCCGGTCGCCGGGTCGATCGTGCAGACGCTCGTGCAGGGGCTCGCGATCGCCGCCACGTCTCGACGCCTCTTGCTCAGGTGGCCGCGACGACCTTGACCGGACGGCGCGTCACCGTCGACAGCACGAGGTAGGTGACCGCGCCGATCGCGACGCCGAAGAACCAGCCGTAGATGCCCCACCACGACGGCAGCAGCGTCGTGAAGTTGGGCAGGATGCTCGAGAAGAGCGCGCCGACTGCGGTCGCGATCAGCGCGTTGACGTTCCAGCCGCCCTGGTAGCGGTAGCGGCCGTCCTCGCGATACAGCGCCTCGACGTCGACCTCGCCCTTCGAGAGCAGGTAGTAGTCGGCGAGGATGATGCCGAGCAGCGGCCCCATCGTCGCGCCGATCGCGCCGACGAACGCGGCGGCGTTGCCTTCCCACGGCGCGAACGGATAGAGGACGAGCGCGATGACGGCGGCGATGTAGCCGCCGGTCTTGAAGCTGATCCGGCGCGGGAAGACGTTGGCGAAGTCGAACGCCGGCGAGACGAAGTTCGCGACGACGTTGATGCCGAGCGTCGCCACCGCGAACGTGATCGCGGCGACGAGAGCGAGGAACCAGCTGTCGAACTTGGCCGACACCTGGTCGGGGTGCAGCATCACCTCGCCGTAGACCTTGAACCCGGCGATCGTCGTCACGCCTGCGACGAGCGAGAACAGCACCAGGTTGATCGGCAGGCCCCAGAGGTTGCCCTTGCGCACCGTCGCCTTGTCGGGAGCGAAGCGCGAGAAGTCGCAGAAGTTGAGATAGAGCGCGGCGAAGTAGGTCACCCAGGTCGCGCCGACCGCCATCAGCGCCCAGAAGGTTCCCGGCTCGCCGGGCACGCCGGCGTCCTTCGTCTTCGCGAGCAGGACGTCCTTCGGAATCGAATGCTCGAACGAGAAGCCGCCGGCTTTGACGATCAGTCCGATCGCGAGCACGAGCATCGCGATCCAGACCGCCGGGCCGGCCCAGTCCTGGAAGCGGCGCACCGTTTCCATCCCGTTCTGGATGATGAGGAGCTGCAGCGCCCAGACGACGACGAAGCAGATCACCTCGAGCCCCGAGTGGCCGAGGAAGTGGGTCGACTTGTGGAACTCCATGAACGCGTCGGTGCGGGTCAGGAGCGCAACGATCGCGCCCGACGCCGCCGCCGTCTGCGCGCCGTACCAGAAGCAGGCGACGACCGCGCGCACCAGCGCCGGCAGGTTCGCTCCCCAGACGCCGAACGACGCGCGCGCGAGCACCGGATACGGCACGCCGGTCTTCACGCCGGCGTAGCCGACCAGGTTCATGAGGAAGAAGATGACCAGCGAGCCGATGCCGATCGCGAGGATGAAGTTGACGAAGCTGCCGCACAGCAGGAACAGGCTCGCCGCGAGGTAGTAGCCCCAGAGGCTGTGCACGTCGGACGTCCAGACGTTGAAGATGCTGAACGCGCCCCACTTGCGCTCGCGCGCGGGCGCGAGGTCCTCGTTGTAGAGGTCGGGAGACGGGTTGCGGATTTCCATGGCGTCCTCCTCTAGTGCTCGCCGCCGCGCGCGAACCTCCGGCGCGATTCGTCGGCGCTGTAGTAGCCGAGCGCGACGTCGCGCTCGAGCGCTTGCACGGGCCGCGCCGTCGGCGGACCGAAGCCGCCGCCGCCGGGCGTCGAGACGGCGACGACGTCGCCGGCGCGAATCGCGATGTCCTGGTCCTTCGAGAGGTGCGGCGGCACGTAGGCGACGCCGTCGCGGATCACCTCGACCTTGTTGGTGCCGCCTGCGCCGCCGCCCTGCGCTCCCGGCGGGCCGCTGCGCCCATGGTCCATCACCATCGAGACGCGCGCTTCGCCGCGGCGCAGGCGAATCCGGTAGTTGACGCCGAAGCCGCCGCGGTGTTCGCCAGCACCCCCGGAGCCCTCGTGCAGCGAGTACTCCTCGAACAGCACCGGGTAGAGCTGCTCCATGATCTCGATCGGCGTCGTCTTCGAGATGCCGATCGTCGAGCAGCCGTTCGAGATGCCGTCGCCTTCCGGGCTGCCGCCGTAGCCGCCGCCCGAAATCACGTACATGACGTAGGCGCGGTTCTTTTCCGGATCGAAGCCGCCGATGCCGAGGTTGCCGCTCGTTCCCGCCGGCGCGCCGAACAGCTGCTCGGGAATCGCCTTGCCGAGCGCGGCGAACACCGCTTCGGCGATGCGCTGGCTGACCTCGGCGGCGCAGCCCGAGACCGGCCGCGGGTAGCGCGCATAGAGGAACGTGCCCTCGGGCTCGACGATGTGCAGCGGCTCGAAGGTGCCGGCGTTGATCGCGACCTCGGGAAAAACGTGTTTCACCGCGAGGTAGATCGACGACTTGGTCGTCGCGATGACGCTGTTCATCGGCCCCTGGCAGGGCGGCGACGAGCCGCTCATGTCGAACGTCAGCGCCGCGCGCTCGGCGTCGCTGCCGCCGCTCTTGGTGACGCGCATCGCGATCTTCAGGGGCGCATCGACGACGCCGTCGGAGTCGACGAACGCCTCGCCCTGGTACGTGCCGTCGGCGATCGTCGCGATCTTCTCGCGCATCTGCCGCGCTGCGCGGCGTTTCAGCTCGGCGATCGCGGCGTCGACGGTGCCGTCGCCGTAGCGATCGAGCAGCGCATCGAGCCGGGCCTTGCCCGTCGCGAGCGCCGCCGCCTG
>DATJIM010000028.1:0-23026 GCA_035493195.1 Caldimonas sp.
GTCTGCGATCGCGATGTAGTTGCCCTTCGACTTCGACATCTTCTCGACGCCGTCGAGGCCTTCGAGCAGGGGCATCGTCATGATGCATTGCGGCTCCTGCCCGTACTCCGACTGCAAGGCGCGCCCGACCAGCAGGTTGAACTTCTGATCGGTGCCGCCGAGCTCGAGGTCGGACTTCAGCGCGACCGAGTCGTAACCCTGCATGAGCGGATAGAGGAACTCGTGGACGCTGATCGGCGTTCCCGCCTTGAAGCGGCGGCTGAAGTCGTCGCGCTCCATCATCCGCGCCACCGTGTAGCGCGCCGCGAGCTCGATCATCCCGCGAGCTCCGAGCGGGTCGCTCCACTCGGAGTTGTAGCGAATCTCGGTCCGCTCCGGATCCAGGACGAGCTTGGCCTGATCGTAGTAGGTGCTCGCATTCGCCTCGATCTGCGCCCGCGTCAGCGGCGGCCTCGTCGTGTTGCGCCCTGAAGGGTCGCCGATCATCGACGTGAAGTCACCGATCAGGAAGATGACGGTGTGGCCCAGGTCCTGCAGCTCGCGGAGCTTGTTGAGGACGACGGTGTGGCCGAGGTGGATGTCGGGCGCGGTCGGGTCGAGGCCGAGCTTGATCCTGAGCGGCACCCCGGTCGCCTCGGACCGCGCGAGCTTGCGCAACCAATCGGCCTCGGGAATCAGCTCGCTGCAGCGGCGCAACGAGGTCGCTAGCGCATGTCGGACCGATTCGGTGACGGGATGCGGCGAATCCAGCGGAATTGACGGGGACATCACTGGCTGTTACGGGGGAAAGGCCAGCGACGGCCGGTATACTGCGCCGGCGTCCTACAAGCCAGTGGGATGGTGCCCTACGAGAGCGGGCGTTCGCCAACGATTCTATGGCGCCCCGCTCGCGACGATCAACCGAGGTGCGCCGCGCGCTGCACCGCCGAACCGAGCACCGAGCTCCTCGACAAATTGAAATCGCTGGCATCCCTGGATGTCGCTTGGCGTGACGCTTCGACGCGCATCGCAAGCTTTGCCACCCGACACCCCCGCACGCTCGCGGCCTCCGTCTCGATCGCACTCGCCGGCTTCGCGGCGACCGCGTTCGGCGTCGCGCCCGAAGTCCCCGACCCCGCTGCGCTGCCGCAGCGCACGATCGTCGAGAACGTTCCGACTGTCGACCTGCACTCGCAACTCGACGCGCTCGCCGACCAAGACCTCGAGCTGTTCCGCAGCGAGATCACGCGGGCCGGCGACACCACCGACTCGCTGCTCGCACGCCTGAACGTCATCGACGCGCGCGCCGCTGCGTTCCTGCGCAGCGACCCGATCGCCAGGCGCCTCTTCGAGGGCCGCTCGGGCAAGCGCGTCCAGGTGCGCGTCGACTCGCACGGCCGCCTCGTCGAGCTGATCGCTCGCTACGCCGCGCCGGTCATCGACAAGCTGCCGACCCAGTTCACGCGCCTGCGCGTGCAACGGATCGCCGACCAGCTCGTCGCCGACGTCACGACCGCGCCGCTGGCGTCGCAGGTGCTGATGGCCAGCGGGACGGTGCGTTCTTCGCTGTTCAGCGCGACCGACGACGCCGGCATCCCGGATGCGGTCGCGACGCAGCTCGCCGAGATCTTCGCCAACGACATCGACTTCCGCCGCGAGCTCCAGCGCGGCGCGACGTTCTCGGTCGTCTACGAGTCGCTCACCGCCGACGGCGAGCCGATCAGCTGGGGGCCCGCCAGCGGCCGCGTCCTCGCTGCCGAGTTCGTCAACCGCGGCCAGACGTTCTCGGCGATGTGGTTCAAGGACGGCGAGGGCAAGGGCGCGTACTTCGGCCTCGATGGCCAGAGCAAGCAGCGCTCGTTCCTCGCCAGCCCGCTCGAGTTCTCGCGCGTGACGTCGGGTTTCGCGATGCGGATGCACCCGATCCTCAACGCCTGGAAGCAGCACAACGGGGTCGACTACGGAGCGCCGACGGGAACGCCGGTGCGCACGGTCGGGGAAGGCGTCGTCGAATTCGCCGGTTGGCAGAACGGCTACGGCAACGTCATCCACATTCAGCACGGCAGCGAGCGCTCGACGGTGTACGCGCACCTCAGCCGGATCGACGTCGTCGCAGGCCAGCACGTCGAGCAGGGCGCGGTCATCGGCGCGGTCGGTCAGACCGGCTGGGCGACCGGGCCCCACCTGCACTTCGAAGTCAAGATCAACGGCACCCAGCAGGATCCGCTGCTCGTCGCCCAGGCGTCGGAGGCGGCGACGGTCTCGCCGGAGGCGCGCGCGCGCTTCAGCCAGCTCGCGCAAAGCGTCCGCGCCCAGCTCGGCATCGCCGAGACGCTGCCGCGGACGCCACTCCTGGGCGAGTAGGCCGCGCGTTGCGAGCCGCTCCGGTTCGCAACCCGCCGCGCGCGACGGTCTCGACGCGAGGATGATCGAAGCGTTCATCGGCCTCATGTCGGGCACGTCGCTCGACGGCATCGACGGCGTCCTCGTCGAATTCGGCATTCCCGGTGCACCGCCGGCGGCGCGCGTCGTCGCCCACGCGCATCGGGCGTTTCCGGCGCCGCTGCGCGCCGAGCTCGCGGCGCTCAACGGCGCCGGCGCGAACGAGCTGCATCGCGCTGCCCTCGCCGCCAACGCGCTGGCGGTCGAGTCGACCGCGGTCGTCGAGGCGCTCCTCGTGAAGGCACGCTGCGAGCGCAATCGCGTCGTCGCAATGGGCTCGCACGGTCAGACCGTGCGCCACCGGCCGCACGACTTCGACGGCACCGGCTACACGATCCAGCTGAACGCACCTGCGCTGCTCGCCGAGCGGAGCGGAATCGACGTCGTCGCCGACTTCCGCAGCCGCGACGTCGCCGCGGGAGGCCATGGCGCGCCGCTCGTCCCGGCCTTTCACCACGCGATGTTCGGCCGCGGCGATGCGTCGGTCGCGGTGCTGAACCTCGGCGGAATCGCCAACCTGACCGCGCTCGACCAGGGCGGCGCGATCGCCGGCTTCGACTCGGGCCCCGCGAACGTTCTCCTCGATCTCTGGTGCGAGCGTTCGACCGGGCAGCCGTTCGATCCCGACGGATCGTGGGGCGGCCGCGGACATGTCGACGCCATGCTCCTCGAGGCGTGTCTCGCCGAATCCTACTTCGCGCTGCCGCCGCCGAAGAGCACCGGACGCGACCTCTTCAACGCCGGCTGGCTCGAAGCTCGGCTCGACGCGACGCGGGCGCGGGCGCGGCTGCCGCCAGAGGACATCCAGGCGACGCTCGCCGAGCTCACCGCGCGCACCGTCGCCGACGCATTCCGCGCGTATCTTGCAAGGGCTGCCGAGGTCATCGTGTGCGGCGGTGGGGCGCGCAACGCGGACCTGATGGCGAGGTTAGCCAGCGCGCTCGTCCCTGCGCGCGTCGTCGCGAGCGACGAGCGCGGGCTTCCGGCCGACCAGGTCGAGGCCGCGGCGTTCGCCTGGCTCGCGCGAGCGTTCGTTCATCGGCTCGCGGGCAACGTTCCGGCGGCGACAGGCGCGGCAGGTCCGCGCATCCTCGGCGCGCTCTACCCGGCGCGCTGACTGCCATCGGGACGCCAACGAAAAAGCCGCCTCGCGGCGGCTTTCGTGGGCGGGACCGTTCGAACCGAAGTTCAGGCCGAGAAGCTCGAGCCGCAACCGCACGTCGTCGTCGCGTTCGGATTCTTGATGACGAACTGCGCGCCCTGGAGATCGTCCTTGTAGTCGATCTCGGCGCCGGCGAGATACTGAAGGCTCATCGCGTCGATCAGCAGCATCACGCCGTTCTTTTCCATCGTCGTGTCGTCGTCGTTGACGATCTCGTCGAAGGTGAAGCCGTACTGGAACCCGGAGCAGCCGCCGCCCTGCACGAAGACGCGCAGCTTGAGGTCGGGGTTGCCTTCCTCGTCGACGAGTTCCTTGACCTTGTTCGCGGCGCTGTCGGTGAAGACGAGCGGCGGCGGCGGCGCATCGCCCTCGGGCGACCTGACGACGGGATCGACGACTGCGCTCATGCGACGCTCCTGGAAAGGGACCTGCCGATTATCGGCGAACGGTCGTTCCCGCGCTGTCGCGGGGGAAAGCGGTACGTGCGGTCCTTCCGCGGAAAGGCAAGGCCCGATGCAAGGAGACGAGGCGCGCCGGCGCCTCGCCGATCAGCGCTTGCTGAACTGCTTGCGGCGGCGTGCGCCGTGCAGGCCGACCTTCTTGCGCTCGACCTCGCGCGCGTCGCGGGTCACGAACCCGGCGCGGCTGAGGTCGCCCTTCAGCGCGACGTCGTAGTCGATCAGCGCCCGCGTGATGCCGTGGCGGACGGCGCCGGCTTGGCCGGTCTCGCCCCCGCCGTGGACGTTGACGCGGATGTCAAACGCCTGGTCGTTGGCGGTCAGCACGAGGGGCTGGCGGACGACCATGATCGACGTCTGCCGGCCGAAGTACTGCTCGACCGGACGCCCGTTGACGAGGATCTGGCCGTTGCCCTTCTTCATGAAGACGCGCGCGACCGACGACTTGCGACGGCCGGTGCCGTAGTTCCAGTTTCCGATCATCGCGCGTCCTGAAGAATGTCGAGTTTCTTGGGCTGCTGCGCGGTGTGCGGGTGCGTGTCGCCCGCGTACACCTTCAGCTTCTTGATCATCGCGTAGCCGAGCGGGCCCTTGGGGAGCATCCCCTTGACCGCCTTCTCGAGCGCGCGCCCCGGATGGCGCGCCTGCAGGTCCTTGAAGCGGACGCCGCGAATGCCGCCCGGAAAGCCCGAGTGGCGGTAGTAAATCTTGTCCTCGGCCTTGTTGCCGGTGACGCGGAGCTTCTCCGCGTTGACGACGACGATGAAGTCGCCGGTATCGACGTGAGGCGTGTAGATGGCTTTGTGCTTGCCGCGCAGGCGAAGGGCGACTTCACTGGCCACCCTGCCCAGGACCTTGTCGGTCGCGTCGATCACAAACCACTCATGCGTCACCTCGGCAGCTTTTGCGCTGAAGGTTTTCATGGGTTCCGTCGGTAGTTGTCCGGCCTCTTGTCGGCGACGATGCTCGGCCGCACTTCGTCTGGTGGGCGCTCGCCGTCGCTGGATTCCTGCCGCCGATCGCGGCGCTCTCGCCGAGGCTGAAAGCGAAAAGCCTTCAATTGTAGCAGCCGAGCGCGGCTGGTCCGAAGCGCTTGGTCGGCCGCTGGGGAGAGCTCCCTACCCGTCCGCTCTAGACTGCGGGTAAACCCTGCCTGCCATGAATCCCGTTCCGACCCCCCACGCCGCACAGCCGGCCGACGTCGCGCCTGCCGGCGAGCCCGGCGCGACTGGCCGCGGGCGGTCGTGGGTGCCCATCCGATCGCTGGGCCCGCGCCACCGCCCGCGAATTTCGACCCACCTCGCCGCGCTCGACGAACGCTCGCGCTACCTGCGCTTCGGCTACGCGGCAACCGACGCGCAGATCCACCGCTACGTCGACATGATCGACTTCGAGCAAGACGAGGTGTTCGGCATCTTCAACCGCCGCCTCGAGCTGATCGCCCTCGCCCATCTCGCGCACCGCGAGGCCGATCCGGCACGACGACGCGAGGCGTCGTCCGAATTCGGAGTCTCGGTGCTGCCCAAGGCGCGCAGCCGCGGCTTCGGGCGTCGCCTGTTCGAGCACGCGATGCTGCACGCCCGCAACCGCGGCGTGCAGACCATCTTCATCCACGCCCTCAGCGAGAACACGGCGATGCTCAAGATCGCCAAGAGCGCCGGGGCGATCGTCGAGCGCACCGGGTCGGAGTCCGAGGCGTGGCTGAAGCTGCCCCCCGACTCGTTCGCGTCGCGCCTCGACGAGGTCATCGGCGAGCGTGCCGCCGAGCTCGACTACCGCTGGAAGCGGCACGCGATGCGGCCCGAGACTGACGCCCACCCGGTGGCCTCGGTGGAAGCCTCCGGCAGCGCCCGCGACCCCGCCGTCGAAACCACGCCGGAAATGGTCGAGCCCGTCTCCGTCGAGAACGACCGGGTGCCACGCGGCTAGCCGCTCGTCGGATTCTGCGCGCCCTGGCGGCCGCAGTCGAAAGAGGGGATGCCGCGGCGACAAAGTCGCCGCTACCATCCAAGACTTCGCCCGGCATCAGGCGCCGGGGCTTCCGCGCGCTCTGAGGTGAACGGCACGATGGGAACGCTTTGGTCGATCGCAGCCGTGCTGGCGGTGACGCTGCTGGCGGTCGTCGTTCTCGTCGCGTTCTCGCTGCTGCGCCGGAGACGTCGTCCGCAACCGTTGCCGACCGAATGGTCGCTGTCGGCGCGTCCGGTGTTCTCGACCGATGAGCGTCGCGTCTACAAGCTGCTGCGCGAGGCGCTGCCGCACCACATCGTGCTGTCGAAGCTGCCCCTGGTGCGCTTCTCGCAGCCGACCAACCCCGACGAAGTCCGCTTTTGGTACGACCTGCTCGGCGCGATCAACGTGACCTTCGCGGTCTGCAGCGCCAACGGTCGCGTGCTTGCGGCGATCGATCTCGACACCGATCGCGGCAACTCGCGCCGGATCCTGCAGATCAAGCAGTCGGTGCTCGGCGCGTGCCGCATCCGCTACCTGCGCTGCCCGGTCGACAACCTGCCGACAGCAGCGGAGCTGCAGCTGCTCGTGCCGAGCAGCACGGCAGCCACGGCGCGTGGCCCCCAGCCAGGGATCGTCCCGCCGCGCGACCTCGACGACGCGCGCGACTCGCTCGCGAGCACGGTCGCGACGCGGCGCGCGCAGCGCAGCGCGCTGTGGCAGGACTCGACCGCGTTCCAGGATTCGTTCTTCGCGCCGGACAACCGCCAGGACACGCTCGGCAACGCCGAATTCGCGTCACTCACGTACGCGAACCCGCGAACGCCGCTGCGCAGCGTCAACGGCTACGAGAATGCCGCCGGCCGCGCGGCAACGCCGCGCAGCGACAGCGACGAAAACGACGAGCCCGCCGGCGTCGTCGTCGACACGCCAGCGCCGCTCGAGTCGCGCACGCACCACTGATCCGGCGCGCCGCTCGACGGCGGCAACGATGCCCGACGACTCCGCGACCGCTCCGGCACCCGCGCCGTACGCCGATCTCGCTCCCGGCGGCGTCCTCGACGCCCTCGACGGCGTCGGCCTGCGCGGGGACGGCAGGCTGATCCAGCTCAATTCGTACGAGAACCGCGTCTACCAGGCGTTTCTCGAAGACGGCCGCGTTGTCGTCGCGAAGTTCTACCGCCCCGGACGGTGGAGCGATGCGCAGATCCTCGAGGAACATGCATTCGCCGCCGAGCTCGCGAGCGCCGAGATCCCGGTCGCCGCGCCGATCGAGCTCGCGGTCGACGTCGACTCGCCATTCGCCGACGCCGTCGAATCGGCAGGTGCGACGTTGGCGCGCGCGACGACCGCGGCTGGCGCGACGTATCGCTTCGGCGTCACCGAGCGCCACGGCGGCCGCGCGCCCGAGCTCGAGGATCCCGAGGTGCTGCGCTGGCTCGGCCGCTACATCGGACGCCTGCACGCGATCGGCGCGAAGGCCGCGTTCGTGCATCGCATCGCGCTCGACGTCGCGAGCTACGGCGACGCGAGCCGCGACTTCCTCATCGAGCACGAGCTCGTCTCGCTCGACGTCGTCGATCGCTGGCGCGCGCTCGCCGACCGTGCCCTCGCATCGTGCCGCGAGGCCTTCGCCGTCGCTTCGCCGCGGCGCATCCGCCTGCACGGCGACTGCCATCCGGGCAACGTGCTGTGGACCGATGCCGGTCCGCACTTCGTCGACCTCGACGATGCCGTCACCGGCCCCGCGGTGCAGGATCTCTGGATGCTGCTCTCGGGCGAGCGCGCCGCGATGACGCGCCAGCTCGTCGACGTCCTCGACGGCTACGAATCGTTCATGGAGTTCGACTGGCGCGAGCTTCGCCTCGTCGAGCCGCTCAGGACGCTGCGCATGCTGCACCACAGCGCGTGGATCGCGCGGCGCTGGAGCGATCCGATGTTTCCGATCAACTTCCCGTGGTTCGCTTCGCCCGCGTACTGGGCCGACCAGTGCACGCGGCTCGCCGAGCAGCTCGAGGCGATGGCCGAGCCGCCACTCGGCAGCCCGGACTGAACGCCGCGCCGCTCAGGCGAGCAGCAGCGCGTTGACGCGGCGCACGTACGCCGCGGGGTCCTCGAGCTGGCCGCCCTCGGCGAGCATCGCCTGCTCGAACAGGATCGCGGCGAGATCGTCGAAGCGCTCGCTCGTCTCGAGGCGCTTGACGAGCGGATGCTCGGCATTGACCTCGAGGATCGGCTGCACCGCGGGCGCGCCCTGCCCCGCCTGCTTGAGCATCCGCGCGAGGTGGCCGCTCATGTCGCCCTCCTCGACGACGAGGCACGCCGGCGAGTCGACGAGGCGCGTCGTCACGCGGACGTCCTTGGCGCGGTCCTTGAGCGAGACCTTGAGCCGCTCGAGCGTCGGCTTGAACGCGCTGGCGGCCTCCTCGGCGTGCTTCTTCTCGTCCTCGTCGGCGAGCTTGCCGAGATCGACTGCGCCCTTGGCAACGCTTTGCAGCGGATGGCCGTCGACCTCGTAGAGGTGCGCGAGCAGGTACTCGTCGACGCGGTCGGTGAGCAGCAGCACCTCGATTCCCTTCTTCCTGAAGATCTCGAGCTGCGGGCTGTTCCTCGCCGTCGCGAGCGTTTCGGCGGTGACGTAGTAGATCGCGTCCTGGCCTTCCTTCATCCGCTTGACGTAGTCGGGCAGCGAGACGCTCTGCGTCGCGCCGTCGTCGACCGCGGTGGAGGAGAAGCGGTACAGCTTGATCAGCCGCTCGCGGTTGGCGAAGTCCTCCCCGATGCCTTCCTTCAGGACGTTGCCGAAGTCCTTCCAGAACTTCGCGTACTTGTCGCGGTCGGCGGCGTCCTCGCTCTCGGCGAGGCCTTCAAGCATCGACAGCACGCGCTTGGTCGAGCCCTCGCGGATCGCCTTGACGTCGCGGCTTTCCTGCAGCAGCTCGCGGCTGACGTTGAGCGGCAGGTCGTTCGAGTCGATGACGCCCTTGACGAAGCGCAGGTAGACAGGCATCAGCGCCTCGGCGTCGTCCATGATGAAGACGCGCTTCACGTAGAGCTTGACGCCGCCGCGCTTGTCGCGGTTCCAGAGGTCGAACGGCGCCTTCGCCGGGATGTAGAGGAGCTGCGTGTATTCGCTCCGGCCCTCGACGCGGTTGTGCGTGTAGGCGAGCGGCGCGTCGGTGTCGTAGCTGATCTGCTTGTAGAACTCGGCGTACTGCTCGGCAGTGATCTCGCTCTTCGGCCGGGTCCAGAGCGCCGCCGCCTTGTTGACAGCCGACCACTCGTCGCGGGTGACCTGCTTCTTCGCTTCGGCGTCCCACTCCTCCTTCTGCATCAGGATCGGCAGCGAAATGTGGTCCGAATACTTCGAGACGATCGAGCGCAGCTTCCAGCCGGAGAGGAACTCCTCCTCACCCTCGCGCAGATGAAGGATGACGCTCGTGCCGCGCTCGGCGCGCGTGATCTGCTCGACGTCGAAGTCGCCGGCGCCTTCGGACGTCCAGCGCACGCCATGGTCGGCGCCGAGGCCGGCGCGCCGCGACTCGACCGTCACGCGGTCGGCGACGATGAACGCCGAGTAGAAGCCGACGCCGAACTGGCCGATCAGCTGCGCGTCCTTCTTCTGGTCGCCCTCGAGCGCCGACATGAATTCGCGCGTCCCGCTCTTGGCGATGGTGCCGAGGTTGGCGACCGCCTCTTCCGACGACATCCCGATCCCGTTGTCGGTGACCGTGATCGTCTTGGCGTCGGCATCGAACGAGACGCGCACCGCGAGCTCGGTCTGGCCCTCGTAGAGCTCGGGCTTGTCGATCGCCTCGAAGCGCAGCTTGTCGCACGCGTCGGACGCGTTCGAGATCAGCTCGCGAAGGAAGATCTCCTTGTTGGAGTAGAGCGAATGGGTGACGAGGTGCAGGATCTGCTGGACCTCGGCCTGAAAGGTTAGGGTTTGCTTGTCCATCTGCGGATTGTTCTCGATCGGGTGCGGCACGCTGCCGCGGGGCGGCGGCCGGGAGATGGCGCCACGGCGGCGCGGTTTCAAGGGGCGCTCCTAGAATCGCGCGTGATCAAGCTGCTCCTCCTTCTCCTCTCGGGAGCCAAGCTCGGCAAGATCTTCGCGAGCGGCGGGACGATGCTCGTCTCGCTCGTCGTCTACGCGTTCGTGTTCGGCTGGCGCTACGCGGCCGGCTTCGTCGCGCTGCTGTTCGCGCACGAGATGGGGCACTTCGTCGCCGCGCGACAGCGCGGGCTCGCGGTCGGCATGCCGACCTTCATCCCCTTCGTCGGCGCCTGGATCGACCTCAAGGAGCAGCCGCGCGACGTCGAGACCGAAGCGTACGTCGCGCTCGCTGGCCCCGTCGTCGGCACGGTCGCCGCGATCCTCACCTACGTCGCGGCCGGCGACGACGGGCCGCGCTGGCTGCTCGCGGTCGCGTACGCCGGGTTCTTCCTCAACCTCTTCAACCTGCTGCCGCTCTCGCCGCTCGACGGCGGCCGCATCACCGCGGTGCTGTCGCCGCGGATCTGGTTCGTCGGCGTTCCGCTGCTCGGCGCGTTCTTCCTCTGGCACCCGAACCCGATGCTGCTGCTGATCGCACTGCTCGCAGCGCCGCAGGTCGTCAAGGCGTGGCGCTACGACCCGAAGGCGCCCGAGAACGCGGCCTACTACGCGATCGCGCCGCGGCGCCGCGCCGAAATCCTGGCCGTCTACTTCGGCCTCGCCGCGTACCTCGCGTTCATGACGTACCGAACGCACGAGCTGATCTCAGCCGGTACGTCATGAGGGCCGTGCACGCAACGCGCTACGTGACGCCGCTGCGCGAGGGCGGCTCGCTGCCGGCGATCGTCGAAGGCGACGACGACGGCCTCTACGTCCTCAAGTTTCGCGGCGCCGGCCAGGGCCCGCGCGCGCTCATCGCCGAGCTCGTCGCCGGCGAGATCGGCCGTGCGCTCAGCCTGCCGGTGCCCGAGATCGTGTTCGCGACGATCGACGCCGACCTCGCGCGCACCGAGCCCGACGCCGAGATCCAGGACCTCATCCGCGCCAGCGCAACGCGCGCCGACGGCGCAACGGCGATCAACCTCGCGCTCGACTACCTGCCCGGCGCGGTCGCGTTCGATCCGCTCGCGTTCCGGCCCGACGGCGAGCTCGCGTCGCGCATCGTCTGGTTCGACGCCTACCTCAGCAATCTCGACCGCACCGCGCGCAACGCCAACATGCTCGTCTGGCACGACCGGCTGTGGCTGATCGACCACGGCGCCGCGCTCTACTTCCACCACGCGTCGGCGGACTTCGTCGATCGCGCGGCGATGCCGTTCGCCGCGATCAAGGACCACGTCCTGCTGCCGTTCGCGACCAAGCTCGGCGACGCCGACGCGGCGCTCCATGCGGCGCTGACCGCAGCGAAGATCGACGCCATCGTCGCGCTGATCCCGGACGAGTGGCTCGACGACGACGCGCACGCCGGCAAGCCTGCGCAGCGCGCGGCGTACAGCCGCTATCTGACGCGCCGGCTCGAAGCGCCGCGCGCCTTTGCAGAGGAGGCCGAGCGTGCCCGATCGCTGCACGTATGACTACGCGATCGTCCGCGTCGTGCCGCGCGTCGAGCGCGGCGAGTTCGTCAACGTCGGCGCGATCGTCTCCTCCGACGCCGAGGGCTACCTGGCAGCGCGCTTCGCCGTCGACGAGGCGCGGCTGCGCGCGCTCGACCCGCGGATCGACCTGACGGCGATCCGTACCGCGCTCGACGCGATCGCCGCGGTCTGCGACGGCGGCGAAGCGGCCGGGCCGATCGGCCGGCTCACCCTGCGCGAGCGGTTCCACTGGCTGGTCGCGCCACGCAGCACGATCATCCAGACCTCGGCTGTGCACACCGGCCGCTGCGACGACCTCGACGGCGCGCTCGACCACCTCCTCGACCGCATGGTCCGGCCGCTCATGCCTCCTTCGCCATGAACCCATCCTCGATTGCGCAACCGACCGACGACGACGGCGACGTCATCGATCCTCCGTTCGCGCCGATCGCCGATCTCGTCCGCGCGCACGCGTCGGCGGCGCCGCGGCATCCGGCGATCGTCGATGCCGATGGCGCTGCGATCGACTACGGCGCGCTCGACGCGCTGATGGACCGCGTCGCTGCAAGCCTGCAGCGCGACCGCGTCGCCCCCGGCCATGCGATCGCGATCTGTGCGCGCAACTCGGTGGCGTACGCGGCGCTCTTTCTCGGCGCGCTGCGCGCCGGCGTCGTCGTCGCGCCGCTCGCCTCCTCGGTGACGCCGGCGAGCTTTCGCTCGATGGTCGGCGACGCGGGCGTACGGCTGCTGTTCGTCGACGCGAGCGCCGCCGACGTGCTGGCCGGCGTCGGCGGCGAAGGCGCGCCTTCCCTCGTCGCGCTTTCAGAAGGCGCTCCCGGGACGCCGTTCGATCGCTGGCTCGCACCCGCGGGCAGCACGCCGCAGCCGGTCGAGATCCGGCCCGAGATGCCTTTCAACATCATCTACTCGTCGGGAACGACGGGGATGCCGAAGGGCATCGTGCAGCCGCACGGAATGCGCTGGACCCACGTCATGCGCGGCGCGCGCTTCGGCTACGCCAGCGACACGGTGACGCTGCTCGCGACGCCGCTCTACTCGAACACGACGCTCGTCGTCTTCTTCCCGACGATCGCGTTCGGCGGCACCCTCGTGCTGATGGACAAGTTCGACGTCGAGCGCTATCTCGCGGTGGCCGAGCGGCACCGCGCGACGCACACGATGCTCGTTCCCGTGCAGTATCAGCGGCTGATGGCGAGCCCGCGCTTCGGCGACTTCGACCTGTCGTCGTTTCGGATGAAGTTCTGCACCAGCGCGCCGTTCGCGGCGGCGCTGAAAGCCGACGTGCTCGCACGCTGGCCGGGCGGTCTCGTCGAGTTCTACGGCATGACCGAAGGCGGTGGCACGTGCATCCTCGCCGCGCACGAGCACCCGACCAAGCTGCACACCGTCGGCACGCCGGTCGCGGGCCACGACATCCGCCTGATCGACGAGCAAGGCCGCGAGCTGCCGAAGGGCGATACCGGCGAGGTCGTCGGCCATTCGGCAGGGATGATGGCCGGCTACCACGGCCAGCCCGAGCGCACCGCCGAGGCCGAGTGGTTCGACGCCACCGGCAAGCGCTTCATCCGCACCGGCGACGTCGGCCGCTTCGACGACGACGGCTTTCTCACGCTCGTCGATCGCCGCAAGGACATGATCATCAGCGGCGGCTTCAACCTCTACCCGAGCGACCTCGAGGCGGTGCTCCGCCAGCATCCCGCGGTCGCCGACGCGGCGGTCGCCGGCGTTCCCTCCGAGCGCTGGGGCGAGACGCCGGCGGCGTGGGTCGTCGTGCGCGAAGGCGCGACGATCGACGCCGAGGCGCTGCGCGCGTGGACGAACGAGCGGCTCGGCAAGACGCAGCGTGTCGCGCACCTCGCGATCGTCGACGAGCTCCCGCGCAGCGCGATCGGCAAGGTGCTCAAGCGCGAACTGCGCGACCGCTTCGTCGCCGCCGCAGCTGCGTCTTCGAAAGGTGCATCGCATGGCTGACCATCGCCATTCACCGACGTCGCTCGGCGCGAGCGGCCTCAAGGTCTCGAAGCTCTGGCTCGGCGCGATGATGTTCGGCGACCAGACCGACGAAGCCGAAGCGGCGCGCATCGTCGCCGCGACGCGCGACGCCGGGCTGAACGCGATCGACACCGCCGACGCGTACGCGAAGGGCGACTCCGAGCGCATCGTCGGCCGCCTGATCGCCGCCGACCGCGAGCGCTGGGTCGTCGCGACCAAGCTCGCCAACCCGACCAGCGCCGACGCCAACGACCGCGGCCTGTCGCGCCGGCACATGGTGCGGGCGGTCGATGCAAGCCTGGCGCGGCTCGGCACCGACCGCGTCGAGATCCTCTACCTGCACCGCGAGGACGCGACGACGCCGCTCGAGGAGACCGTCGCTGCGATGGCGCATTTGCTCGCGAGCGGCAAGGTGCTCTACTTCGGCGTCTCCAACTTCCGTGCCTGGCGCGTCGCACGCATCGTCGAGATGTGCCGGGCCGCCGGCATCCCGCCGCCGATCGTCTGCCAGCCGCCGTACAACGCGATGACGCGCGGCATCGAGACCGAGCTGCTGCCGTGCTGCGCGCACTACGGCGTCGGCGTCGTCGCCTACAGCCCGCTCGCGCGCGGCGTCCTCTCGGGCAAGTACGCACCCGGGGCGGCGCCGCCCGAGGGGTCGCGTGCGGCACGCAACGACACGCGGATCCTGCAGACCGAGTTCCGCACCGAGTCGGTCGCGTTCGCGAAGCGCATCGCCGAGCACGCCGTGGCGCGCGGCCGCACGCCGCTGCAGTTCGCGCTCGGCTGGGTCTGGAACAACGCGCTCGTGCACGGACTGATCGGCGGCCCGAAGACGCTCGCGCAATGGCAGGCATACCTCGACGCGATCGATGCACCGTTCGATGCCGAGGACGAGGCGCTCGTCGACAGCATGGTCGCGCCGGGACACGCGTCGACGCCGGGCTACACCGATCCGGCCTATCCCGTCACTGGTCGGCAGCCGCGGACGCGCTGAGCGCGCCGCTCAGCGCCTGCGCCGACGCCGCTCGCGGCCGTTGGTCACGAGCTGCAGGTCGGGCTCGTCGAAGCGAGACGCCCGCGTTCGTGCGGCGACGATGGCGATCGCTGCAGCGAGCTGGCTGTCCTCGTCGTCGACGGGGTCGTCGAAGCGACGGCGCGGTGTTCCGGGCCCGGAAGCGCGCGGCGCGCCGAGGTCGCCGATCGACGCCAGCGCGCGGCGGACCGCATCGGTCCAGCGCTGTCGCTCCGGATCGATCGGCGTCGCCGCGATGACGAGGATGGCGCAGACGCCGGCCTGCACCGCGAGGTACGTCAGCGTCGCCGCGGCGAGGATGTCGGCGAGCGGCACGACGTCGTTCCATTCATGGGCGATGCCGAGCAGCGCGACGAACAGCCAGAGCGCGTTCGACGCCGCGACCGGCACCGCGATCGCAAGCCAGTCGGCGGCATGCCAGCGCGCGATACGGCGGCCGGCGGCGAGCCGCGGAAATGTGAAGCGGTGCAGCACGAACGCGTTCGCGACGAGCAGGACGACGAGCAGCAGCTTGGCGTGCAGCTTCGGATTCGCGAGCTCGTCGATGCGGAAGAACGCCGCCTGCGCGACGATCGCCGCGCCGGTCGCGCAGAGAACCGCGAGCGAGACGACGACGATTCGCGACACGAACGCGTTCGGCGGCGCGATCCGGACGCGGTCCTGCGCGAGCTTCGAGAGCAGCCTCAGGTCGGTCGCGACGATCGCGCCGAGCGCGAGCGCGGCGGCGAGGAAATGGACGAAGACGAGCGCGAGGTGGAGCATGCAGCGAACGCAGAGCGCTGCCGCCCATGGTCGCCGCCGGCGCCGGGCGAAGATGTAAGCAAGCGCAGCGGCGAAGGCGTGCGGCGTGAACGACGTCGCGCCGGCCGCGCCTTCGTCACCCGACGGCGTGCGGCGGTCGCTTCTCGTACCAGTGGGTGAAGCGGCTGCCGTCCCAGCACAGCGCGTAGTGACCCGCCGCCTTGGCGTGACGAAGCGCACGCGGCCGGAAGATGCCGACGCATTCGCCGCCGGCATGGCGCACGCTCGGATAGCGGATGCCCCAGCTCTCGACCGCACGCAGCGCGCGGCCGAGTGCCTGCGACGGCGCGTAGTCGTCGGGGTCGAGCGCGGCGGCGAAGCGGTTTGCCGCGTTCGCCGCCTCGCCGGGCTCGGCGAGATCGTGCAGGTCGGCCTCGACGTTGGCGGTGACGAGGCGCAGGTCGATGTCGATCGCCGGCTCTTCGGTGCTGCGCAGGAAGACCGCGCGATGGTGGCTCACCTCGGCGATCGCCGTCTCGAGCGAGTGCGCGGCGTAGTAGACGCCGTACGCGCCGTCGGAGAAGCGCGAACCGTCCTTGTTGAGATGCGTGAAAGCCGCCATCACCGGAGTCGCTCCGGGGCCGGTGACCCGCTCGTCCTTGGCGACGAGCGTGATCTCGCCGAGCTCGTCGCGAATGCGTGGATTGGCAAGCGCCTCGATCGCGAAGACGACGTCGAGGTCGGCCGGATCGGCGATCGCGTCGTACAGGCCGACGGTCGGATAGCGCGACGGAATCAGCCGGTACGACGGCCGCCACGTGACGCGGCGCACCGGCACGGTCTCGGGATCGATCGTCGCCGACCCACGCGCCGGCGTTGCCGGCGTTGCCGAAGCTTTCTTCGCTTCGGCCTCGGCTTCTTGCGCAACGCTCATGCCTTGCCGCCGCGCTGCGCGTCGAGGTACTCGCGGACGACGAAGAGGTCGGAGACCTGGCCGCCGAGCATGCGCTCGAGGGCCGAGCGGCCGCCGAACACGCGCGCGCTGTTGGGCTTGCGAATCCATTCCTCGGCGCGGCCCGACGCCGGGAAGAGGATCTGCAGCGACGAATAGATCCCGAACACGTGCGACAGCCGCTCGAGAACATGGCGGTCGAGCGGACCGACCTTGCCCTGCTTCCACTGGTACAGCGTTGCGCGGGCGACGCCGAGCAGCGTCGCCTGCTCGGCGCCCGTGAGGTCCCAGGCGTCGGCAAGGCGGAAGAACGTGCGCAGCGCGGCGCCGGCGGCGCGGGCGGAGGTGAGGTCGACGGCTGCTGGGGCCGCCTTGAGGAGAGCGCTCATGTCGTTGGCGGTGTCGGAAGCCCGGGAGGCGTCCCGCAGCCTAGTCCATGCATGGACAGAATGCAACGATCTGTCCAGTACCAGACAAGAGGGCAGGGCCAATGGGCGGGCTTCTGACATGCCGCGGCGACGCGACGGATCGACGGCGAGCGCCGTTCGTCGGCAGGCGCGCGGGCGCGCGCCGGCGCCCGCCGGCCATGCGAGGCCATGCGATCCAACGCAAGCGTTCCCGTGCCGCTCGTGTGTGCCGTAATGGACAGCCGGGCACCGGTGCGGCGCGCGCTGGCGCACCGGCTTCGGCACGATACGACGCCCCGTCCTCGCGTCGGTTCGGTCGAGACGGAGCGATGGCCGACCTCCGAGCCCGGCGCTTGTCGCCATGACCTTCGACGAGTCGTTCTGCGTGTGCGAGGAGGAGGCGTTTCGCTTCCTCGTCGACGAGCATGGCTTCGCTCGCACGCGCCGCGCCATCGAGCGCGGCGGCGACGGCGACGGCGTGCATGCTGCGGTCGTCTACCGTGCGAGCGCGATCGACGCCGAGAGCCGCCGCGAGGTCGCCCTCTCGATCGCGCCGCTCCGTCTCGAGCTCCACCTCGAGATCGGCTGTGCGAGGGTGGGGACGTTCGCCATCGAGGAGCTGCACGCGCTCGAGGTCCGCGACCAATTCCCCCAGCGCGTCCACGGCCTCTACGACGCGATGCTCGAGCCCGAGCTGCTGCTCGCCGAGTTCACGCGGCTGGCCGACGCGCTGCGCGGCTGCGGCAGACGCTTCTTCAACGACGAGCCGCAGCTCTGGGACGACCTGATCGCCGCCCGCGGCCGCGAGATGGACGCCGACCGCATGCGCGACGTGCTCGCGCTCGCGAAGCAAGCGTTCTACGCGCGTGACTGGCTCGGCGTGGTCGCGCTGCTCGCGCCGCTCGAGCGGCGTCTCGGCCGCCGCGCCAGCGCCCGCCTCGCCTACGCGCGCAGGAAGGCACTTCAGCAAGACTGACCGGCGACGCCGCGCGGGCACGGCCGTTGCTCGCAGGCGCGCAGGGAGACGACGCGTTGGAACAGAAATGGCCGCAGACGCTCTGGATCGTTCGCCACGGCCAGAGCGCAGGCAACGTCGCGCGCGACGCCGCCGAGGCGGGCGGGCTGCACCTGATCGACATCGCCGAGCGCGACGTCGACGTGCCGCTGTCGACGCTCGGCGAACGCCAGGCCGACGCGCTCGGCCACTGGTTCGCCCAGCTTCCGGACGGCGAGCGTCCCGAGATCGTTCTCAGCTCGCCGTACCTCCGCGCGCGCCAGACCGGCGATCGCGTCCTGGCGGCGCTGCGCGGCCAGGCCGGCGACGACGCCGACGTCGTCGCGTGCGTCCACGACGAGCGGCTGCGCGAGAAGGAGTTCGGCATCCTCGACCGCATGACGACGTTCGGCATCCGCGAGAAGTACCCCGAGCTCGCCGAGCAGCGCCGCCACGTCGGCAAGTTCTATTTCCGTCCGCCCGGCGGCGAGAGCTGGTGCGACGTCATCCTGCGGTTGCGCAGCTTTCTCGACATGCTCGCGCGCGAGCACCGCGGCGACCGCGTCCTCGTCGTCGCCCACCAGGTGATCGTCAACTGCATGCGCTATCTTCTCGAACGTCTCGACGAGCAGCAGATCCTCGCGATCGACCGCCTCGGCGACGTTCCCAACTGCGGCATCACCTCGTATGAATTCGATCCCCAGGCCGGCCGGCGCGGCAAGCTCGTCGTCCGTCTCGAGAACTTCGTCTCGCCGCTGCGCGAGGCGGGCGCGGCCGTGACGGCCGAGCCCGACCGTCCGGCGGCGGCGAAACCGTGATGGCTGCCGCGACGATCGACATCGACGCCCGTCTGCTGCGCGACTGGCCGTTGCCGGTGCCGGGCAGCGCCGCCGACAAGGAGGACCGCGGCTCGACGCTCGTCGTCGCCGGCGGCGGCGAGACGCCGGGAGCGGCGCTGCTCGCTGCGCACGCAGCGCTGCGCGCCGGCGCCGGCAAGCTCGCCGTCGCGACCGGCGCGAGCGTCGCACGCGGGCTCGCGTTCGCGCTCGCCGAGGCGCGCGTGATCGCACTCCCCGAGAGCGATGCCGGCGGCCTCGCCGCCGATGGCCTCGCCAAGATCGAGGCGCGGCTCGCGAAGGTCGACGCCGTGCTCGTCGGCCCGGGATTGCAGGACGCCGCGGCGACGCGCGCGTTCGTACGGCGCCTGCTCAAGCGGACGACGCGTGCCGCGATCGTGCTCGACGCGCTCGCGATGGACGTCGTCATCGACATCCGCCGCTTCGAACGACCGCCGCTGCTCACGCCGCACGCCGGCGAGATGGCGCACCTCACCGGCTTCGCGCGCGAAGAGATCCTCGCCGACCCGGAGCGCCACGCGCGCGAGGCGGCGCTGCGCTGGAACGCGGTCGTCGCGTTGAAGGGACCGACGACGATGCTCGCGACCCCCGACGGCGACTGCTGGCGCCACACGAGCCAGCAGCCCGGCCTCGGCACGTCGGGATCGGGCGACGTTCTCGCCGGAATCGTCGTCGGCCTCGCGGCGCGCGGCGCGCCGCTCGCGCAGGCCGCGGCGTGGGCGATCGCGCTGCACGCGCACGCCGGTGCCGCGCTCGCCGTGCGGCGCGGGCCGGTCGGCTATCTCGCCAGCGAGCTCGCCGCCGAAGTGCCTGCGCTGATGGCCCAGCTCGCGCACTGAAGATCAAGGAGCGGCGATGAAGAGCGCGTTGCAACCGTACTTCGAGAAGCGCAACTTCGACGTCACCCGCGAGCCGACCGGCGGCAAGGCGACGCGCGGGGCGCTCTCGTTCGTCGTCCAGAAGCATGCCGCGACGCGCCTGCACTACGACTTCCGCCTCGAGCTCGACGGCACGCTGAAGAGCTGGGCCGTCCCGAAGGGGCCGAGCCTCGATCCGCACGACAAGCGGATGGCCGTGCACGTCGAGGACCATCCGATCGACTACGCGAGCTTCGAAGGGACGATTCCGAAGGGCCAATACGGCGCCGGCCAAGTCATCGTCTGGGACAACGGAACGTGGGAGCCGATCGGCGACGCGCGCGCTGGCCTCAGCGCGGGCAAGCTCAAGTTCCGCCTGCACGGCAAGAAGCTGCGCGGCGGCTGGACGCTCGTTCGCATGCACGGCCGCGAAGGCGAGCGCCAGGAACCGTGGCTGCTCATCAAGGAACGCGACGACGAGGCGCGCCCGGTCGCCGAGTACGACGTCACCGTCGCCGAGCCGAAGAGCGTGCTGTCGAACCGCACGATCGCCGACAAGGCAACGGCGTCGCCCCGCGAGGCCGCCGCCGACGATTCGAAGCGGAAGACGCCGGCGCGCCGTGGCCGCAAGACGGCAACGAAGCGAGCACGCAGCGACAGCAACAGCGACGACGACGGTGACGGCGGCGGATCGCCGCACACGTCGCGGACGTCGCACCGCATCACCGCGCCCTCGCTTCCTGCCGGGGCGGTGCGTGCGCGGCTGCCGGCGACGTTGCTGCCGCAGCTCGCGACGCTCGTCGACGAAGCGCCGCACGACGCCGGCTGGATATGGGAGATCAAGTTCGACGGCTACCGGCTGCTCGCGCGCGTCGATGCAACAAGCGACGAAGTGCGCCTCTTCACGCGCCGCGGCAACGACTGGACCGAACGCATGCCGGGTCTCGTCGACGCGGTGCGAAGGCTCGGCATCGGCTCGGCCTGGCTCGACGGCGAGATCGTCGTCAACGGCGCCCATGGCGTTCCCGACTTCAACGCGCTGCAGAACGCGTTCGAGTCGGCTCGTGTCGCCGACATTCAGTACTACGTCTTCGATCTGCCGTTCTGGAACGGCCACGATCTGCGCAACGTTCCGCTCGTCGAGCGGCGCGCGCTCCTCGCGGCGCTGCTCGACCGCGCCGAGCCGCAGGAGCGGATCCGCTTCAGCCACGACTTCGACTCGAGCCCCGCCGAGCTGCTGCAGAACGCGTGCCGGATGCGCCTCGAGGGGATGATCGGCAAGCGCGCCGACGCGCCGTACGTCTCGCGGCGCAGCCCGACGTGGATCAAGCTCAAGTGCACGCAGCGGCAGGAGTTCGTGATCGGCGGCTGGACCGATCCGCAGGGGTCGCGCACGGGGATCGGCTCGCTCCTGCTCGGCATTCACGACGAAGCCGGTCACTTGCGCTTCGCCGGCGCGGTCGGCAGCGGCTTCGACCAGGCGACGCTGCGTGCCGTGAAGAGCGCGCTCGACGCCGTCCCGGCCGCGCAGACGCCGTTCTTCGAGAAGCCGCGCGATGTCCGCGGCCACTGGGTCGAGCCGCGTCTCGTCGCCGAAGTCTCGTTCGGCGAGTGGACTCCCGACGGCCGCGTCCGCCATTCCGTCTTCCACGGCCTGCGCGACGACAAGGACGCCGGCGCGATCGGCCGCGAGCAGGCGGTCGCGCCGGCGGCGGCGGCGAGGAAGACGGCGACGACGGCGACGAGCGTCGGCGGCAAGCGCGGTGCAACGAAGACGACGTCGGCGAAGACGGCCGCAGCGAAGAGCGCGCGCGCAGCGAGCACGCCGGCGAAGGCGGCAAAGCGAGGCGGCGACGCGAACGTCGAAGGCATCCGCATCAGCCATCCCGATCGCGTCGTCGACGCGACGACCGGGATCACCAAGCTCGAGATCGTCAACTACTACCTCGACGTCGCCAAGGTCATCCTGCCGCATCTCGTCAAGCGACCGGTCTCGCTGGTGCGGGCGCCGGCCGGGCTCGCCGGTCAGCTCGTCTTCCAGCGCCACGCCGGCGCGCTCAAGATCCCCGAGCTGCGCGAAGTCGCCGCGGCGTTCTCGCCCGACCACGAGCCGATGGTCGAGGTCGATTCGTTCACCGCGCTGATCGGCGCCGCGCAGGCCAACGTCATCGAGTTCCACACCTGGAACGCGACGACGAAGGACGCAGCGCATCCGGACCGCATCGTCTTCGACCTCGACCCCGGCGAAGGCGTCGCCTGGAAGGCGATGCAGGAAGGCGCCGAGCTGATGCGCTCGCTCCTCGAGCAGATCGGCCTTGCGAGCTTCCTGAAGACGAGCGGCGGCAAGGGGCTGCACGTCGTCGTTCCGATCGCGCCGAAGGACGACTGGGACGCGGTGCGCGAGCTCGCGAAGCGAACCGTCGAGCACATGGCGGCGACGCTTCCGGAGCGCTTCGTCGCCAAGAGCGGCGCCAAGAACCGCGTCGGTCGCATCTTCGTCGACTACCTGCGCAACGGCTTCGGCGCGACGACCGCGTGCGCGTGGTCGGCGCGGGCCCGGCCGGGCCTCGGCATCTCGGTGCCGTGCGCGTGGGACGAGCTCGGCGCAATCACGAGTGGCGCGCACTGGACGATCCGCAACGCGCACGAACGGATCGAGGAGCGCGGCGAGCCTTGGCGCGGCTACGCGCAGACCAGGCAGAGCGCGGCCAAGGCGATGAAGGCGATCGGAGTGGCGCGCGGCGCGGCGTGAGGCGGCCGAGCGCAGCTCAGATCGCGCCGACGCTGCCGGTCACCGGCAGCACGATCCCGCTGATGTAGCCGGAGCACGCCGGCGACGCGAGGAAAACGTATGCCGGCGAGAGCTCCTCAGGCTGCGCCGGCCGCTTCATCTGCGTGTCCTTGCCGAACTCGGCGACCTTCTCGGCCGGCGAGTCGGCCGGATTGAGCGGCGTCCAGACCGGGCCCGGTGCGACCGCGTTGACGCGGATGCCCTTGTCGATGAGGCTTTGCGCGAGCGACTTCGTGAACGCGTGGATCGCGCCCTTGGTCGCCGAGTAATCGAGCAGCCGCGCGCTGCCTTCGAGGCCGGTGACCGATCCGGTGTTGATGATCGAGCCGCCCTCCTTCAGGTGCGGCAGCGCCGCCCGCGCCATCCGGATGTAGCCGAAGATGTTGGTGTTGAACGTCTCCTCGAGGCGATCGTCGGTGATGTCCTCGAGCGAGTCGGCGTGTTCCTGGAACGCGGCGTTGTTGACGACGACGTCGAGCCTGCCGAACGCGTCGATCGTCCGAGCGACGACCTTCTCGGCGAACTTCGTCTTCTTGACGTCGCCAGCGACGAGGACGCAGCGGCGCCCCTCGGCCTCGATGCAGCGCTTGGTCTCGGCGGCGTCGTCGTGCTCGTCGAGGTAGGCGACGGTGACGTCCGCGCCCTCGCGCGCGAACAGCACCGCGACGGCGCGGCCGATTCCCGAGTCTGCGCCGGTGACGATCGCGGCGAAGCCTTCGAGCTTGCCGCTGCCGCGGTAGTCGGGCGCCATGAACTGCGGCGCGAGCTCGAGCTCGCCTTCGCGGCCGGGCTTCTTCAGGTGCTGCGCTGGAAGCT
>DATJIM010000029.1:0-4045 GCA_035493195.1 Caldimonas sp.
GCCGGGAAGAGCAGCACGTCGCGGATGCTCGGCGCGTCCGTGAGCAGCATGACGACGCGGTCGATGCCGATGCCGCAGCCTCCCGTCGGCGGCATCCCGATCTCGAGCGCGCGGATGAAGTCGGCGTCGTAGTACATCGCCTCCTCGTCGCCGGCCTCTTTGTTCGCCGCCTGAGCGCGAAAGCGCGCCGCCTGGTCCTCGGCGTCGTTGAGCTCGGAAAACCCGTTCGCGAACTCGCGGCCGGTGATGAAGAGCTCGAAGCGCTCGGCGACGCTGGGGTCGCGGTCGGAGGCGCGCGCGAGCGGCGAGACCTCGACCGGGTAATCGACGATGAAGGTCGGGTTCCAGAGCTGCTCTTCGACGACCTCCTCGAAGAGACCGAACTGCAGCTCGGGCAGCTTCCAGTGCGCAGGAACGTCGGCGCCGAGCGCGCGCAGCCGCGTGCGCAGCGCGTCGGCGCTGCCGGCGTCGGCGTCGCTGACGCTGCCGTGGCGGACGATCGCCTCCTTGACGGTCATCCGCGCGAAGGGCGACTCGACGTCGACGTCGCGGCCGGCGTACGTCAGCTTCGCCGACCCCGCCGCCTCGCGCGCGGCGTGGCGCAGCACGTCCTCGGTGAAGTCCATCAGGTCGCGGTGGTCCCAGTACGCCGCGTAGAACTCGAGCATCGTGAACTCGGGGTTGTGGCGGACCGAGATGCCTTCGTTGCGAAAGCTGCGGTTGATCTCGAACACCCGCTCGAAGCCGCCCACCAGCAGGCGCTTGAGGTAGAGCTCCGGCGCGATGCGCAGGTACATCTCCTGGTCCAGCGCGTTGTGGTGCGTGACGAAGGGCTTGGCGTTGGCGCCGCCGGGGATGGGGTGCAGCATCGGCGTCTCGACCTCGATGAAGCCGTGCTCGACCATGAAGCGGCGGATCGACGATAGCGCCTTGCTGCGCGCGACGAAGCGCGCGCGCGCCGACTCGTCGGTGATGAGGTCGACGTAGCGCTGGCGGTACTTCTGCTCGGCATCGGCGAGGCCGTGGAACTTGTCGGGCAGGGGCCGCAGGCTCTTCGTCAGCAGCCGCAGCCGCGTGACATGGACCGTGAGCTCACCGGTCTTCGTCTTGAAGAGCGTGCCTTCGGCGCCGACGATGTCGCCGAGGTCGAGATGCTTGAACTGCGCGTACGCCTCTTCGCCGACCGCGTCGACGGCGACGCGCAGCTGGATCCGGCCGGTCGCATCCTGCAGCGTCGCGAAGCTCGCCTTGCCCATCACGCGCTTGAGCATCAGCCGGCCGGCGACCGAGACGGCGACCGCCTGCTGTTCGAGCGCGGCGTTGTCGAGATGGCCGTGGCGGCGCGCGAGCTCGGCGGCACGGTCCTTCGGCTTGAAGTCGTTCGGGAACGCGACGCCGCGCGCGCGGATCGCGGCGAGCTTCTCGCGCCGCTCGGCGACGAGCGCGTTGTCGTCGGCGGCCGCCGCGCGCGGCGCGCCGTCAGGAGTCGTGCTCATGGACGTCGGTGAAGCGGCGTCCGGTCGGCCGCGGCTCGCGCCGCCCGCCGAGCCATCGGGGAGTGCGGAAGCGGACGATCCGCCAGTAGAGGAAGACATAGAGCAGGATGAAGAGAAGGAGGAAGACCGAGAGGACGCGCGTGCTGTTCCACCAGAGGACGCTCGGGATGATCGACAGCAGGCAGAGCATCCACAGATATGGCGACGTCATCGAGTTGCGCTGCGTGCGCCTGCGCTCGCCGATGCCGGGGCCGAAGTTGAGGCGGATCAGGCGGCGGTGGATGAGCGTGTGCAGATGGATGCCGTCGGGCTGCGCCGTCGCGACGCCGCGCAGGACCCGCCGCCGGTACATCGTGAAGATCGTCTCGAAGATCGGATACGCGCAGAGCAGCAGCGGGAAGATCGGCGAGACCGTCGGGTTGCGCACCAGCAGCAGCACGCTCAGCTCGGCGAGCACGAAGCCGAGGAAGTAGGCGCCGCCGTCACCGAGGAAGATCAGGCCGGCGGGAAAGTTCCAGACGAAGAAGCCGAACACCGCGCCGGCGGCGATCAGCGCGGTGCCGGCGACGAAGGCGTCGCCGGTCTGGAACGCGACGTACGCGATGCCGAGCATCATCATCATCACGCACATCGACGCCAGGCCGTTGAAGCCGTCGATGATGTTGACGGCGTTGGCGACGCCGGTGACGGCGAGCAGCGTCAGCGCGATCGCCGCCGGCAGCCAGACGATCAGCTGGTCGATCCCCGGGATGTCGGTGCGGTGGATGACGCCGTCGAGCAGCCAGACCGCGAGCGCGGCCGAGACGCACGTCGCGAGCAGCCGCCAGCGCGCCGCGACCGCCTTCGTCAGGTCCTCGGCGATCCCGAACACGAACGCCGGCATGCCGCACGCGACCAGCACCCAGAACTTCGGCGCCGCGTCGCTCTGTGTGAAGTTGGCGAAGATGCCGGCGACGACCATCGCGACGAGGACGCCGAGGCCGCCGATCCGCGGCACCGCGCGGGTGTGGAATTTCTGCGGGCCCGAGAAGTCGTGGTCGGCCGACCAGGCGTGAAGCGACGCCGATCGGACGACGACGAGCGTCACGAGCAGCGAAGTGAGGAACGAGATGACGAAGAACGACATGGCCAACGCCGGCGGCCCACTATTGTGGCCGCTGGCGGAGCGCTTCCGACGCGGGTGTTGCGAAGCGCACGCATCGGCGCGACTCGGCGTCGACCCGGCCCGTAGAATTGCTCGCTTTGCCTGTCGGGGAAGTGCCAGTGGCGGTCGTCGGGGTCATCGGGCTGGGGTACGTCGGGCTGCCGCTCGTCGTCGAGTTCGGCAAGCTCGGTCGCACGATCGGCTTCGACATCGTCT
Organism: Caldimonas sp.; assembly: GCA_035493195.1. Taxonomy (GTDB): domain Bacteria; phylum Pseudomonadota; class Gammaproteobacteria; order Burkholderiales; family Burkholderiaceae_C; genus Schlegelella_A. Next base: position 2,857 of record DATJIM010000029.1, read on the forward strand.
CCGACAAGGTCGAGCGATGCCGTGCCGGGCACGACCCGTCGCGAGAGATCGCCGATGCCGAGATGGCGCTCGCCGTCCATGCCGAGTACACGAGCGACGCGGCGCGTCTCGGCGAAGCCGACTTCGTCCTCGTCGCGGTGCCGACGCCGGTCGACGACGCGCACATCCCCGACTTCCAGCCGCTGATCGGCGCCAGTCGGACGATCGCGCCGCATCTCAAGGCCGGCGCCGTCGTCGTCTACGAGTCGACTGTCTATCCCGGCGCGACCGAGGAGATCTGCATCCCGGTCCTCGAGCAGTCGTCGGGCAAGGTCTGGAAGCGCGACTTCTTCGTCGGCTACAGCCCCGAGCGCATCAACCCCGGCGACCGCGAGCACATGCTGACCAACGTCGTCAAGGTCGTCTCCGGCGACACGCCGTCGACGCTCGACAAGGTCGCCGCGCTCTACCAGCGCGTCGTCGGCCCCGGCGTCCACCGCTGCTCGAGCATCAAGGCGGCCGAGGCGTGCAAGGTGATCGAGAACACGCAGCGCGACCTCAACATCGCGCTGATGAACGAGCTCGCGATCATCTTCGACAAGGTGGGCATCGACACGTCGGAGGTGCTCGAGGCAGCAGGGACGAAGTGGAACTTCCTGCGCTTCAAGCCCGGTCTCGTCGGCGGCCACTGCATCGGCGTCGACCCGTACTACCTGACGCACAAGGCCGAGATGCTCGGCTACCACCCGCAGGTCATTCTCGCCGGCCGGCGCATCAACGACGGCATGGGCAAGTACGTCGCCGAGCAGACGGTCAAGCAGATGATCGCCGCGGGCCAGCAGATCCGCGGCGCCAAGGTCAACGTCCTCGGCCTGACGTTCAAGGAAGACTGCGCCGACCTGCGCAACAGCAAGGTCGTCGACATCGTCGACGAGCTGAAGAGCTACGGCGTCGAGGTCTTCGTCCACGACCCGCACGGCGACCCCGCCGAAGCCGAGGACGAATACGGCATCGCGCTCACCGAGTGGGACGCGCTGCCGCGCGCCGGCGCGATGATCGCGGCGGTCGCGCACGCCGAGTACCGCGGCCTCGGCGTCGACAAGATCGCCGCCAAGCTGGTGCCGGGCGGCTGCTTCGTCGACGTCAAGTCGGCGTTCGACCGCGACGCGCTGCGCGCCGCCCAGCTCTGCGTCTGGCGGCTCTGACCGCG